>NZ_CP102845.1:3843000-4174000 GCF_013307435.2 Microvirga terrae
AGAACGGCCTCTCGATAAAGAGCTTCCGCAGGATCCGGCTCTCTTCTAAGCTAAGCTCACACTTCTTAATCTCCCGTGACAATTCAAGAGCATACTCCAAGTCGCTTACAGCTAGCTTCCAGAGAGACTTGCGCCCCATAAGGACAAGGCGCTGGAACAAGCAGGTGATCTCATGTGCTTCCGTTCGCTCGTCCGCTGATATCATCGACGGCTTATATGCGGAAAGCGGCAAGGTTTTATACCACTCTCTAAAGAACCTTTGATCGTACGATTGCCAGACACTTTCACGATCTTGAAAGCGCGATGTGGCTGTCGCCGGGCCGCGCTGCCCCGAATGACGGCGCTGGTAAAAGACCACATCGCTCGTTTCTGCACCTGAGAACCGATGAGCAATCCGCAGAAGCATCTCATAGTCTTGAGATCGCGCTAAACCTTCATCAAAGGGACCGATCTTATCATAGGTTGCGCGCCTCACGAGCATGCCTGGTTGAAACACAAAGCACCGCTCCATCAATTGAATAAAGATCGATTGGAACTCCAAGCGCTCGTGATATGGCAAGGGAAAAGTTTCAACAGGAATGCCACTCTGATCGCTCCGATCAAAATGCAGGTACCTCCCAAAGGCAAAACCGTGACCTCTTTCGCTGTTCAGGGCGTTTTGCAACGCTCGATGTGCTGTTGGAGCAGCGATGTCGTCATCATCAAAAATCCAGATATTTGCGCCGTCCGTCATGGGGATAGCGAGGTTCAATGAACTTGCCTTTCCGCTGTTCTCCTTCCTACAATAGCGGACAATTCCACCGTACTTTTGAACAATCTGAGGCGTGGCGTCTGTGGATCCATCATCTATTACAAGGATCTCACGCACGGGTTCAGTTTGCCGCAGAATACCTTCGATCGCCTGCGCGATATACGCTTCCCGGTTGTATGTTGGGATGATCACCGAAGTATCAGACATTTGTCTCTCTAGTGACTGATCTTTCGTACATATGAGGAAGTGGCTGTCCGATGCTGACATAGGTGAAGCCGTGGCGGCGCATCTCCTCGGGGCGGTAGACGTTGCGCAGGTCCACCACCACCGGGGCGGCCAGCGTCGCCTTCAGGCGCGACAGGTCCAGGGCCCGGAACGTGTCCCATTCGGTCACCAGCACCAGGGCGTCGGCCCCGCGGGCGCAATCGTAGGCATCCCGGGCATAGGCCACGTCGGTCAGCACCGACCGGGCCGCCTCCATGCCTTCCGGATCATAGGCTTTCACCCGGGCCCCGGCGTCCTGCAGCGCCGTGATCACGTCGATGGAGGGCGCATCGCGCATGTCGTCGGTGTTGGGCTTGAAGGTCAGGCCGAGCACCGCCACGGTCTTGCCGCGCACCGAGCCGCCGCAGGCGGCGATCACCTTGCGGCCCATGGCGCGCTTGCGCTGGCTGTTGACCGCCGCCACCGTCTCGACGATGCGCATCGGCGCCTCGTGGTCCTGCGCGGTCTTGATCAGGGCCAGCGTGTCCTTGGGAAAGCACGAGCCGCCATAGCCCGGGCCGGCATGAAGGAACTTCGCCCCGATCCGGTTGTCGAGGCCGATGCCGCGGGCCACGTCCTGCACGTTGGCGCCCACCTGCTCGCACAGATCGGCGATCTCGTTGATGAAGGTGATCTTGGTGGCCAGGAACGCGTTGGCGGCATACTTGGTCAGCTCGGCCGTGCGCCGGGACATGCTGAGCAGGGGAGACTGGTTGAGGTAGAGCGGGCGGTAGAGCTCGGTCATCACGTCCTTGGCGCGCTCGTCCTCGGTGCCCACCACGATGCGGTCCGGGCGCTTGAAATCGGCGATCGCTGCACCTTCGCGCAGGAACTCCGGGTTCGACACCACGGCGAACTCGGCCTCGGGCCGGGTCTCGCGGATGATGCGCTCGACCTCGTCGCCGGTGCCCACCGGCACGGTCGATTTGGTCACCACCACGGTGTAGCCGTCCATGGCGGCCGCGATGTCGCGGGCGGCCTGGTAGACATAGGACAGGTCCGCATGGCCGTCGCCGCGCCGGGACGGGGTGCCGACCGCGATGAACACGGCCTGTGCGCTCTTGACGGCCTGCGCCAGATCGGTGGTGAAGGTCAGGCGGTCCTCGCGCACGTTCTTGGCCACGAGATCGTCCAGGCCCGGCTCGAAGATCGGGATCGCGCCCCGGTTGAGCGCCTCGATCTTGGCCGGCTCCTTGTCGACGCAGCAGACCTCGTGCCCGAAATCAGCAAAGCAGGCGCCCGACACCAGCCCCACATAGCCCGCTCCGATCATCGCAACACGCATCAGAGACTCCCATTAAACTCAAACATATATGATACTATAGAACAAAATTCCAACTCGCAGGCCTGCATTGTTCTCTAAGCGATTAACGATAGCCGACAACTTAAGTCTGTTTCATCGAACGTCCCGCGCTAATAGCGTCAAAGGTTGGATCTGCTAAGGGCGTTAAACCATGTTGCAGCGCAATGTCCAAGCATAAGCTGGACCGCTTTCGCCTCTGAACCGCTTCGTTCGCATTGCAATGCGTTACGACAGTGGAACGGCATAGCTGAGCATGCGCAGCCCTGTTGGTCATCGAGCTCTGGCTATTAGAAGCGATCAGACCGCGAGGCAAGATCACAGCTATGACTTATGATTTTAAGGTGGTTGCATTAGAAACTCGCAAATGCAAGCTGTGCGGAGGCCTAAGATAGGGTTAGCATAACCGCGAGATGGTGCACACCCACTCGAAGTCCTATTGCTTCGATAGCTAGCTAACGCGGTGTGCGGGTTTTAGGCTGCGATTAACTTAGCGAAGGCAAGCGACGAGATACCACTGCGTTGACACAGCAGTAGCGCCATCGTGTGGCTGACGAGCTTGCGCAGCCACCGGGCCGTCAAGTGCCAGACGTCCCGTGCCCACATCTGCTTGGCATGATAGCGCTCGTTCAGCTGGCTCAGGACCGTTTCAATCCTGCGTCGTGTCTGCACGAGCCAGTGCGGCCAGCCTCCCGTCTTTGCCGCCGCCCCTTGAGGCGGCGCCAGCAGAGCAAGCCCCTGCGTCGCCAGATCCTCCCGCAGGCGCGGGCTTCAGTATGCGCCGTCCGCCAGAGCCCATCCCCTCTGGTCGGACAGGAGTTCAGGCGCAAGGGCAAGATCAGCCGCATCGGCGGGGGCTAGGGTGGCGGCAGCGATAACGCCCGGACACGTGACGCACAGATGCAACCGCAGGCCATAGTAGGTCCGATGGGCGAGAGCATCATGGCCGAAGCTGGCAATTCCCGGAAAGCTGCGACAGCGGTGCGCCCGCGCGAAGTGGCAGACCGGTACCGGCAGGCTATCGAGGAGCGCCAGGGCTGGGTCCTGACGAGCCGTTGCGGCCAGGTGCTGCCACAGCCGGGACTTGATCACCCATAGGTTGGCAGCCTGACGGGCGAAGGTCGTTCGATGAACGGTGAGCAAACCGGGGAAGAGGTCGCCGAAGTGGCGGCGGAATTAGGCATAGAGCTCTAGGTCGGTATCGATGTGCAGGAACTCGCCGACCGCTTCGATGGTCATAACTTCGCTGTCGGCCAGCGTGGGTGCAGGACCGCGCTGGCGCAGCTTGGGGCAGGACTGGCAGAAGAAATCGTCGATGGTGCAGAAGACGGTTATGATGAAGCGCTCGGGGTCAATAGTAGGCTCCTCTGGCAGCAAACAGGCGTCGCAGGCTGTTCACCGCTTCAGGATAGCCGTGGATCTCGAGGCCTAAAAACCCGCACACCAGGTTAGCTAGGGCCCCTCCGCTTCCGCCGCAGTCGATCAATTTCAACCAACCTAAACTTCTTTGTCTAACTTGTTCATTATCTTAGTTGAATCGAACTATCCACAATCTTGCGAGCCTCCATAAAAAGTCGGGAAAGCCGAGGAAAGGCAGCTCTAGGCTGCGATGTCGACTCATTCCCCGCAGAATTATTGATGTACGACGAAATTAGTTGTATTTGGCTGCCACACCGCAACAAAGTGTCTGTATATGTTGTATAGTATCAACATCCGGAATCGTGTCAACCGTCACCATACTGGCAACCATGTGAGGATAGTTCATTCGGTGGATGAGCCCGTAAACATCACCGCATCTCCTTAGGCCGCTGGTGGAGAGTGAGAATTGTTCGTTCGTTCTTTGTTAAATCGAGCATTATGGGGAATTAAGTGGCGTTACCGATACAGGTGGCATCCTGCCCTTCGTGATAACCTTAGAGGATACACAGCTCTCGCCGCAGCACGTTGCTGGTGGCACGTCAGAAAGCCTCAGAAGGCGCACGATCTGCCTGGCGACTTAGTAATTTCTTTGACGTCGTATGAACCGCGCTTTAATACCCTTGTTTTCACCCTCAGATGCCTCTTATCACAGACAATCAGGCCTGATCGGACTGTTCTTTGGCTTGCTCACGGGGACACCTCGATCCCACCGGAAATAGTCGATCTTTGTCAGTACGGGCTTGAAATTCGTTACACTACGGACATCAAGTCGTACAAAAAAATTATTCCTAGCCTCAGGGCTTTCCCTCATGCGTTCATCGTCACGGCAGATGATGATACGTACTATGGCCCCCACTGGCTTGAGCACTTGATTAAGGCATGGGAAAAAGACCAACATCAGATCGTTTGTCGGGTTGCCCGACAAGTTACGCTAAATCAGGATGGTTCCTCGAAAGCCTACAAAGATTGGGAATATGCTTCGGCGCCGGAAGTCTCGCCAAGCCTACTTCCGATTGGCGTTGGCGGCGTATTGTATCCGCCAAACTCTCTCCATCCAGACGTGCTCGATGAGCAAACTTTTCAGGAACTCTGCCCGAGTGGAGACGATCTTTGGCTTTATTGGATGGGAAGGCGTGCCAAGACAATTTACAAGAAGATTGGCGGGCCTGGTGTGCCACCAACTTGGCCGACATCTCAGAAGCGTAGTCTGTTCCATGAAAACTTGCTCATGAGCAAAAACGACCAGCAGATCGGCGCACTGACAAGGCACTTTGGGTTTCCTGTTAAGGCGCAACCAAATTGATGCATCAAAAACTGTAGACTTATTCAGCACTCTGAAGCTGATCTCGAGAATTCCTGCAAATCCCTATTTGCTATCTACGACACAGCTACGCCATGGAGAGCGATTGCAATGACACGCAGTAGGCAGCTTTCTTAGCGGAGCGGACAAGGTGTACATATGGCCGAATTAACAGCGAATACTCGCGAAGGGATGGTCCATTTTGTGCCTTGGCGTCGCAGCAGGGATGTATCCGGCATCAAATGTGGCACGTCCCGTGTCTGAAGTTGGCAAACTCCGCGGTCCCTCGGTGGTCTGCCATAAGTGCCATCTAGCTCCGCCCTCCCTAACAAACCCTTGCGTGTACGAATTGAGCCAATCATGAGCAGCGAAACTACAAATCTATCGCGCATAGCCATCCGTGGCGGCGCATTCATGGGTTTCTCGCAAGCGGTGAAAGTCGGCTCACAGTTCCTTTCGGTGATCCTTCTAGCACGCCTGCTCACCCCCGAAGATTTTGGGTTAGTCGCGTCAGTTGGTCCAATAATTGTCTTTATCTCTCTATTTCAGGATCTTGGGCTTCAACAAGCACTAGTCCAAAAGGATAAACTAGACAATCTGCAGATTAGCGACGTATTCTGGGCGTCGACAGCTGCCGGAGTGATATGCAGCATAATAGTTGTGCTTATTAGCCCTCTGGTTGCTTCGTTCTATAGCGATCCGAGACTGATAGCCGTAACCTCAGCCTCGGCAATTCCACTACTGATTGGAAGCCTTTGTTCAATTCCGCTAAGTATTCTCAACAGAAATCTGCGTTTTCGCACGCTTGCCACCATCGAAGTTATCTCTATTGCTGTGGGATTGATTACAGCTCTAGCCAGCGCGATCATCGGGATGCGATACTGGTCGTTATTAATTTCTACATCAGCGTCTTCATTGACCACCCTCGTTGCTTCTTGGGTATCAAGCCGTTATACGCCCATGAAACCGAGATTTCGTATGGACCGAGAGATCATATCGTTCGGTGCTGGTCTAACAGGTTTCAACTTTTTGAACTTCTTTTCCCGGAACCTCGACAATGTTCTAATTGGAAAATTTCACGGCAGCGTTGAACTTGGTTATTATGACCGAGCATACAAGTTGATGGTCTTCCCGCTGCAGACAATTAGCGGCCCCTTGTCACGCATTATGATTCCCATACTGAGTCGCTTCCAAACCAACCAAGTCAAATTCCGAGAGATCTATCTGTTCTCTGCGCAAATACTGTGTTTCGTTGCCGTACCTGGCTTAGCATCTTTAGTAATTATCTCTGATACTTTCGTTGATATACTGTTCGGAGAGCGGTGGGCGCCAATTGCACCTGTTTTCTTCTGGCTCGGGTTAGCTGGACTGCTACAACCTCTTGGGAATTCTACTGGGTGGGTTTTCATCTCTCTAGGACGTACAAAGGCAATGTTTTACTGGGGTATCTACAGTTCGATTGTGACAGTAGGCTCAATCCTGGTGGGCCTTCAAGGCGGGTCGGTTGGAGTGGCAAGTGCTTATGCTTTGAGCAGTTATCTTTTGAAGGAACCAGTACTATATTTCATTTTAGGCAGGAAAGGTCCAATCTTCCTCGCGGACTACTGGCTTATTCAGGGACCATTGTTAGCCTCTGCTGGCCTAAGCTGGTTCTTCGTCCATTTTGGCTTCCAGGAGGCACTCTCCCTTGCGGGTTTCCCCCTGATATTGATGACACTCCTGACTTGCTATCTGCTCTCCCTACTATCCATGCTTTCTCATGCGAGGGGCCGCAAGACGCTCGCAAAAGCAATCGGCATGATCTTGAGAAGCTCGATCCAGCCGAGTTCAACTCACCCGCAATGAACGGTGTAAGAGGCTGGTGAGCAATCATCTTTCCTTTTCTGTGATGAGGTGACACGGGCGAAGTGGTCCAGCTCTTTTGTTAGTTTTCTCGGCAGATTTCCTTTCGGGACGAAGGAGGTTTGTCATGAAGAAGAAGCGGTTCTCGGTTGAGCAGATCGTGGCGGTCCTGAAGCAGGCGGTGCTGGGGCTGCCGGTGGCCGACCTGATCCGGCAGGTCGGCATCTCGGAGTAGAGGTTTTACCGCTGGAAGAAGCAGTACGCCGGCCTTGAGTCGGATCAGGTGCGCGAGCTCAAGCAGGTGTTCGAGGAGAATACCCGCCTCAAGCGGCGGGACTGCCAGAATTTCCGTGTACAGGCCGGGTTCATCATCCCAGCCGGAAGCGGCCTTCGAACAGAATGGCGAACTGCGCTTTCGCCATGCCCCATTCGCGTGGCGGCATTTTCCACTCTTTCTGCGTCTGCCTCAAAACCAGGAACAACAGCTTGAACGCGCTCTCGTCGGTGGGAAAGTGCCCGCGAGCCCGCACCGCCCGGTGCAGCTTGGCATTCAGCGGCTCGATAGCATTGGTGGTGTAGATGATCCGGCAAACCTCCTCAGGAAAGGCAAAGAACGGGATCACCGCCGCCCAATTGCGTCGCCAAGCGGCCGCGATGGCCTCGTACTTGCGGCCCCAGACCGATTGGGCGAACGCCTCCAGGGCCGTCTGGCCAGCCTCGGCATCCTTAGCTCGGTAGATCGCCTTCAAGGCTGCTGCCACGGCTTTGCGATCCTTGTAGGCTACGAAGGCAAAGGACGAGCGGATCAGATGCACGATGCAGGTCTGGACCTAGGTCTCGGGAAACACTGCCGTGATCGCCTCGGGAAAGCCCTTCAGGCCATCCACCACCGCAATCAGCACGTCCTCGACGCCGCGGGTCCGCAACTCGTTCATCACCCGCAGCCAGAACTTGGCGCCCTCGCTCTGCTCGATCCACAGCCCCAGGATCTCCTTGGTGCCGTCCGGCCGCCCCCAAGGGCGAGATAAACCGCCTTGTTGCGCACGGTGCCCTCATCGCGCACTTTGATCCGGATCGCGTCGAAGAACACCAGGGCGTAGAGCGCCTCCAGAGGCCGGTTCTGCCACTCGCTGATCTCCTCCAGCACCGCATCCGTGACGGCGCTGACCAGATCCGGCGAGACCTCGATTGCCGTACAGCTCGCGCAGGTGGCCCTGGATCTCGCGCACGCTCAGGCCGCGGGCGTGCATCGACACGATCTTCTCATCGAAGCCGGGAAAGCGGCGCTGGTACTTGGCAATCAGCTGCGGATCGAAGGTGGCCATTCGATCGCGCGGGATCTCCAGGTCGATCCTGCCGGAGTCGGTGAGCACTCTCTTGTGGCCATAGCCGTTGCGGGTGTTGCCGACTTCGCTGTCCTGATCGAGATGGTGGTCCATCTCGGCATTGAGCGCCCGCTCGGCCAGAGCCTTCTTCAGCTCGTCAAGCAGCCCGTCCCTGGCAAAGGCTGATTGGGCCTCAGCACCCGCCAGCTGCTAATCGAGCAGGTGGTCGGGAATGCGGGGTTCCTTGCGGCGTGCCATGCGATGTCTCCCCCATGATCATCGTAATGGCCCCACACGAAATTCCCGATAGTCCCGCGGGCGCACATGGGCAGCCAGCGCGAGCCTTCTGACTACGGCCAAAATGAACAACGTCGATCCACACGCCTGGCTGACCCGAACGCTCGAGCGCATCGCCAACGGGGGGCCCAACCGCAAGATCGAGACCCTCATGCCGTGGAATTATCGCTCCTGAACGGCATCAGCTGCACGCTTACTCCCTGTGGGTGCTGCACAGCCTCAGCTCCATCTAAGCCATTCTGTAATACTACGCCCCCTTAGATCGCGAAGCATTACAGTTCAAAACAAAGTCTGGCTTTGGGTTTGTCTGACGATCTAGGTTAGGAAGGTCAAATTAGAAGGTTCATAGCTGAGGGCGGTCATCAGGAAGAAGAACTTCTACAACGTCCCCTGGAAGAAGATCGGCATCTTCTTCGGAGGAAATACGCTCCACACCAGTTGCCCCTTTTCGCAATACAGAAATCTTTAACTCATTACCGAGATCGCGCGAAAGTCCGGTCTGCGATCCGCCGATGTATCGGAATCTTTCCTCAAGTCCCGAAAGCTTTGTTTGTGCCTGTGCTATTCTGGATTGTACCTGTTGAAGCTCGTCGTTTAAGGCAATACGCTTCTTGGCATCGGCTTCTTCAAGGGATCTTCTTAGCACTTCTCTGTCTCGCTCGAGCTGAGAAATCGCAGATGTCGTTTGCAGAACGCGCGTTCCGGAAAACAGCATTGTTCGACGTGCATCCGATAGGCGCGTGACTGCGATGTTGCCCTTCTCGAACAAGGCACTAACCCGCGCAAAGTCCTCAGCATCAGCTTGACTTCCGGCTTCCTCATTCTTCAATTGGTCGGCTAATAGAGCAAGGCGCTTGTCTGCCTGCTCAATCGTTTTCTGAATCGAGGCTTTCTGTTTGGAAAGATCGTCCCGCCGCGTCTTTAGCTGCTCTTCCACGTTTGATCTTATTTGACGGACCATCTCTTGATCGAGGGGAGCCATTGAGAAATCAGGGAAAGGAGCGTTGTTCCCGGTCAACTCACAATTGATCCGCCAGACAGTGGCATGGTCATTCACCAGTTGCACCCAAAGTGCCTTCATATCAGCACGGACTTGAGCCGCCTCAAGCCGAGGGTTCGCAAGTCCGGCGCGCCCTGCGCCGAAGCCACCCGCCACGGTAATTGCCTGCCGGATTGTCATGCCGGGCCGGAACGGTTGCTGCCCAGGGTTGGCAACATCTCCGGTGAGATAAATCGGCCGATATTCAGAAATCTGCAAGGTGATTTCGTTGGCCGTAATCACGATCGGCTCAGATTGTCCACCCGGCACTCTCTGTTGGAGCACAGCGCTCGAATAGGCCTGCCGAATAGCCTGAGATAGCTCGGGCAATGTGCGCCCAACAGCTTTCACACTGCCGATGAGCGGCAATACAATCTCTCCGTCAACCCCGATTGTGGACTTTTGCCGAAGTTCCGAGAACCCCGCGACGGAGAGCTCCAATACGTCACCAGGTGCCAGACGGTATTCCGCAAAAGCGGGCGTCTGCAACACTATGCACACCATGGGAATGCTTGCCCAGGCCCCTACTCGGCTCCAAGGGAGAAATCTTCTTCGCTTAGCTGTCATTTTTCCAAGATGGTTAGCCCAGACATAGCAACTATAAGAGCCAGGCAGTTTGAATTATAAGGGAGGTTCTGAGCGATCTTGCCTAAAAGCGTTGAATTGTAAAGACGCGTTACACAGAAGATGAAATTTAGTTGCATAACACGAGGCTATCAGTTGTAACTTTGCAATGCTGATTTATGAATCGTAAGTCGAACCAGGAACTGTGCGGATTTGCGTTGCTTTTGTGGAGAGCGGTTTGGTAGCTATTCGACCAGCCTCTCGAACTGCGCCGGACTGGCATAATCCAGTGTCGAATGGCGCCGCACAGGGTTGTAGAAGCCGTCGATGTAACGGCCGATTGCCTGCAATCGAGATAGTTGAGCCGAAACGCTCAGGCTCAATCCAGCCCACCAAAGCCGGATTTGAACACCTAAACTCATTCCGGCCTTCTCCAAATTAGGTCGCCGTATTTAACTGTGTAGGGGTTAACAGAAGTGGTTGATCCGTCAGGTGCTACACCACGCGGCTCGAAACCTAGTTGAAGGAGAAAATCTACAAGCTCATTCGTGTCATTTCCAAAACGGCTGAGATTTCCTTGATCGACCTCGATCTGAATTATAAGGCTGGGGCTCTGTTTGATTATGTTGAGTGCACCTCGAAGTACTGGCAACTCATATCCCTCTACATCGATTTTGAGATAATCAAGGTACACTATCCCATGCCTCCTTAGACTCTCGTCCAGAGTAACCATAGGAACTTCGATACCTTCTTGGTTGAGCGCAACGTGGGTTGATCCGGAATTGCCCTGACCATAATTCAAAAAGATGGAGCCCTCCGTATCTCCCACAGCAACATTGAGGGGAATAACATTATCGAAGCGATGCAGATTAATATTCCTAGTGAGGAAATCAAACGTATACGGGTGAGCTTCGTACGATATAACCTTTCCCGTCTGTCCCACTACCCGCGCTGCCTCAAGCGCATAAACGCCAATGTTGCCGCCAACATCACAAACTACACTTCCGGGCGATAGCGCGCGCCGAAAGTGCATCAAGAGATTAGTTTCAAACCCTCCGGCTATTTGATCCTGGAATGCAGATATGTTGTTTGGCATTGTTAGTAATTCCATGCCGCCGGATGTCACATATCTCAACTCGGAGGAGCATATCTCCTTGATTGTCCAACCTATCAAACTTGATACAGTTTTGATATAATCATCTTTATACCTTGATGTGCTTCTCATCCACTGTACCCGCCACGGAAGCTGTTTTATCGGATTGGGAATCGCACGTCTAACCCCGATGGGTATCCATTCTTTCGAGATCATTCCTACTCTACCTCTCCTAATGATAACAACGTAGTGCTTACCTTGAACTCGCTGAGTTTGGCCAGACCAACTGAAGTAGCCCCCAAAAAATCGGACACAGTTTCATGTCTCGGGAAGAGACGGGCGTAGTGTTAGAGCGTGCAATGGTTGCGTGGGACCGGCAGAGCAGATTCCATAGGGTTGATTATGGTCTGCTGGGAGGCATCCCATGCCAGTTCCTCTGTGGCGAGAATTGCGCGAGCGGATTGTGGGTGCGATGGAAGGGGGATCCTCCATCCGACAGGCGGCTCTGCGCTTTGAGGTCAATCCGTCGGCCGCCGTGAAGCTGGTGCGGCGCTGCCGCCAGAGCGGCAGCCCGGCTCCGGCCCACTTTAGTTGCCACCCCACTCGATCCTCACGCCGCATGAGGCTCTCGTGCGGGCTCTTCTCGACACCAAGGCGGCCATCTCGTTGGTGGAGATCCAAACCGAGTTGCGCCAGTTCGGCATTGTGGTCAGTGTGACCTCCACCATCAGCCACTGGCTCGGGCGAGCCGGCTTGGCGCACAAAAATGGGCCTGAGAGCCGCCGAGTCCACGACAATGTGCCACGTACGGCCTTTTACCTTCTTGGCCGCGCCATAGCCCCTGCGCACTGATTCAAGGAGAATGTAACCGAGCGCGTTCGTTGCCTCACCTAAAATGCTACCCGTAAAGGCGCATCCCGCATGAGCCCTTCACCACGAGGGAGGCATCATGACGACGAAGATGACGCATGCCATGCGCATGGATCTCACCAATGCGATCCGGGATCGCTATACGGCCGCTGCGAACAAGGACAAGCGCAGGATCTTGTAGGAATTCATCGCCGCAACAGGTTATCACGAAAAGTTCGCAATTCGTGTTCTGAACAGGCTCCCGGAGCCGAAGCGCCGGCAAACCCGTCAGCGCCCGTCGTTCTATGATGAAGTCGCTCGAGGCGCTTTGATTGTACTGCGGGAGGCTTCCGATCGCGTCTGCGGCAAGCGCCTCAAGGCCTTGCGGCCCATCCTCTTGCCGGCGCTGGAACGCAATGGACATTCGAAGCTCGAGGCGGAACTCCGCTCCAAGGTCCTGTCGATGAGCGCCGCCACAATCGACCGCTTGCTCCAGACGCCGAGGCGCGCCACCCGCACGTAGAAGCTCCCACGGGCGGCCCCGAACTCATCTGGCAGCATGCGCCAGTCGCAGCCGGTGCGAGCTAGGTGTGAGATTGGCATTGAGCATCTCGCGCAGGTCTGCCTTGGGATTGCGGCCATGCCGCGCAGGTGGAGGCAAGATCGGCCGGATCCGCTGACATTCCTCGTCGGTCAGGCCAGTGGGATAGCGCCGCCGCTCAAAGGCCTTCCGGCACCCGCGATGCTCTTTCGTCCACATTGGGCCCATGTAGACCCGACGCTACCCCGATCCGCTCCACTGCGACGTTCTCGAACAGGATCTGAGGTCTATGATTGGTCCTTTGCCTATGATCAAGCTCCTCTCGCGCGGCTTCATACGATTGCATCAGCGCTGAGTGGCAGAGCAAGAGCATACCACCGCCAAGCCAAGGCGCTTTACCTGCCTTGTGCACGGCTAACATTGTTTACTCCAGATGCATGCTCATTCCGATACCATAATCATATTGTATACTAAGCTCCACAAGCTAGCAAATATACTACAGTTTGTTCAGGATTATTTAGCACAGCAGGAAGTCTTATCTAAAACTAATAAGCTGTACAAACTTAGTTATGGACACGGAGCTCCAAAACGGTATCTAAGGTTGTGGGATTGTGATTTGCATTGGATGGGTCCGGAATTGCAAACGAGTGTACCTCATCGGATCGTTGCCTTGGATTCGCTGCGTGGCATAGCCGCACTTATTGTGATGTTAAGTCACTGCTACGGGGCGTTGCCGCCGGCGATTTTTGAGGTGGTGGACCCATGGGTTAAGCTCACTCCCTTGCGCATAATCAGAAATGCGCACTCGTGGGTCATATTTTTTTTCGTCCTGAGTGGATTTGTACTTTCTTTGGGATTGATATCTAGATTCCCGCTCACAGGCTACGGCAAATATGTCATAAAAAGGTTTGTTAGAATCTACATTCCTTTTGCTGGCGCCACATCAATCGCTATCCCACTTGCCATCTTCTTTGCACCAATGCCTCATGAATTAGGCGGCGTATTTGACGATAATTGGTCGAAGCCAGTTACGCTTCGGGCAACACTCGAAATGCTGCTGATGCTAGGAACAAGGAGCGGGCTCGACCTCAATGGCGTCTCTTGGAGCCTCTTCTACGAACTTCGGATATCGGTATTGCTTCCATTTCTTTGCCTGTTGCTGATAAATTCTCGTTGGCTTCCTGGCTTGCTATACATTACAGTCGCAACTGTCGCAGTGCTTTTAATAGAAACTGGCGGAAATACTGCCATTAGTGAAGTTCGTGGCACGATTCACTATTCAACGTTCTTTGTAATTGGAGCAATGATTGCTGCCACAGGCAACTTCTGGCGGTGTCTGTTGCAATCATTCTCAAACCTCGCTCGAGCATGCTGTGCATTATTCGGGCTCGCACTTATGCTTCCATATAGTGAACTTGCCAATGGAGCTGGCTCTCTAATACTTATCGTGGTAACTTTAAACTCGGAGAGCCTCCAATCATTCCTGTCAAAAAGTATATTGACGTGGCTAGGCAGGGTATCATTCAGTCTCTATTTAACCCACCTGATAGTTTTATTGTCGATCGGGCACGCTTTCGCTGGCGCTCTTCCAGTGCCTGCATTACTTGCTCTGGCCGTTTTGATGTCGCTGCTAGTTGCAGAGCTATTTCACAGGATGGTCGAAGCCCCAGCGATTAATATATCCCGTGCGATTGGAAAAAACTCAAAGCCTGCGTTAGTCGAGGCTACGTGAACCGTGTGAAATCATCCGGAAGAGGTTAGAGCCCGTCCGGCGCGGAGACGGATGAAGGAAACGTGCACGGTTTTCGGAAGAATGGATCATTAGTTGTACTACAGCCCGGGTTTACGGTAATCGGCCGTTCAAGGCCGCCTTACGAAGCTTGTCGTGTTGTGTGAGGTTACGTCGTTAACGACGTCGTTGTTGACGTCAGCAAGGCGTAAGCAATGCGGCAAGAGATACTGACAGGCGTGGAGCGCCGGCGACGCTGGTCACAGGAGGATAAGCACAGAATCCTGAGCGAAATGGGTGTGGAGGGCGCGAGCGTTTCCGATGTAGCCCGGCGCCATGATGTCACCCGGCAACACCTGTACCAGTGGCGGCGGGAGCTGCGTCGCACGCGCCGGGAGCATCGGACCCTGGTCCTCTGGGACGAGACCGGGCACAGCCTCCGGATCCGGCCGGGCACGACCTGGGCGCGGCGCGGGCTGACCCCGGTGCTCCAGCGGGTGAGCAAGCGACGTGAGGTGTCGAGCGTGGTGGCCATCACGCCGGACGGGCGGCTGGTTGCGCGCCACTTACGCACGTCCATCTCAAGCCACTGCGTCATCCAGGCCCTGCGCTTCTTCCGCCACAAGATCGGCACGCCTCTGCTGGTGGTCTGGGACCGGCTCAACGCGCACCGCTCACAGGCGACCACGGACTTCATCGCTTCGCACGCGCAGGACTATGCGGTGGCCTATCTGCCGGCGTATGCCCCGGAGTTGAATCCGGAAGAGCAGTGCAATGCCCTCATCAAGCGTGCCATGGCAAACGCCCTGCCCTGATCAGTCGACAACCTGCATCGGCTCGCCCGTCGCGAGTTCGGCCGCCTCAAACGGCATCTCGAGATGATCGTCCGCTTCTTCCGCCATGCAGGCCTCTCCGTTACAGGCATCCCGTGAAGATCATTAGTTTCCTTCTGAGGGGATCTCGGGTACCAAAAATGGTGGAGGTCGACATAGGAAACGCCGCTTGAGAAATGTCCATTTGCCTTTGAAGCCATTTTGCCTTGATTTCAGAGGTACGGATAGGAGCTTGAGCCCCACAGAGGCCTCTTTAGTAGGAAAATCAGTTCGTCGGTCTTGGGCAACACTTGACATCAGACGCTTCGGACATGCTTGGTTTCGGATCGATTGGAGGGAAGATTGGCGATTGATCCAGACAGACCGCAGATCAGTTCTATGATCTGCCATCGAGACATAGATCTTGGGATTGAGTGCCTAGGATCACTTTTGCGTTTTTCGCGGGACCCTGTTCAACTTGTGCTTCACGATGACGGCTCAATCACGAAAGAGGATCGAGCGAGATTAGAAAACGCTCTTCCTAATGTTCGTATAATCTCAAAGGAGGAGTCGGACGACCTTGTGTACCCTCTGCTCAAAACCTTCCCACACTGCGAAGCATTTCGCAGACGTTCAGCAATGGGCATGAAGCTTGTTGATGCTGCTCTTATGTTAGAAGGAAATATAATCTTATGCGACACTGATATATTGTTCGTTCGACCTTTCCATAGTGCATTCGTGTTTCCAAGCGAGGATGTAGATGTTATACATCTTAAGGATTACGCTGACTCCTATTGCTGGAAACCTTGGCAAACTATGCGCTATAGTTTGCCACATAGATTTAACGCTGGGATGATGATGATCCGGCGGCGCTTCTTTGAACTTGAGGGAATGGAGCGCCTGGTCCGAACCATTGAGACTAGCTACGGGTACTCAGCCAATCGATCGTATCAGTGGTTTGTGGAACAGACTTGCTGGGCGGCACTTGCAGGAAAGCTTCGCACGTACCGATGGAAGCCAAAGCAGATGCGTGTAATCTCAAAACATGACCGGTACAACCAAGATTTTGTTGCTGGTCACTTCGTCGGATCGGTTCGACATTTGCTCGCGGCTTATCGCGATGAAGCACAGCGCTGGGGGTATGGAGATGGAAGTCCTTCAGTGCAGATCGAACTTGAGAGAGCCGAACCTTATTCCATTTCGAACTTCGCAATCAATCGGCTTCAAAATCGCCTGTCGTCTGCGAGTGCAAAACTTTTCACTTGAGATTTATTAGAACTTAGGCATGCACTTTGGGCTAGTTTCTTGACGGCAGCGCTACAATGACCTGCCGCTGAAATTTTCCTCCACGTTGAGTTAGAGTCCGGCCCCTCACAAGGACGGACAATGAAGCGTTCACGGTTCGCGGACGAGCAGATTATTGGGATCTTGCGGGAGCAGGAGGCTGGTGGTGAGCATCGGATCGAGTGGCATTACATTGCCCCAAGCAAGCCAATGCAGAACGGCTAGATTGAGTCGTTCAACGGCCGCAGGCGGGATGAACTGTTGAACGAGAGCCTGTTCGTCGGACTGGATCATTCCCGCGAGCTGATTGCGGCCTGGGTGGCCGATTACAATACCGCGAGGCCCCATTCCTCATTAGGCTATAGGATGGCCACGGCCTATGCCGCGGGCCTGAGAGCCGCAAGGGTCAATCACGCTGCGCAACAGACAGGCTCCGCGTGCTGGCCCCTTGCTCCTGTCGCGCCACACGGCGTATCACCTGCCGGGGCTCTAACGGCGGCTGGATGAAACTTAAGTGGCAGGTCAGGTGAGCACTGGGCGATCAGTACCTCATTGATCGAGACCTGCACACTGTGCGGGGTGGATCGCAGGCCTACCTCGCCGACGTGCCGAGCCGCATCGCCACCGGCCATCTCAACACCCGCATCGATGGACTGCTGCCGTAGGCCCATGCCGCCGCGCAAGACCTCAACGACGCGGCCTGAGAACATCGATAACGGTTACTTCTTTAGCCTTGCCGCTAATCCAGCGACGCATTGGTGTTTCAAAGAGCACAAGAGATGCCCAAGAGACCGCCATCAGGATAAAACAGCCCAAGACGTACCAAGTCACTCTGGCGAAACCATCCAAAGGTACACGAGCAAGCAAAAACGTCTGAAGTGGGAGATGCAGCATATAGACGGAGTAGGTAAGCTGCCCCAGTGGGGCAATCCTCTTCACCATCCAAATCCTACGATCCTGCACATCGGCGGCGACACCAAAAAAAACGACTGCGTAGATGAGTGGGACGAGAGCTCCCATTGAAGTGCGTGTGAAAGAACCCCAAAAAAATAGCGCCAGAGTGATGAACATTCCAGTAGTGGGTGCGGGAACGCGCTTGAGTTCGTCGCGATACACGAAGAGCGACAGTCCAAATAAGAAGGCCGGAAGGGCACGGACGACGCCGAAGTCATGAGTCCAGATGTACCAAGGATGCGCCCCGCTCGTAATCTGAAATAGGATTACAAATATGATTACAACTGCCGCCAGCGGTACCCATCGTAAACGAGCAACTGCGAATAATAATGGGAACGCAATATACATTGCGAACTCAGCACTAATGGACCAAGAAACGTAATTGAAGGAAGGTGTTGTACAAATTCCGAATGAATGCATTAAGAAAGTAGTTGGGATTAGGCATTGCCAGTTAAACATATCAGGGTATTTGGCGTTAGTTCCAAGAGCTAGGCCGAGAGCTACATAGAGACCAAGGGTTACCCAGTGCAGAGGAATTAACCGAGCAACGCGCTTCCTTAGGAAAACTTGGTAGTCATGACCTGAACCGAGCCGTCCACCATAAACATAGGCGATAACGTAACCAGAAATTACAAAAAACAAGTCTACAAACAGCAGAAAAGCTTCTAAGCGTTCCTTAATTGGATCTATCAGCGTTGATCCGTAATGAAACCAAACGATACCTATTGCAGCTACAAAGCGGAGAAAATCCAAATTAAGGAGTTTGCTAGACTCGGGGCGCAGAACCCATTTTGACTTCTTCAATTCTTTTCAACCAACGTCGCTTGAGTTTCAAATGCTTGACTTCGGCCTACCGAGGGAGGCATCGCAATTCTATATTAGACTGATAAAATTTTCGCTAGAGAGATGTTTAGCCCCAAGATGGAAGGACACGTTATACGCCAAGTCCTCCACAGGAGCGCCACAAGGACGTCATTGCGCGCTTTGGCGGCATCGATTCCGACGAAAACTTCCGTAGATTGTCCCATGGCTCGTCTGTTGTTGCCCCTGAAATATCGGACAGATCATCCCGGTTGACGTGAGGCAATGAACTCACGTGGGGAACGATACCCGAGCGCCTTGTGCGGGTGAAGGCTGTTGCAATGCTCGAACCATAGAGGAAGGCTCTCCATCACCGTCTGGGCATTCGGGATCGGGCTGACGCGGACGTAATCGCGCTTGATCGTGCGCACGAAGGCTTCGGCCATGCCGTTGCTTTGTGGGCTCTGCACCGGTGTGGTCCTCGGCTCCAGCCACATTTCTCGCGCCAGGCTCTTCGTCTCATGGGCGATGTAGCCCGAGCCATTATCCGAGAGCCACTCGATCGTCTGCGGCAGACGGGTCACCGGCCCAAAGCGGTACTCGACCGCCGTGATCATCAGGTCCTGCACGTCCTCACCCTTGATCCCCTCGGTCGTGGCCACATGGCCTAGCACCTCCCGGTCGCAGCAGTCGAGCGCAAACGCCACCCGCACCTTCTCGCCGTTGTCACAGCCGATCTCGAACCCGTTCGAACACCAGCGCAGATTGGAGCGCTCCACCGCCACGCGCCCGTCGTGCCGGCGCTGTTCGGCCCCACCCGCGTGCCGCTGAAGGAGAAGGCCATGAGCCTTCATGACCCGGTAGACGCGCTTGTGATTGGGTGGAGCACGGCCCTGCTCCTGCGCCTGGCGGGTCAGGAGAGCGTGCACGCGTCGGTAGCCGTAGGTCGGCAGGCTGCCGATGATGGCCTTGATCGCCGCCACCAGGTCCCGCGTCCGGCGGAGGCGGCCGGCCCCGGCGCTTTGATGGCCGCCCGGCTGCCTGCTCGGCGATGTTGGAGCGGGCGACCTCAAGGGTGACGCAGACGGCACTCATCGTGAACCGCCCTTGGGCCAGGACAGCGAGCGCAACAGCTGCTTTTTTGGCCTGGTGGCGACCTTCAGCGCCTCCTTGAGGATCTCGGCTTCAAGCGTCTTCTTGGCCCTGCAGGCGCTACAGTTCCCGGACCTGGTTCTGCAAGGAGGGGTACTCCGAGGCGGCAGCGACCTCCTCCTGGGCACTGGTAGCCGTCAGGGCTCCCTGGGCGGCGAGCTCGCGCCGGCGAAACAGTTGGTTGGGCGCCACACCATGCCGGCGGGCGACCAGACTGACCGTCGCATCCGGCTCGTAGGTCTCCTGGACGATGGACAGCTTCTCGGCGGCCGTCCAGTGGCGGCGGTGTTGTGGTCCGTCAAGGACCTCTATCTTCGGAGAAGAACCAGTCATAGCACCAACACTACTCCTACCTCTTAGAGAGGTGGGAGATCGTGTCCGGTCTATTCAGGGGCTACTTCATCGTCCTCCTGCGGTGAGGATCGGCTCGGCCCATCCGAGCAACCCTCGGAGGCACCGAGCAGGGCGAGCCACCTCCTCAACACAAGCGGACATATGGTCTTATACCTCTACGATGAGTAACGAGTCTCGAGCCTAACCTCGAGTTCGCACAGTACTGACAACCGCGTTCAAGTATACAACAACGATCAATACTTGGGTCATACTGTGATTGTAAAACAATGAACCTTCAGCGAGAGAAGCTATCAATGTATTCGCAAGAAAACAAAGAGACCACGCGTACAATATAGTTCGATAACGAATAAATACGTTTATAATTCTTATGATTGTGAGGCATACCACCACTCCAAACATGCCCAAGCCAACAATACCCAAGTCCACAGCAACGTCCAACCAGTTGTTGTGGAGATATGGAAGTCTTTGCTGCAGAATATATTGAATGAGGGTGCTAGTGGTCAGCGGGGATGCCATATACGCCTTGTAACCTACACCCAGCCAGAAGTGATCCATGAAGCTAAGCCACCCGTACCGCCACAGCACAGTCCTGCCGGTTAGGGTGGCGTCTTTGCCAAGTAAGCGTAGAGCTTCATCTACAATGCTAAGGTTCTGAATAGATAAAGCATATACAATGCTGGAAATCAGTACGGCAGCCACTGCAATTGCAATAAGGAACACCGACCGACTCATAATCCAAATGACTGCCATTGCAAGTGTGCAGGCAGCGAGTGCCAAGCTAAGGAGTGCAGTCCCGGAGTGGCTGAACACAACTGCGACAACTGCGACAATCGTCCCGAGCAAAGACACGAGGCGCCAGCGGGGCATGAACAGCACTATCGATGTGAAGAAGAGCGCAACTCCAGCACCACCTAGTTGGTTCTTGTGCCCAAAAACACCAATCAAATTTCCGAACTGATCCCTTTGTCCATCTATAAAGGATAGGCATACTGCGGATAACAAGCCTAAAAAGACGATCCGTATTGTCCCGAGGAAGCCCCACCTCGTGAACAGGACAACGCCGACCATTACTGTCGCCGTAAGTTGCAGTCCATGATAAATGCTGAGGCTCGGAACGAGAGACCAGAGGCAAGACGTGATTGCTAAAGCAGGCCAAGAGTAGAACAGCCAGGCACGTGCGGAGACTGAGAGATACTGGCTAAAGGCTTGAACAAAGCAGCCAACAACGAAGAGATCTGCGATAAGCCACGCAACCCGACTTAGACCTGAGTAGCTTTGGAGGGCACCAAAGCCAACCGCGACAAGAAAGCACCAAAATGCTTGTTCAACCCAGGCAGGCAAACGAGCCAGTAGAGTTGAGTCTTCCACAGATGGCGCATTCTTGAGGCTTGGAGTCGCGCGCTTGAGCGGCAGAAGATTAACCTCACCCCAACCGATCCCGCTGTCTGCCGAATGCGACTGCTGGCTCATGTCATGTAGTGCTACGTACTTGGGCTGCCGAGCAAACATTGATATCGTAGTAAAAATCCATAATCGGGCTATGCTCAAATTTGCGTCAATGGTAGGCCGGATGCGCATACTCTTGATGTTGCTTCCCGAAAGCACTCGAGACAAGCCCAGCACCTCTACATATCATTGTTAAAACCCGGACAACCATACCTCGCCGGAACCAAAACCACGGCGCGCATAGCAGCAACAGTAGGGCGCCTATTCCGACCCGAACACAACCGCGCAAGAAGTTGACAGTTCGGCCAGCAACTCCTAAGGGCCTGAAGCGTCCGAGGTTTGCTTCCGTTCCGCCCGTCCGATACCATCTTCGAGCCATCCATGATAGGTTTGTGCGGCTTTTCGGGATCCACTCAAGAACAAGTGCATCCTCAGCCCAAGCGATCTGTTCACCTGCCTTCTTGAGGGCGTCGAAAAACATTGTATCTTCGCCGCCAGTTTGATCGAAAGCCTCATCAAACCATAGATTGAGCTTTCTAAGCACGGATGCCCTTAGAGCGGTGTTGCACGTGTACCCTTCGCGAACGAAGCCACACTCTACTGCGAGATTCTTCGAAAAGTATTGTCCGCCTGAGATCCACGTTGGCGCTACGCCCTCGAAAATGGGCTGCACCGGGCCAACAACGGCAGCTGCGTTGGATTCAATGAGTTTTCCAACTAAAGCTGCGAGCCAAGAGGACGTTGGCACCTCGTCGTCATCGATGAAAGTGATGAACTCCGAGTCGGGCAAAGCGGTTGCCAGGGCGGCATTGCGCGCCTTCGACAAGCCCTTCAACGGCTCTGAAATGTATTTTAATGGGAAGCGACCAGTGTGGCAGTAGGATTCCGCAACGTTTCTCGCTGTACAATCAGGGCTGTTATCGACCAACACAACTTTGATCCGGCTCTCGAGATCGTGCGGGAGAACCTGTCGATCCAATGCCGATAAAAGGAGCCCAAGCTGCTCAGGCCGGTTGTATGTCGTAATTCCGATTGAGACAGCACTGGTCATTTCTATGCTTCACCGTTGTGTTAGCCTGTTAGCATGAAGTCCAGCCCATTCTAGTACAAGATCTGAAATCCGATACGAGCAGTCGACACATCAGGACGCAGATACAACAGCCCTCATGGTGCGTTGTCACGAGGGTGAACGCCTCATGCGGTGCCTTGGACGCCTGAGCATGGGACGGCAATAATTGTTCTTAGCGGCTTCCGCTGGCGAAGACAACCGCAGGGACGGTGCGGACAACAATGTTAAGGTCTGAGATGAAGGACCACCGCAGCACATAGTCTGCATCAAGAGCAATGCGCTCGCTATAGGTCGTATCACTCCTGCCACTGATCTGCCAAGCACCGGTGAGGCCTGGCCGCGCTCGGAGGTAATGCGCTGCAGACGGACCGTACATTACCAGTTCATCCCGAACAACTGGGCGGGGTCCGACCAAGCTCATGTCTCCGCACAAGATATTCAGCAGTTGCGGAAGCTCATCCAGACTAGACTTCCGCAGGAACGACCCGATGCGGGTAATCCGAGGATCGTGTCGCAGTTTCCGGCTTTCTTGCCACTCTTTGCGCGCGTCCGGGAACTGCCGAAAATGCTCTTCGAGGATACGCTCACCATCAACCGACATAGTCCTAAACTTAAGACAGGAGAATTCCCTGCCACCGTACCCAATCCTTTTGTGTCGATAAATTACAGGACCGGGGCCGGAGCTGCGAACAAGCAGCGCGATCAGAAGCAAAAGGGGCCACAGAAGAATGAAACCCGCCACAATGAGTGTCACGTCAAATGAGCGCTTTGTGAAGCCGCCAACAGGGCGCGCTAAAGTCGTGGAAGCAGTCTTTGGGCACTCTGCAGCCCATGCGAAGGAGTCTGCGGCCGTACGGCCGCTCTGCCCGTTTTGCCCACCCATGATTTCATCAACCCCCTGAGAGTGCTGTCGCCAATATCCTGTTTGCGGGAGGATTCAATGAGCACTCATTCATCGTTCTTGTTGTGAGCGCTCAATGACGAAGGCTTGGCGTATGCCCTTCTCGCTTGAACAGAACTTACTTAAAATTTGCATAAAATGCAATGCAATTCGAAGGGACTAACCCGTTCGGATTAGCAGCGCAGATTATGCAGTCAACCTGTTATGAGCAAGTTTATTACATTAGGTATCGCAGAACTGAGAGCGAGGACGAGGCCCATGAGAATCTGCCTCAAACGAGGAAGATCCGACGCGCCCGCTTTGTGATTGCCTCTGATCCACCGCGAATGATATGACGCCACAATCGGGGCCTTAATAGGGCAGATGCTGCAGCTTGGTGCAAGCGCCCGTGCTTCAAGGTCTCGACAAAGTCTGTGTACATGAGCAGTTCGATCAGATGCCGGTCATAAGCCGCGAGCTGGCGCCGCAGCGGCTCATTTGTGCACAATGCGACCACCGAATGTTGCGCTTTCTGCAAGGCGAGGATGTCGCGTTTGGTCAGCTTAGACGAAAGGGATCCGGGATTCACCCAGTACCGGTATAATGCCTCTGATGTTACAACGAAACGAGCGCCTGTTAGAAGTGCTTGGAGGCATAAAAGGTAGTCTTCGCCAATTCGCACGTCGGTGTCATAAAAGAGCCCACTCGCCCTGAGCATATCCCGTCGAAACATTGGCTTCAGGTAGCCGAGTTTGAAGCCTGAAGTGAGCATCATATTCCGGCGGATGTATTCGACTGCGTCGACGCTGAAATGGTAAGGAAGCCCACTGCTGGGCAATGCTGGCCGACCCTTTCTATGATGCCCTTTTGCATAATGAGCCTCCGGGCTAACGATAATGTTATCAGCAACGATATCTGCCGATGTAGCTCCGCCGAGTTCAAGGAGGCGCTCGAGTCGATTGCTCGCCATCTCGTCATCAGCATCAAGGACGGCAATCCACTCACCGCTCGCCTTCTCGATTCCATCGTTTCTGGCAGCGGAGGGCCCACCATTCTGTCGACGGGCAATGTACAGGACGCGGCAATCCGCGTCAGCAACGCGCGCCACAATCTCTGCCGTCGCGTCGGAAGAGCCATCATCAATAACAATGATCTCGATGTCCTCAATCGTCTGTAAACGGGCTGATTGCAGGGCCCGGCCAATGTGCGCGGCCGCGTTGTAAGTGGGAATGATGATCGAAACGCGAGGGTGCATCTTCAACTGCCCTGCTCAGGAGACAGAAGCTGAAAGAGTGCGTAATTTTCTGAGAAGCGGGACGTGAAGCCAACTTTGGCCTTGGTCATCCTGACCAGTGCCTTCATAAAGTGCAACGCCCATTACATTCCCACCACGGGTTTCAATCTCCTTAACCACGTCCATCAGTAGACGAGTCCCGGTTTGTCCCGTCTCAGCCAGGATCAGTAACGCATCCAAGTATGGCAGCAATGACTTTGTGGCCGCAGAAGCAATAGGGGGAACATGAACGATCGTTACCTCTGCCTGCGCCCTAGCCGCTTCAAACAAACGGCTCAACTGCCGAGAAGGAACTGCAGCGATAGGGAGGTTCAAGCCGGGTTGCGCGTTGTAGGGGAGAAAGTACAAGCCAGTCTCATTGTCCTGCTGCAATGCCGCACTGAGTTCGCCCCCTCTTGTAATCGCATCAACAACACCCAGGCTGCCGGGTCGTGCGAGGGCTTGGAACAACTGCGAATTGCGTCCCTCTGCATCAACCAGAAGCGCACTACCCTGCAGAGCCTCCAGAAGAGCAAGGTTGCTTACGACTACCGAAGCCGCGTCACTGGGCCCGGTCGATACAACTCCTAATGTATGAATGTTGCGCCCTAGACCGGCGAGATCAAGCTCAACCTTGATATTGAGAATGGCTGTACTGAACGGGGAGTCGGCGCTCTCGAGAATAGCGCGCTCGCCCCCTGACTTGCTTTGGGATCTTGCGTACTCCTTCGCGCGGGGCCCCAGCCCCAGACGTTGCAAAAAGCGACGGAGACCATCTTGTGAGGCATGCTTTTGTGCCCATGATACAGCCGGGATACTGCCTAAATACGGCAGGCCGGCCGCCTGAAGATACTGTGGGGACACAAAAAGCTTTGAAATCAGATGCCGGATTAGCGCTCCAGCAATTCCAGCAGCAGCGCCTGCGATGAGAGCGAGAGCCAGCGTGAGCTTTTTCTTGGGAAAGCTCGGCGCGGAGGGAGCTTCGGCTGTGTTCAATACAACAGCATCGGAGCCAGGAGCACTTTGTTGCTGGGTGAGTTCGGCCAGCCGCTGAAAAAAGGTTTCGTAGGTGCTTTGAAGCGTCTGAGCTGCATTCTCGAGGCGCTTAAGTTTAACCCGACGCTGATCAGCAGTCTCGCCAGATGGGTCAGCAGTTGTTCCAGGGCGAACCCCTATGTTGGCCTCGCGGTACTCCTCAGCAGCCGTGTAGGCCTGCTCCGCCTGCGTACGGAGCTGAGACACACGCTCTTCCATCCAAGCTGTCGCGACCTTGACGGCGTCCCGGCGCTGGTTGTGCCTTTCAGCGATGTAGGCTTGCACATAGGCATTCGCCAAGACAGCAGCAGCTTCGGGCTCACGGGCGACATAATTCACTTGGATAGCATAGGACAATCCTGGCCTGTTTACAGATAATCCCTGACGAACCAAGTTACGCTTTCGTGCAAGCTCTGAGGCCTCTTCCTCAAAGTGGTCGTCAGTTTGTGCGCCTAGAAACCCAATCCAGCTCGTGAGGAGCTGACGGAGCGAACGGGTCTGGTCTTGCTTAACAGATGTAAGGAGGCGATCGACATCTGTCGTGCGGATGACCTCGTCCGTTACCCTCTCAGATTTTATCATCTCCATCTGCGTTTCGATTTCGCCAACGTCCATGGGAATCGACCCGTTGGCTTCCTTGCTGATCACAAGACCTTTCTGGTTCTGGAGAACAATACTGGCGCTTGCGGTATAGAGAGGCTGGGCGACGAGCGTATATACAAATGCGGCAACCGCAAACAGTACAGCACAGATAACCACTGGCCATTTGGCAAGATTTGCGAACCGTATTACATCGGCCCAGTCAACAGCATCGCTTCTTCCCTCCTCTGCCGCACTCCGCAGGCCTCGATTGGTTTGTTGATACAGCACTGAGGACCTCAAGCGTTAAGCATATTGAACCGGTACAAGCGATCGAAAGCCCGCAGGATGTGAGGTTTGGTCATAAATGCCCTACAAATCAAGCAGAGATGCGCACGAGGGACTTACGGCGCAGGCCGACGAAACCGTCCATAAGCGCCCTTATAAAGCCTACCCCCCAACTCAAGTGCATGACTCCGGCCGCCAGCCCTGTAGCAAGGAGTGCGATATCACGATGCTTGACAGCTTGCGTGATCGATACCCCCAACAACGTCACTGTATATCCCAACGGAAAGAGCAACCCAAAAGGCGTGACAAGAGCAAGAAGCAAGCCTCCGGCCGTGCCAGCCAAGGCCAGAACTGGCGCAATCTGTCGCAGCTTCGGCGTCTGCCGATGCAGCAGAAGAGTGCGGCCACGGCCGCGCCCATGGTTGAAATATTGGATCGCCAAAGAGCGCCATGTTCGACGAGGAAAATAGATTATACAAGCCTCGGTGCACATCCAAATCCGCCCGCCGAGAGATCGCAGGCGGTAGTCGTACTCCGCATCCTCGTTATGTGTGAACCCTTCGTTGTAACCGTCCAGTAAGAGGAAAACCTCACGGTGAAAGGCCGCATGATGACCATGGTCAACAAATTTAGATACAGAGTCAGCGCGCCGATGCGACGAACCACCGTTTCCGATGAGGCTGTTCTGCGCCCAGGCAATCGCTCGTTGCAGGGCTGTCCGTCCTTGAGCCTGCATCGGCACAACAACAGAATGCGCTCCTTGTCTTATCAAGCTAGAGACACAAAGCTCAATGAAGTTCGAGGGGTAGTCGGCGTGCGCATCTGCTCGAACGATGATCTTCGATTGGGGAGAAGCAGCCTTTGCACCTAAATTGACAGCTGCAGCCTGTAGACGCTTCGCATTATGAAGCAGACGGAGTTCGGGATGCTGCAACTGGAGGCGCAGAACAATGTCACATGTGTCGTCGCTGCTACCACCGTCAATCACGAGGACCTCATCAACTCCAGCCCGGATCTGCGGCAGCAGTGATAATAGGCACCGTTCTATGAAGACGCTTTCATTCAAGACTGGAACTATCAGTGTTATTGGAGGAACTTGCGGCGCGGAACCTAGACAGAGTAAGGGCAACGATAAAACATTTGACATAAGCGACCCAACTCATCATTACCCAGCTTGTCAGACATACCCACGTGTTCAGGATACTGTCACGTGACCTTAGGGGCAAAATTCAGCGGCGCCATTCCTATACAAGTGCAGCATTGCGTTCAAGTTGGGTCATAGCTTTTCCCCTATCGCTGAACTCACAAATGCTCCGAAACCGCAGTCTCGGTTCCAGTTTTATAGCTAAACATTTATCTTTGTCCGAACGGGACTTCAGCCCCTTTTGCACGAAAAGGAACTATCGCCTTATAAGGGCTATTGTCAGTTCCTAGAGGCACGAGGAGGAAATGGTGTCTGGCGCAGAATTCTGGGGCTCTAAGCCTGCGGAGACGCTGGAACCCCTAATCGGCAAAATTTTGCGAGAAACAACCCGGACCGAACAACCAAGATGGCTTTATTGACTGTTGCCGGAAACCCGCAACAGTTCTACACAAACCGCCGCCAAGGCCCCTTGGGTCGGAAGAGGGGCTTACAAGTGAAGAGCTTAAGACTGATGACAGAAATTGCTCCGCGTCGCCTCCTCGGGTGCAGCGGAGCCCTTACGCTCTTACTGTTGATCTTGGCTCCGCAGACCTGCAGCGCAGGTTGGGAGATAGTGTTTCAAGACGATTTCAACGCAAGCAGTCTTGATATAACGAAGTGGAAAACGTCCGATTTGTGGGGGAATCAAACCCTAGCTGCGAACGGTGAAAAGCAATGCTATCTGCCGACCTCGTTGGAGCAAAGCGATGGCACTCTGAAGATTGTTGCGGCAAAGGGCAATGTATTAGCCAGCCAGTGCAAGAGTGCAGTGCGCAATTTGGAGTATTCTTCCGGGATGATTACGTCATCCGGGTGCAACAAATGGGAAAAGGGTGTTGGCTGCCAGGATTTAAGCTCATTCTCCCAAGCCTATGGCTATTTCGAAGTTCGGGCGAAAGTACCAAAGGGTAAAGGCCTGTGGTCCGCCTTTTGGCTGCTTCCAATCGATGGCTCTTGGCCTCCCGAGATTGATATCATGGAAGTGCTGGGAAGCAGCACCACACAAGCTGTTCAAACTTATCATTTCAACGACACCTCAGGCAAACGAGCAAAAGCGGGCACCAGTTATTCGGGGAGCGACTTCTCGACCGGATTTCATAGCTACGGGGTTGACTGGCAACCGGGCAAGTTGATCTGGTATGTAGATGGCAAAGAAACATACCGCTTTTCTAGCCCGAGTGTTTCGGCAAAACCAATGTACCTCCTCCTGAACCTTGCTATCGGTGGTCACTGGCCAGGCGATCCCGATGCGGCAACACCGTTCCCATCCACAATGGAAGTTGATTACGTAAAGGTATATCGAAGGACCAAGGACGGCACGCCGGACGATACTCCGCCGCATTCCACTTCCCCGCTGAAAAGCACGCCCTCCGATGGGCCGCGGTAGCCGCTGCGCTCGTTAGATTATAAGGATACAGACACATGACGAGGCTCGCTGATCCTGAGCAAGCTCTCTCCATTGCCTATTTTGGACATGACGCCCGGGAAACAGCCGTTCAAAAGAGAATTTCCTCGTTACAGGCGAATGGCTGTCGCATTGTGGCCTTTACATATTCTCGTCGCTACCAGGCCGAACGTGCGTCGGTGCCCTTTGACAACATTCCGCTGGGAACTACCGTTGACCGCAACTACCTCCGGCGACTTGTACCACTTGCTGTTGGACTTATCGCGGCCGTGCGTCACGCGCGGGTCCTACGTGAGGTCGATATAATCCAGGCTCGCAATATTGATATGCTTGCACTTGCCTTGGCTGCCCGGTTCATATGTGGCTCTAGGGCGCGAGTAGTCTATGAAGTGCTCGATGTGCAACGGATCTTCGTTGGAAAAGGCTGGACGGCTTCGTTTATCCGCGGGGTTGAGCGCCTGCTTCTCAGAAGAATTGACCTGCTTCTGATCTCGTCACCAGACTTTGTGAAGGAGTATTTCGAGCCCCTTCAGAGGTATGGCGGTCCTCGGTACCTGTTGGAAAACAAAATCTCTGCAAGCCAAGTTGACTCTGCGCCACGAGCATATGCAAAATCATCAGATGGACTGCCGGCAGCCGCCCCTTGGGTCATCGGGTGGTTTGGGGTTCTCCGGTGCCGTAAAAGCCTCAATATCCTTGCAGCTATTGCTGATGAGCTTGGCTCAACTGTAAAAATTTATATACGCGGGCGGTTGTCACGAGAAGACATCAGTGAGACGGAGTTCTCGCAGGTCGTCAATGCGCGTCCGAATATAATTTTTGAAGGTCCCTATGCCAGCCCAGAGGACCTTGCGACCATCTATGGGAAAGTACACTTCAGCTGGTCCGTCGACTTCACCGATGCAGGTGCGAACTCTGACTGGCTTCTCCCCAACCGATTGTATGAAGGTGGCTACTTCGGTGCGGTCGGTCTTGCTAGACAAGGAACGACGACAGCGCGAATGGTCGCGGAGCACGAGCTCGGCCAGGCGTTCCCGCAGCCACTTGAGCAAAGTGTCTGTGATTTCATCCGTGACCTTGACGGCAAACGCTATTCAAAGTTGCGCGCTGCCGTTATGGCAAAGCCCCGGAGGTTTTTCGTTGATGAAACGGACACCCACGACTATGTCGAACAACTTATGAGAATGAGACGCGTCAAGGCACCACTCGGAGATAGGCGCACCTTGCGGATGAATAAAGGATGACTGAGGTAAGCATTGTCATTCCTGTTCGGAATGGGCAGGACTTCATTCGCCGCTCAATCGAATCGGCATTGCACCAAACACTGGATGCCATCGAGGTTATCGTTATTGATGACGCCTCAACCGATAATACGACTCAAATTGTCGCGGATTACGAAGCGGGAAGCTCTAAAATCAAGCTGATTAGGTTTCCGACCAACCGGGGACCCTCTGCTGCACGAAATGCCGGAATCTCCGCAGCGACAGGCCGGTGGATCGCCCTTTTGGATGCCGACGATTGGTATGCTCCTAATCGGTTGGAGTATGTTACCCGGGCTGGAAACGGCGTTGAGGCTGACCTCGTCTGCGATGACCTCTTGCTGTTCGATGAGGCGGGGGGAGCAACTATCGGTCCGATGTTTGGGACCGGCGGCTTGCCTCCGTCCATTGATGGCGAAGCGTTCGTTCTTGGCAACATGCCAAATCCACATCAGCCACGCTGCGGATATGGTTTTCTAAAGCCAATTGTGAGAAAAGCATTTCTTGTCGAGAAAGGCATCCATTATAATGAGGAAATGCGCTTCGCAGAAGATTACGCATTTTACGTCGATGCCCTTCTGGCTGGCGGACGTTGGATCACGGTACCAGAGGCAACTTACATTTACTCAGTGCGAGATGGATCTTTAACATTCGATCACAGAGCAGCAGACCTGTTCAAATTGTGTGCGGTCGATCAAGCAGCTTGGCTGCGGGCTCGCGGCAATCAGCGCCTGCAGAAAGCACTCAGACGCCACTTCATTTCGACTCAGGAGAGAGCCGCTTGGGTTCAGTTCATCGACTGCTTCAAAGAACGACGCCCGGTTGATCTGATCCAGACCGCAACGATGAGCATGCCAGTTCTTTTGTACATTACAAAGCAATGCTTCAACGAGGCAGTGCTTCGCTCGACGCGGCGAGTTGGACTCCGCCGCAACAAATAAAGCAGAGTTTAGCGACGCAAATGGCAGCACCGAAGTTAACGCTTCGTCGCTAATCGCGGCACATGAAGCTCATGCATACTCTTGGCTCTTGGACAAGTACATCGTCCAGATCGAGAATATTCCTAACCTGCGCGTGGAGATACTCTTCAAGCACCTTACTTGACGGTACGCAGTCGGCCGTTGGACCGACTGCACGTATGACGTGTACGGTGACATTGAATCCCTTGCATTCAATCACCTGCACAATCGCATAGGCAACCCGATCAGCTACCGGGATAGGTCCCAGTGCGTGGTGTAGCTCGATGGAAGCACAGCGGTCGGCCCGCGCGCCTCAATAGCGCCGTAGCGGGCCGGGCGCTGGGCGGGTGGTCATCGGCGATTTCCGGTTAGGGTTGGGTTGCGACATCCACCTGCACCCGAGAGAACCCCCGATGACCAATCCCATGATGGACCTCAAGAGCCTGGTCGAGAAGACCCCGGACGCCGATCTGCTGCGCGAGATGATCAGCTTTGCGGCCGAACGCCAGATGGAGCTGGAGGTCGGTGCCCTCGCCGGCGCTGGCTATGGCGAGAAGAGCCCGGAGCGTCTGGCCCAACGCAACGGCTACCGTGAGCGCGACTGGCACACCCGTGCCGGCACGGTCGAACTGCGCATCCCCAAGCTGCGCACCGGCTCGTACTTTCCGGGCTTTCTCGAGCCGCGCCGCATGGCCGAGAAGGCGCTGACCGCCGTGATCCAGGAAGCCTACATCCAGGGCATTTCCACCCGCTCGGTCGATGATCTCGTCAAAACTTTGGGTATGACCGGCATCTCCAAGAGCCAGGTGAGCCGCCTGTGCGAGGAGATCGACGAGCGGGTCAATGCCTTCCTGGAGCGGCCGATCGAGGGCGAGTGGCCCTACCTGTGGATCGATGCCACCTACGTGAAGGTGCGCCAGAACGGGCGCATCGTCTTGGTGGCCGTGATCGTGGCGGTGGGGGTCAACAGCGATGGCCGGCGCGAGGTGCTGGGCCTGGACATCGGCCCCTCGGAGGCGGAACCCTTCTGGACCGCGTTTCTGCGAACGCTCACGCGGCGCGGCTTGCGCGGCGTGAAGCTGGTGATCTCGGACGCGCATGAGGGGATCAAGGGCGCCGTGTCCAAGGTGCTCTGTGCCACCTGGCAGAGGTGTCGGGTGCACTTCATGAGGAATGCCCTGGCGCATGCGGGCAAGAGCGGCCGGCGGGTGGTGTCAGCCTTCATGGCCACGGCTTTTGCCCAGAACACGCCAGAAGCCGCCCGGCAGCAATGGCGGCAAGTTGCCGACCAACTGCGTCCCAAGCTGCCGAAGCTGTCGGGCCTGATGGATGAAGCCGAGACGGATGTGTTGGCCTATATGAGCTTTCCTGCTCCGCACCGGACCAAGCTGCATTCGACCAATCCCCTGGAGCGGCTCAACGGCGAGATCAAGCGCCGGACCGATGTGGTGGGCATCTTCCCGAATGAGGCGGCGATCCGACGGCTGGTGGGTGCGATCCTGCTGGAACAGAACGATGAATGGGCGGTGCAGCGCGCCCGCTATCTGACGCTGGAAACCATGGCGCCGATGAGCGATGATCTGCTGGTCAGCTTGCCTGCCGTGGCAATCTGATCATCCCGGCTCTGGCTGGGGATCGTGGTGATCCGCCGTCAGTTACACCACGCCAAGGGACACGATCCAGCTACCGACTACCGGTATTACGAGACCCTGTCGGGCGAACGCGCCGTATGCCTCTTCAAGAGAGAGAAATATTGTGATGCATATAAATGTGCGGATTGGCTCAGACTCAAATTTTCTGAGACGAACTGACGGGGCTCGTAGCTGTCCATGTTATCCAAGAAATCTTGCAGACAGTTGTCAAACTCTGCAAGGACGCGAAACCGCCTGCCGCAGCGATCGGAAAAAAACGGGACTGAAGATGCCGGAATCGGTGTTTGACTAAAGATCTTCCAGAGTGGGTCGGCCCACATTCCGAAATCCCAAGCCAGAACGGGTACATTGCAGGCTAGCGCCTCTTGATACGCAATTCCCTGGGTTTCATGCTCACACAAGAACAGCATGGCCTTCGAACGGCGCAGCATGTCCTGATAGGTTCGGTGGTCATGAAACTTGTATCGAAGTTCCGCAACCTGCAAACCTCGTTGGGCGAGCTTGCTCCTGATTGGCGCAAGCAGATGCGGCTCGAAGACGTATCGATCCCATCTTATCTTGTCATAGATTAATATATCGATGTCCTTGGCAGCACTCCGTGTATCCGGCCATTCCTCAGTATCAATACCTGCAAACCAGGACGTGCATCTATCGCCATACACTGGCTTGAACATGTCCCGCATCCAGTCAGCAAGGACTAGGTAGCCTTGGAACCGTTCATCTTGCATGAGGTTCGGTGCGAGCCCGGGATGATCGTATAGCGAAGGCCCAAGCAGAGCGGGATTGGGTAGATCCCACCCCTCGAGAATGGTCGGGAACCCAACGAGGCCGACGGGATGTTCGAGATGCTGGCGCGCAAATGTGAAATCGTTAATTCGCACATCATATCCAGCTTGCACAAGCGCACGGTGAAGCAAAGAAAATGACACCGCGAAGCCAGTTTTCTTCTGCCTCGTATGAAACTTGTGATAGATCGGCTTCAATATACGTTTGAGATACCGGTCATACTTGATGAACTTATCGGCTTCGAACTCCTTGTAGAAGAGCAATATGACGTTATCCCCTGGCATGTTATTGTGACCAGCGTTCATATTCTATAGCTTCCGTTCATAATCTTCGTAAGTTGAGCTTCAAGTCCAGAGTCAGGTCACATACGGGTTACTTGCTGCTGCACGTGGTCACCGATCCAGTTCATGTCCTTGTGACACAAGGAGATTGCAGATTGCAACCCGAACGTCCTCTGGCACGCCGAGCTACTCGATCAACAGGACGAGCAGTGTATCGTGTCAGCTTGACACCTCTCGGAACCTTGTTGGATGTTTTCTCTTGTGCCCCTCCCCTCTTCAGCCTTGAACTGTCCGTTTCAGGGAGTTTGAGACAGAAGGCCGTCTGATCTAACAGTGAGCCAGGCCGCCACCTCCTTTGGAGCGGCAGCTTCCCAACACTGGCGCCCGACCTCCTCCGAGGTGGTCTTCCCTGGGCTATATCGCAGGCCAGGCGCCTCATGCCAGCCCTTAGGAAATCCTTGGACCAGCGGCAGTACACGTCCGGGAGATATCTCTGGCGGCGGAGCTCGGCAATGTTGCCTTCCCTGCGCAGGCTTTCCAGCACGGTGCGGATATTCTCCTCATCGCCGTCGTGTTTGCGGGTGGCGCGGCAATCCTCTTCACAAACGCCTCGGCCAGCTGCTTGGGAGGTCTTGGCTTCTGTCTCATCTCATGTCCCATAGACTACGATAAACCAGAACCTCTCCTCCACTCGCCCGATTCATCTCGTGAGTGCTGACGGCGGATATCCGTAAGTGTAGGGAAGTATGCCCCAACAGTAGCCCGCTCGCTAGAACGAGCTACTGTAACCCATAGATTGACTCTGCTGCCAACTGAGCAAGAATAGTGCATCCCTTATAACAGCTTCCCATCGCACGTTGGTAAGCATCGCAATTGGCAGGATTTAGCAACTAAGTTTAGCATAGAAGGAGGCCTAGGGGTTGCGACTCGACCAGAACGCATCGTTGCAGTCACGATGCCGCCGCGGCGCCCAGCTTCTCGCTGGTTCGTTCAGTAGCGCACCTGCCCAGGCCAGTGTATCCGACGGACAGACCGTCATTTGCGCCAAGAGCACCTGCTCGGCCCGGTACTGGCGTTTAGTCTGGTTAGTGCCCGCCGCTCAAGCTGCTGAAACACGGCAAAGCTACTTAGCATGTGAACACCTCGTCACTTGCTATGTGCACGACTCTTCCGGCGCCTGTAGCTGGGTCGGGCCTACATTCAAAGCTGAGTGCAATAGATGTGCCTCTGTAAGAGTAACCCAGTCTGTGCTCCATCGTGACGACCTCTCCCAATTACGAATTCTGGATCCGATTGGCAGCGGTCTAATCGCCTCCTCGGGAGAAGTCTGATGGAACCACCCCGCCCCCGCATTTCGACAATCCTGATTTTCCTCAATGGCGAGGCCTTTCTGGATGCAGCCATTAAGAGCGTCATGGCCCAATCATTCTCCGACTTCGAACTTCTTCTCTGTGATGACGGTTCAGAACAAGCCGCGAGCGAAATCGCGAAGGCATGGGCGGCCGAACATCCTAAGAAGATCCGTTATTTAGAGCATGAGGGTCACGCGAATCATGGCATGAGCGCAACCCGGAACTTGGGTCTCGAAGCAGCTCGGGGCGAGTTCATTGCTTTCATTGACGCAGATGATGTCTGGCGGACGGACAAGCTCTCCGAGCAGATCGATATCATGGACGCTCATCCCGAGCTTGGCATGGTTTGCGGTGTAGTCAATTACTGGCGTTCGTGGACCGGCGGGGACGACGTTTTGACGCCCACTGGTCATGCTCAAAATACGGTTGTGCGCCCACCTGAAGCCTCCTTAGCGCTTTATCCCCTAGGAAAGGCAGTTGCACCCTGTCCTTCGGACATGCTCCTCCGGCGAGCTGCAGTCGACGCAGTTGGTCGCTTCGAGGTGCAGTTCAGAGGCGCGTATGAGGACCAAGCGTTCTTGGCCAAGCTTTATCTTGCTTGGCCTATATACTTCTCTGATAGAACTTGGATCGACTACCGCCAGCACGCCGCCTCCTGCACAAGCCTTTTGTTTGAGCATGAAGGTACCCGCACTGACCGCTACAACGAGGTGCGTTATTCGTTCTTGACGTGGTTCGATGGCTACTTGCGAGCTCACTCCGCCTTGGAGGATCGAATGGTGCGGCGAGCATTGAACCAAGCCTTGTGGCCTTATCGATATCCTATACTTCACTGGATGGCTTGGGGGCTGCGAAAGTCACCGCGGCGCGTTGTCGGCAAGCTATGGAAGCTGTTGGCACCGGCGGATTAGAGCGTCTAACAAAATCAGCCGATTGCTTTGCTTTGGCATAGGCCAATCCTTGATTGGCAACGCTCTGTCGCTCGAAAACGAATTGAAGGCTGAAGGAGGATTTCCAATGCGTTTCAGCAAGTTGCATGATTTGTGGATCATATCTGGACAAATCCAGCCAGTACTTCACGAGCATGCAACCTAGAGCCCGGGCAGGAGCTCACCAGGTCATTCCACCCACAGCGAACAAGGCTTTAACGGATGAAATCAGAATGTATCTGCCAAGCGTCTCCATAATCATACCGACTTACCAACGTTGCGCTGTCGTGTGCGATGCTCTCGCTGCGATCAAGCGCATCCGCTATTCTGGTGTGCTTGAGGTAATAATCGTCGTTGACGGATCGACCGATGGCACCTCGGAAGCACTTGCAAACATTTCGGCCCAGTTTCCAATCCACGTGATCAGCCAAGAGAATAGAGGCGCATCGAGTGCTCGGAATCGGGGTGCACAGGCAGCTTCCGGTGACGTGCTCTTGTTCATGGATGATGACATGATGGCTGACCCGGATATTGTCGAGCAGCACGCGCGGAGTTATCGGGAGGGTGCAGATGCTGTACTGGGCGATATCCCCTTGGATCCCAACTCGCCGCCAAATTTCCTCAGTGCTGGTGTTGGCGAATGGGCCGCAGAGCGGCGCCAGCGACTGACAGAGAATAGCCAACTTAGCTTATTTGATCTACTAACCGGCCAGCTTTCGGTTCGACGGTCTGTTTTCGAGGAACTTGGGGGGTTCGACGAGAATTTCACCCGCAATGGTAGCTTCGGGGATGAGGACCTTGACTTTGGCACACGCCTGCTCGCACGTTTCAACGTCGCGTTCAATCCGCACGCAGTCAGCTACCAGCGGTATGTCGTGTCTTATGAAAGTCATCTCCGACAGTGGTTCCAGGCGGGCATAGCAGACGTTGCGTTTGCACGTAAGCATCCGGCCCTTGCCGAGAGCCTCTTCGAGCTTCATGGGGCATCGGACACCAAGACGCGCCTAATGTTTATTCCACTCTCGCGGATCCCTGGCCTCGCGAAAGCGGTTGGATCGCTTGCATGCTGGTTCGTCAAGCATGAGCCGCGAAATCGGCTGATGATGGAAAAGACTAAGCGGCTTTTTTTTATAGCGCGTGACCTACTCTATTGGCGAGGGGTTTATCTTGCTGGAGGCATTCCACGAGACCGGCCACTTCTTGTCCTATGTTACCACTCTATTAGGGATCTGGCTGCTGATCCAATCCTGAAACCTTATGCAGTTCCGTTCGCATTGTTCGAACAGCAAATCAGCTATCTACAGCGTCATGGCTTCAGCTTCATAGGAGGCAATGAGCTTGCTGCTTACCTGAAAGGAGAGGCAGGTTTACCCCGAAAGTCAGTACTGTTGACGTTCGATGATTGTTATGAGGATCTGCTGCTGGTCGCGGCCCCATTCCTAGCGGAACACGCAATTCCGGCTGTTGCGTTCGCGGTGACGGGTTTAGCGTCGAATACTAACGAGTGGGACCATTGCAAAGGCCATACTAAGCTGCAACTGCTTGATGGGAGTGGCCTTCAAGCAGTGTCTAAGATGCAGATCGAGGTCGGTGCTCATTCGCGCACTCACCGCTCCTTAGTCAATCTCAGCACGTCGGAACTCTCTAGCGAAACGGAGGGCGCTGCGGCTGATATCGAGGCACTGGGTCTACCACGACCTCGTTACTTCGCCTATCCCTTCGGCGAGGAGGACCATAATGCCCGTGACGCGGTAAGGCGCTCTGGCTTTCAAGCAGGATTTGGCCTCTACCCGACCCGCTTTAAAAGGAACCTGGACGTGATGGCTATCCCTCGCGTTGAGGTTCTCTCTAAAGATACTGGTTTCCGCTTCTGGCTGAAGATGAATGCACCAGAAGCTATTGCTGTTTTTCGGAAATTCCACACAAAGATGTCGCAAGCGGGCTTGCGGAGATTGGCATGAGCTCATCACGGGAGCGAGCTTTAACCATCAAACCGCACCAGCTGCGATCTCCATGCCACGGTCAAGATCTCTAGGATCACATTGACTGCGCAAGCATGAGCCTAGGCTCAGGACCTATTAAGAGGCTGGTGAGCAATTATCTTTCTTTTCGCGTGAGACGGCGCAGCAGGATGCGGCTCATGGCGAGGTAAAGCAGCATCTCGCCGGTCTCGACGACCCGCTCATAATCCTTGGCCAGCCGCCGGTTGGTGGTCAGCCAACCGATGGTCCGTTCCACCACCCACCTTCGCGCGAGCACCTGAAAGCCGCTCGGGCGCGTCGGCGGCTCCGCGTCAGCCCGCATCCAGACGCCGCCGCTCCACCAGTGTTGCGGAATCGACAGCTTCCATCCGAGCGCTCTGCACAGCCAATCCTTCAGCCCGCGATAAGTGGTGTCGGCCCACATGAGCTCAATGGCTGGAAAGAGATGTTGCAGCCCCTCCAGCAGGAGTTCGGCCCCTGCGCGATCATGGATGTCGGCCGGATGCACCTTGTTCTTCAGCAGATTGCCTTGCGTATCAACGAGCAAGTGACGCTTGCGGCCTTTGATCTTTTTGCCGCCATCATACCCTCGTGGTCCACCCATCTCAGTGGTCTTGACCGATTGGCTGTCAATGATCGCTGCACTCGGCTGAGAATTGCGGCCGATCTTACAGCGGTAATTCTCGCGCAGAACCTGGGTCACGTGCTCCCAGGTGCCATCCTCGCGCCACTGCGCATAGTGGTAGAAGACAGCATACCGGGGTGGATACTCATGCGGCAGCAGCCGCCACTGGGCGCCGGTGCGCAGCAGATAGAAGATGGCATCGACGATGCGCCGGAGCGGATAGGTCTGCCGCCGCCCGGCCGGATGACTGCGCGGGATCAGGGGCGCGAGCCACCCCCATTCGGCATCAGTGAGATCGCTGGCGTAGAGACAGGCATCCATGGCGGGGCTCCAAGACCGTCAAACAGCCCACATCCGCCTCAGCGGCCCAGCACAAACCTATTCTGAATCAAGTACTTACATTTAGCAATAAAATTGCTCACCAGCCTCTAATTTGAGCTGAGTTGTGATTCAGAGGCTCCTGTCGAGGAGGCTCTGAATGGGTGATCTGTTTCTGTTGAGCGAGCGCCAGATGGCGCGGATCTCGCCGCATTTCCCGCTGGCACATGGAGTTCCACGGGTGGATGACCGGCGGGTGGTCAGCGGGATTGTCTACGTCATCCGCAATGGCCTGCAGTGGAAGGGTGCGCCCAATGCGTATGGGCCCCATAAGGCATTGTATAATTAGTTCATGCACTGGAGCCGACTGGGAGTGATCGACCGGATCTTCGCCGCGCTTGCCAGTGAGGGTCCCAAGCCCGAGCGGATCATGATCGATGCCACACACCTGAAGGCCCACCGCACCGCGGCGTGCCTGCTCAGAAAGGGGATGTTCCCCCTCGCATCGGAAGCGCCAAAGGAGGCCTGAACTCCAAGCTCCACGCTGTCTGCGATGACGCGGGTCGCCCCATCATCCTGCTGCTGTCCGAGGGCCAGATGAGCGATCATAAGGGCGCTCGGCTCGTCCTGGAAGCGCTGTCAGCGGGCGCAACGCTGATTGCCGATAGGGGCTACGACAGCAACTGGTTTCGGGCAACTCTTGTCGAGAAGGACATCACACCGTGCATTCCGCCCACGAAGAACTGGAAAGCTCCTACGGCCTATGACAAGGCTCCGTATCGGCAACGGCATAAGGTCGAGAACATGTTCGCCAAGCTCAAGGACTGGCGCCGGATCGCGACCTGCTATGACCGATGCGCCCACATCTTCTTCTCAGCCATCTTCATCGCAGCAGCTGTAGCCTTCTACCTCAATTAACGTGTCCTGATCCTAGTCGGCCAGCGCATTATAAAAATATCCAACGCAGAAGAGTTGTCGTCTGTGATCGCTCCCGATCCAGTGGCCAGATTCGATTCAAAGTCAATCTGTTGTGAATTTCAGTCTGACTGTATCAAAAATAGCCCAAAAATTATCAGACCGAGGCCAATAGCATATTTCATGTTAAGAGCCTCGGAAAACAACCAATAGCTTGCAAGGGGAACGAGTGGCACGGCTAGAAGAACAAACGGGTAGGCTTTGCTGACTGGGGCATGCATTAGAACCCATACCCACAGTGCTGTCGAAAAGGCATAGACCATGAGCGCGGCGGCAAGCCAAGGCGTAAAAACGCTAGCAACTCCCAGTGCCTTGTACTTAACAATATCCAGCGCTGCCAACTTGAAGAGAATTTGCCCTCCTGCCAAGCTGATTGAAACCAATATGCAGGAAATGATAATAGACGGAGGCACGTCCCTACTCCCGTGGAGGACGCCGCGTTGTCATAAGCGCAATCATGCGAGCCAACTCTGTTGTTACCTCCGCGTTCGCGCGGATTTGTAGATGCAAGTTGAAAACTGCAGCGAGCGTAAGGACAACGAAAACGTAAAACACAAGGTCAGCACCACGACCAACGCCCACCCAGTGGGCAAGATAGTTGGTCCATTCTGGAGCAATGACGAAAAATATCCCTATGAGTGAACCGCAGAGGATTATTCTTGCGACGACGGGCACCCGCCGGCGTTGCGAGAGCGCATATAAAATGAGGGCAATCAAAACAACTATCAGGGCCAGCTGGAAAATCATTTGTATAGCCTCCCAAGTAAAAGATCTTGAATAATCGTTATAGCGCCGGAAAGTTTTTGCCCCTTATTGATCGAATATTTAGTATAAGATATATCTGTAGGCGCCTCTGCATACGATAAATTTAAATCTGAAATTTGATTCAAAATTTCTGACGCATGTGCCATCCGATTTTGCTTGATCGTGATTGTCATAGCGGCAGATCTACTGAGTACGCGAAGTCCATTGTGTGTGTCGGTAATCTGGAGCCCGGTAGAGAGCCTAGTAAACGCTGTTGCAGCCATCAAGAGCAGTCGCTTGCCACGAGGAACGTTGGTGGTTCCTCTGATAAATCGCGAGCCGATAACCACATCAACCTTCTTGGCCCGGAGCATGCAAACCATTGCCTCTGCATCAGCAATAGAGTGCTGACCATCAGCATCGAAGGTAACTATCTCCTCTGCGCCCTGCCCCAGCGCATAACGGATGCCTGTTGCTAAAGCGGCGCCTTGACCTAAATTTAGAGGATGCCGACATACGTGCGCACCTTCGCGCAAAGCTAGTTCGCCAGTGTTGTCGCTTGAGCAATCATCCACGACAATGATATTGGGAAAGATGCGATGGGCAGAGCGAACCGTTAGCGTGATTGTCTCGTTTTGTGCCTCGTTGAACGCAGGTACCACCAGCCAAGTTCTAGTCAAATCCGTCATTAGCCGTGCCTTTGTGTATGTAAATGGCGAACTCCTTGCCTCAGCATCACTGCCTGGTATGAGGACCTCGACTCGCTCTACGTTCTACTTGCCCTACTGCTTGCAGTCTGTAGGACCCATAAAGTTATAGCAAAGCTTGCTAACCAAGATAATTTAACGTGATAGCGGGCAAAAGGCCCGACAAGGCCACCGTGAATAGCAACTCCAATTAATGTACTGAATAGGAAGATGATTGCGGTGGCGCTGCGCTCCCGATTTCTTCGCAGCAGAGAAATCGCAGAGACAAACACTAGCCCCACGTAAGAGCCAAGTGTTGTTATCGCATAGAGGATCGAGGGATAAAACTGCTCCAAAGCTCCATTTTGCTGACGAGCGCTGTCGAAAGCATTTATGCCGACTCTATGATATTGCTCTATCTTGTCTCGCACAGAGTTTCCAGGCTCACCGTTTCCGTAGGGCTTCAGCTCGTCATTGAAGTCCAATGTCAGAGCGGTAAACAAATGAAAGGTGTCATTGAGAGCGAGCTTCAGTGCCTCAACTGGGTACGTTCGCAAGATGTCGTAAGCTAATTCCTTGAAGGAATTATCGGGATCACGCCAGGCATTCAGTTGCGAGGCGAGCGGCGGGCTACCATCCCACAGAAAGCTTTGGGAGGACGGAACGCTAACTAACTTATTGAGGTGTTCGCAAATCGGATGTGGAGAAATCGAACATTTTTCCGCCAAGTATCGTTGCGCAAGGCCAGCATCGACAAGCTTGCTAAACAATAACGCTCCGCTAGCAACGTTCAGGCTTGGCTTGCCGAATTTGGCGAAGTTCCACGCGATGGGCAGAGCAAGAGTCACAGCAGTCAGTGTCACCGTTGTAATGAGAAGCCTTATTGGGACACCTAACTCTAGCCAAACCCGCCGTATGAGAAGACAAAAGAGAGCAATAGGAACGAGCGTCAAAACGTTTGCGGTCGAAGACATTCCTGAGAATACAACCATGGCATAAAGAATCATTCGCTGCCACAGCGGCGGCTGAGAACGCGCAAGGAGTACCGCAACCAGAGCAATTATACCTAAGCCACCGAACACATCAGGCATGATCCACGACGCAAGCCAAGGTAATTGTGTTGCGGATATAATGACAAGGCTTCCAAGGGCTCTAGAAACGGTAGATGTTAAAGGTGTAAGATTTTGAAGCGCTAACTCGAGTATAACTAAGGTGCATATACCCTGCACAAAAGGCACCGCGAACAATGCGCTCGCCCGAGCGACAACAAACACAAATATTGAGTAAAATGGTGGGGTACCCTCCCACTGGTCATAAATTGGCCTAACATATACATTTGTATCAGAAAACACGAGAGGGAACCCATTGGCAATAGCAGGAGCTATCGCAATAAGAACCGCCGCTGCCCAGATTGTAAGAATTACAACTCTAGTTGTTGCCTTAGGAGGGGTCAAACCTCGTGCAACGTCCATTTCGTAGCCCCCAAGCGCTTTGGTTTGATTAGCTAATACCGCAGATCCTACCAATGCAAATAGTCTTTAGTTATTGATTGTCCTACCTGCTTGGGTCTTCGACCAGCCTAACGATTTAAAGGGTAGCAGCGCTTCAGTGTGCCTTCCTCATCTGTTGCCGAGCGGTTTTTAAGTGTCGTCGGTAAGCGCCGGGCTTAGGGCCAAGAGTGCGATCGAGAGCGCCAGTGTGTGTAGCCATGCCAAGCTGGACTGGGCGGCGCTTACGTGTGCTGTACCGCCCGCTGGGAGCTAAGTTCTTCGCCAGCCGTAATGCTTGGGGCCGCAGGGCTACCTATACATCGTAGATCCTTGACCCAATTGGGCGAGCGTGACGCACGAAGGCGAGGGTGAAAGCAGCTCTGCTCGCAGATGAAGAGTAAGCACTCGGCGTGTGCCCTCTTGTGAGAGCGCTGTTTGCGCGTGACGTTCTGACCTTAAGGCTCGCTTTAAGGTCAGTAGATTGATGAAGATCGAAGTTCTCGGCACAGAGCGGCGGCGGCGCTGGAGCCTCCCGGACAAACTCCGGATCGTGGAAGAGACGATGCAGCCGGGCGTGACGGTGACCGACGTGGCCCGCCGCCATGGTCTTGCCCCCAGCGTGGTTTTCACCTGGCGCCGTCTGGCTCGCGAAGGCCGACTGGGTGACGTCGGTCCCGCCTTCATGCCGGTCGAGATCACGCCCGTCCCAGCCCAGGCCCCGTCGGTGGCCTCGCCATCGCGGCGTACCGGCCTGATCGAGATCGTCCTGGGCCGCGGGCGCCGCATTCGCGTGGATCGCGAGGTCGATGCCGAGGCGCTGCGGCGGGTGCTGCAGGTGGTGGAGAGCCTGGGATGATCCCGGTGCCGACCGGTGTGCGTGTGTGGCTGGCCACCGGCCATACCGATATGCGCAAGGGCTTTGGCGGCCTCTCCCTGCTCGTGCAGGAGACGCTCAAACGTGATCCGCATTCGGGCAACCTGTTTGTCTTCCGGGGACGCAGAGGCGATCTGATCAAGGTTCTTTGGTACGACGGCCAGGGCCTGTGTTTGTTCTCGAAGCGCATTGATCGGGGCCGTTTTCTGTGGCCCTCGCCGGCGGACGGCACGGTGTCGATTTCCACCGCCCAGTTGGGTTATCTGTTGGAAGGCATCGACTGGCGCAATCCCCAGCAAACCTGGCGCCCGACCGCCGCCGGATGAGCGTCAAAGCCTTGCAAATCAACGCTTCCGTGGCAGACTCAGAGCGTGGCAAATCACCCTGATCCGCTCCCCTCCAGTCTGGCTGATGCTCACGCGATGATCCGCGCCGAGCGGGCCGCACGCCTGGCGGCCGAAGCCCGCGCGGGGGATCTGGAGATCGCTCGCGCTGCGCTGGAAGTCGCCCGGCTCGAAGTCACCCAGGCCCACGCCGCCCGCTATGCCCTGGAACTCGAGATCGAGCGGCTCAAGCTGCAGATCGCCAAGTTGCGCCGCCAGCACTTTGGCACCTCATCGGAACGCAGTGCCCGTCTCGAGCAGCTGTTGCTCGCTCTGGAGGACCTGGAGGAGAGCGCCGCCCACCTGGACGCCGAGGCCGAGGCGAAGGATGCCGCGGCGGCACCGGGTGCGCCCCAGTGGACGGTCGAAGAGTTGAAGCGGGCCAAGCCCGCCCGCCGGCCCTTGCCGGGACACCTGCCACGCCGGCGCGTGGTTCTGCCTGGCCCGACCGCCTGCGCCTGCTGTGGCGGAGGCCTGCGCAAACTCGGGGAAGTCGTGACCGAGACCCTGGAGCGCATCCCGGCGCGGTGGATCGTCGTGGAGACGGTCCGTGAGAAGTTCAGCTGCGCGGCCTGCGAGACGATCACCGAGACGCCGGCGCCATTCCATGCCATTCCGCGTGGGCGTGCCGGCCCGCACCTCCTGGCCGAGATTACCGTCGGCAAGTTCGGGCTGCATCTGCCGCTGACCCGCCAGAGCACGGTGTTTGCTCAGGAAGGTGTCGACCTGGACGTCTCGACCCTGTGCGACTGGATGGGAGCAGTCGCCTTTGCGACCCAGCCTCTGAGCGCTCTGATCGCCGAGCATGTGATGAAGGCCGAGCGGCTGCATGCCGATGACACGCCGGTGCCGGTGCTGGCCAAGGGCAAGACCAAGACTGGCCGGCTCTGGACGGTGGTGCGCGATGATCGGCCCTTCGCTGGGGCCGATCCACCCGCGGCCGTTTACTATTATTCTGTGGATCGCAAGGGAGAGCACCCGCAGTCGTTCCTGAAGAGCTACAGCGGGATCCTGCAGGCGGATGCCTATTCCGGCTTCGGGCAACTGTACGAACCGGGTCGTGCGATCGGCCCGGCGACTGAGGCAGCGTGTTGGGCGCATGCGCGCCGCCAATTCTTTGAATTGGCCGAGCTGAAGAAGGGGCCCATCGCGATCGAGGCGGTCGAGCGCATCGACGCGCTGTTTGCGATCGAGCGCGCGATCATCGGCCGGCCGCCTGACGAGCGACGCGCCATCCGTGCAGTTCAGTCCAAACCTCTCGTTGACGATCTGGAGAGCTGGTTGCGGGCGCAGCGGGGACGGTTGTCGCCCAAGAGTGAGACGGCCAAAGCCATCAATTACATGCTCCGGCGTTGGCCGTCGTTCGCGCTCTTCCTCGACGACGGGCGGGTCTGCCTGTCGAACAATGCCGCCGAGCGGGCCATCCGCGGCATTGCCGTCGGGCGCCGGAACTGGACCTTCGCGGGCTCGGATGTGGGTGGCCATCGGGCGGCGGCGCTGTACACGCTGGTCGAGACCTGCAAGCTCAATGAGGTCGACCCGCGCGCTTGGCTGGCTGACGTTCTGACGCGACTGCCCGAGCACCCGGCCAAACGCCTTGCCGAGCTCCTGCCCTGGAACTGGGAGCCCTTACGGGATCAGCAGGCGGCCGCCTGATCTCAGGGCTGTCGCGTAAACAGCGCCTTGAAGAGTTCCTCAGCCTTCTGCAGCCCCTCATCGGTGAGCACGACGGACTTGGTCTTGTTGACCGGGTCACAGATCAGGCCCTTCTCATAGAGCCTGTTCATCGTTGCCCAGTCAAAACCCTTCCAGGCCCGATAGCCATCATGCAGCGTCAGCCACAGCAGGGCGAGAACCGCCTCATCGATCTTGTCGTGGTCGATCTCCATACGGCCACTTTACCACGCCGCGGCCGAAATTCCGCGGTCCTCGGCGGATGCATACGATGAAGACCCTGATGAGTGGGACCTGCCGCCGAAGCCGGAGGGTATGCGATGGACAACCTATGAACGGTGGGTGGCTCGTTATGATGCGGCTGAGGAGAAGCTGGACGCGCGGCTCGTCACAGGAGCTGCGCGACTGATGAGGCGGCTATAGCTAAGTGCCTCTAGTTCGTTTAATGAATGCTAGGGCTAAGTTCAACTGGCTGTACAATGAGGTGGCTTGGTTTGTCTGAACAGCGATTTCGGCTCGCTAAGTGGAGCGTCTGCCGGGGTTAGGCTGCCGCAAGCTGCGGCAGCGGGATAAAGTAGGCCTGATCGGGTGTCCTCCGGTCAAGGCTCGAATGAGGTCTCCGGCCATTGTAGAAGGCCAGATATCGACCAATCGAAGTACGGGCCTCGGCGACACTGTCGTAGGCCCTCAGATACACCTCCTCGTATTTGACGGACCGCCACAGGCGCTCGACAAAGACGTTGTCGCGCCAGGCGCCCTTGCCATCCATGCTGATCGCGACCCCGTTCGTGAGCAGCACGCTGGTGAAGTCGTGGCTGGTGAATTGGCTGCCCTGATCCGTGTTGAAGATCTCCGGCCGACCATAGCGGGCCAGCGCCTCCTCGAGAGCCTCGATGCAGAACGCCGCCTCCAGCGTAATGGACAGCCGCCAGGCCAGAACTCGCCGGCTGAACCAGTCCACCACTGCCGCCAGATAGACAAAGCCCCGGGCCATGGGGATGTACGTGATGTCCATAGCCCAGACCTGGTTCGGGCGGGTGATCGGCAGCTTGCGCAGCAGATAAGGATAGATCTGATGCCCTGGCGCCGGCTTGGAGATGTTGGGCTTGCGGTAGAGCGTCTGGAGACCCATCCGCTTCATCAGCGTGGCAACATGCAGGCGCCCGACCGTGAAGCCCTCCGCGACCAGCAGATCGCGCAGCATGCGAGAGCCCGCAAACGGGAACTCCAGATGGAGTTCGTCCATCCGCCGCATCAGGGCCAGGTCGGCCGCTGAGACCGGCTGCGGCTGGTAATAGAGGCTGCCGCGGCTGATCCCGAGTTCTTCGGTCTGCCGGGCCAGCGGCAGGGCATGGGAGCGGTCGATCATCGCTTTGCGCTCGGCCACACTCCGGCTTTGCCGAGCGCGTGCTCTAAAAAATCATTGGCCAGGGTCAGCTCGCCGATCTTGGCATGCAGCGTCTTCACATCCACCGGCGGCTTGGCCGCTCCAGCCTTCTCGGCCCCGAACACGTCGGCAGCCCCGTCGAGGAGCCGGGCCTTCCACTAGATGATCTGGGTAGCATGCACATCAAAGTGCTGGGCCAACTCGGCGAGGGTCTTCTCGCCCTTTACGGCGGCTAGCGCCACTTTGGCCTTGAAAGCCGGAGAGTGATTGCGGCGGGGTCTCTTGCTCATCGTTTCTCCTGTTCGGCAGCCATTCTGGCCGCTCTCAGGCGGAAACTCCACTTATCTCCCTGTTCAAATTTCCCGAGCCACCTCTCTCACGCCAATTGCGGAACTCTATCGCATCGAGAGCGACATTCGTGGCATGAGTGCTGTGGAGAGGAGCCGGATTCGCCAACCGAGGAGCTGTCCGGTGCTGGACGCTGTCGAGCCGTATCAATCTCCATGCGGTCACTTTACCCGCCGCGGCCGAAATCTGAGGTCCTCGGCGGACGCGTACTATCCAGCTACCGCTCAAAGGTCTTGGCTACGCTCCGGAGCGGGCACATCAGTGCAATCTTCGACTAGCGGGAATTTTGAGGGAGTCCCCTGTTGAGCCTGAAGCCTCTTGAACTTTGCCGCTACGGATCGACGCAAATGACTGATAACAAATGCTGATAAAACCCAGACGGATGTGCTCGGTGCGTAGAGCATTGCTCCGGTCAGGGCCTTTAATCCGATGCGGAACTGCCTATCGTGCAATGCCCTTACAACGAAATGAGCAGCAAGTGTGATATGACCGCTGCGGATGTCGGATCTATACTCTGGGTAGCGGCGCGCATACTCGCCAACAACAATTTGGTGAGAGCGTATCATCTTGTTGATGTCAGATGACAGATTCCCGTCAGTCACACGATAGCCAGTAAGTGGAGCCGCGACGACAGCGAAGTCATAACGTTCTGCAATTGCGAGATAAAGTTTGAGGTCCTCGCAACGCTCCGCTCCCACTTCTTTCAGCGTCGTATCGTAGCCACCGCATTCGACGACTGCGGCTCTTGTCATCAATGGTGAGCTTCCGTTGCCGATGAAATTATGAGCAAGTAGCTGTCTGACAACGTAGCCTTCAAAAAAGTATGGCCAAGCCTCTGCTTGGATGTTGTCGGTCCCGTCGATCGTGACCGACCATCCATAAACCAAACCGCACATTGAGCCAGCTTTCTGGAAGGCAGAAACTTGGCGTGCGAGTTTTTCCGGATGGCACAAATCATCTGCATCGACTGGAGCAATCAGCTCTCCGTTCGATAACGATATTGCGCTGTTCCGAGCTGCCGCGAGTCCTCGATTGTTTTGGCGGATGAGCTTTACCCTAGCGTCGACGCGTGAGTGCCTCTCAACGATCTCCGATGTTTGATCTACTGAGCCATCATCAACAACCAAGATCTCAAGGTTCTTGTAGGTCTGGAACCGGATACTCCTCAGAGTTGCATCTATCGTAGCAGCCGCATTGTAGGCTGGTATCACGACGCTTATGAGCGGCGCATCACCAAAGATGATAGGTGGCGGCTCGAAGCTGACCGAATCCGCGCCCCTCGTTCCTAAGCGGTTCCAAGGAGCAACACGTGCAAACACGCCTCTGATAAACCCAAGAAGCTCATCATATACCATGAGGTTGCTGAGCGTCGCGCCTGCGAGACGAGATCGGAGCTTCCGCACATATCTGCCGGCCAAGACGATAGGTAACCGGAGCTTCAGGCTGTTCGCCCTCTGAACCCGAGGGCTACTTAGCAACGCAATCACGTAGCCGCTCACTTGAGCTTGAACCTGGCGACGCACGTGCTGAACGTCGCGTATTGCCACTGCAGTTGGTTCGACTCTGCAAGTTCCTCCCGCTGACGCCACGCGGAACCAGAGATCGCAAGTACCGGCTATCTCTGATGTCTGGTGATCAAGGTCTTCATCGAAGCTGATCACGTTGAAGACATCCTTTCGGAACGCAATGCTTGAACCTGCGCCGGCCTCCCAGATTGGGGCTCCGCTTCGTTCTATGCTTGCAATAACCTCTGGCGAAAAGTCTTTCCGCCTAAAGATTCGAGTGACTTGCCGGGAGCCCGCCACGCCTTGTGGCTCCATTCCAAAGCCGAGTGGGAGTTCCAGTCCTGTGACAGCCATGATTTGCCCGGAATCGAAGGCCTCGATCAGCCTCTGAAGCCAACTCGGTTGGAAGACCAGAGTATCCTCGACAAATGCAATTATATCCCCGACTGCGGCGCGAATGCTCGCGTTCTTCCCTAAACATGGCCCGGCGGAGACTGCGGAAAGGTACTCAGCTCCGGCGCTGTCTGCGGCCACCTTCACACTGGCTCCGTTGGAACTGCGGTCAAGAACAATGATTTGATCCGGGGGACGGTTTTGGTGGCGGAGCGACTGCAGACATCGCTCAAGATCCGAAACCTGGCCCTTGGCATGATCGACAACAATCGTCGCGGTACTGGGTAGAGCAGTGAACGGCGAAGGATATGCTTGGATTGATTGACGTGCACGCCGCAGTTCTCGCAGAGCGGCACTGATTATATTCGAGTTGCACTTGCGCCCGGTGAAAAGCTGGCCAACGGCAAAATTATCAGCCCACACGGTATAGAGTGTTGCTGGGTGGAGATGGCGATTTCCTAACTCTTCGAGTTGGATGTTATCAACGCGAGCGCCACCAACTAATCTTGAAAACGTGCGCACGTTAGGACATTACTCTTGACAAGGGCAACATTGGTTTCGATGGTGGAGGTGTCAAGGTAGGTTGACGATAACAGCTTGGCACCTCCTCACCAGTCTAGTTTAATCCTACACTCAGTCAAATATCACTAAACCAGGCGCCCAGCCGGCGAAGAATTGCCTGCAAACTGAGCACTAGGAATAAAATATTATGATCTCAGATTAGGGTGAGGTGTCGAGACACTGGAGATCCATCAGAGGAGTTGGCCCAGAACTCGTGTGAGGACAAGCTCTAGCCGGTTGAACTGGTTCAATGGGAGAAAGCACTTTCTAGCATTCTGCCACTATCTCCTGAACAAGCGAGAGATCTTCCGGACAGCATGCTTGATTGAGGGAGGCCTAAAATTATGCCTAATCACAGCCGATTCCCCAGCGAGCACATAGATATCGTTGTCAATACGTTTGGGCTTGAGCCTGAATACCTCTCCTAAAGCAGCCCAGTCATCGAAGCTGAAACCCCAACGTGGGTTCGCGCTAGGCGCACTAACGACCCAACCGAGCCCCTCTCGATCGGTGACAATCATACCGTTCTCCTTCAAGCGGCTGCGATATTGCACCATCATCTTACATAGGTGGTCGCGACAGCATGCAAAAGTCGTGGGATTATTATCGATAATAAAGTCAAACTCCTCAGGTCCTGGCACAGGCTCTCCACTATACTTATTGTTAATGTAAACATGATAATTCAGGATATTCAATTTGCGCCCATGGCACATCTCAGAATTTGAAATTGTTGTGCCAACAATTTCCTTTGTACGCTGCGCGAAGCGCTTAGCGAGACCTGAATTCCCGACGCCGACGTGGAGAAGGGTTGCTTGGCTTAGGTCATGGCGCTCAAGGAAACCTTCAATTCGCAGTTGATCGGGGGTCGTGTCGAGCATTGTCCAGTCGCGCCATTCCTCAACCTCATCAATCCCAGGTTGAGAATCGTTGCCGCAATAGCGTGGCAGTGCCGGGAATCGCTCAGACCAAAGATGCTCTAGCGTTTCGCTTGGCGGTATCCAATATCGCATCATGATGTTCCTAGTCATAGTGAGGGAGTAACGCCAAATCCGATACTGCGATTAACAAGCGCAGTGTACCAAGATAAACGATAAGCGTCGGGAAGATTGTCTTAATCTAGACGAAACGATACGTACCATGGAGTAAATTTTCAATGCGAGGACTGACCATTGAACCCAGTCCACGGGTATAGCGCTTCAATCGCTTGGGTGAATGCCGCTCGCAGGCCAGTACCGTTTACCGCATTTTGGGCTTTTTGACCTTTCTGTCCATGAGGATAGCCACAGATGGTGGGTCATGCGAGTCCGATTGCCTGAGTATTAGCTGGCACACCTGCGATTTCACCGGCGTGTTCCACTGCGATTTGTCTGGTCAGACAACGGCGCATCCGTGATGCGGATCAATCTCGATGTTAGTTGCATAGGCGGCATGGAGATCTCTATGGTGATGCAGACAAGGCAGATATGGCCATTCTGGCAACCCGTTCATTGCGGCAACAGACGCTCCAGTTACCGCAAATGCGACAGCTGAAAGGGCGCGCTTCATGAGGATAGGTGCAGCATCGAATGCCAAGAGCACAGGCCCTGAGGTCTGCACGTTCGAATAGAACGGATGTTCAGAAGGCACTCACAATACGATATTATAAGTCACAGGGAGCAGCCCGGTGTCTGCTTCTTGATTATTACTCACCTGACGAGTACCCCTTACAATGACGCACAACATGGGTCCATGGCCTGGCACGAACAGCGTTCAGCAAAATGATGTTAGTCGCGGCATCAAGGAACCTGACGGACCGCAACCAACCATCATCATCAAGCCGCGGGGGAGGACCAACCTCTCAGACCTTCGGGAGATCGTTCACTATCGCACTGTCATCTATTTTCTAGTCTGGCGAGATTTCAAGGTGCGCTATCGCCAGACGCTTCTTGGGGTGCTTTGGGCTTTGCTTCAACCCTTAGCTTCAATGATTGTGTTTAGCGTTGTCTTTCATCGCCTTGCTGGGATTTCGTCGGACGAAGTCCCTTATCCCATATTCGTTTTGGCCGGACTTCTCCCATGGGGTTTTTTCGCTCATGCACTTGCAAGTGCCTCTGGAAGCCTTGTCAGCAACCACGAACTTCTAAGACAAATCTACTTTCCCAGAATGATTATTCCGCTGTCGTCTATTATTTCCTGTGTTTCTGATTTTGTAACTAGCTTTGGTCTCCTGATAGTGACTATGGTCGTACTTGGGGTACCTGTCTCGCTCAATATCGCCTTCTTGCCTCTGTTTCTTCTAGTCGCTTTCTGCGCGGCACTAGGTGTTGGCGCAGCACTAGCAGCAGCACATATCAGGTACCGCGACGTGGGCTACGTAACTCCATTTGCCATTCAGATCCTCATGTTCCTTACTCCCGTTGTGTACCCCAGCAGCCTTATTCCAGATGCTTGGCGGCTGGTTTACGCATTGAATCCGATGGCAGGAGTGATCGAGGGCGTTAGATGGAGTGTACTGGGCATCTCCCCACACCCAGAGATGATCATAGTATCCATCGTGACTTCGTTCATCCTACTGCTAGTTGGAACTTACTACTTCCTAAGCAGTGAAAGCAGCTTCGCAGATATCGTGTAATCAAAAATGAATGACATAGCAGTGAGAGTCGAGCACCTGTCTAAAAAATACAGTCTTCGCCCGACTGATGGATATCCTACGCTTCGGGAAGCCATTACATCGATGGCTAAACAAATTGTTCGTCGCGGCCGAACCGAAAGTTCGCCTCCCTCGGAATTTTGGGCGCTGCGCGATGTCTCGTTTGAGATTCGAAAAGGGGAGGTTCTTGGTATCATTGGCTCGAACGGCGCAGGCAAGAGCACTCTCCTTAAAATTCTGGCGAGAGTCGTTTCACCGACTGGTGGACTCGCAACAGTCCACGGTCGCTTAGGAGCTCTGCTGGAAGTGGGCACAGGTTTCCATCCTGAGCTTACAGGCAGGGAGAACATCTTCCTTAATGGTGCTATTCTGGGAATGAAGCGCCACGAGATTGCGGCAAAGCTTGATGAGATTGTTGAATTCGCTGGCGTTGAGCGTTTTCTGGACACACCCATTAAGCGCTATTCAAGTGGAATGGAGTTGCGTTTAGCGTTTGCAGTAGCAGCACACATCCAAGCTGAGGTTCTTGTGCTTGATGAAATCTTAGCGGTTGGCGATGCTGAGTTCCAAAACAAATGTCTTAGCCGTATTGAAAATATCAGCCGCAGCGGTCGCACTGTCATATTCGTCAGCCATCAACTTGGTACCGTGCAAAGACTCTGCACACGTGCGCTTCTGATCTCGAACGGCACAGTGGCGGCCGATGGGCCCCCATTCGAAGTAATTAGCGCTCACCTCCAGCGAGTTGATGAGCACACGGCGGACAGCGGACTGGCCAGTCGACTCGATCGGCTTGGGCAAGGCGAAGTGAGGCTGTCACGCATTGAGATCTCCTCACCCGCAGGCGTGTTGCTCGCAGGTTCCCCCGCACTGTTCACATTTGAAATGTCGCGATCTGATGTGAAGGTGGAATGCTCCTTCACAATTTACGATGAACTTGGAGAGGCTGTAGCATCTTTTGACTCGGCCAATAGTTCGGGAAACGACATAATCGGCCCCGAATTTCGGTGTGAATTCACCCCGCTTCTCCTGGTTCCAGGGAGGTACTATATCAATGCAGGTCTTTACGCTATTGGTGGCGTAATGGAAGATCACGTCGAGCGCGCAGCAATGTTCGAAGTACATCCTGGCCAACTGGCCGGAAGAACTGTCGTTGCCTATCCAGGGTATGGCCATATGACGATGGAACACATGTGGACAAAAGTTCGCTAGGCTTGAGCTCGGAGGAGGTTGTTCATCCCGCCTGAGGGCCTGAAGGTGGTCGTTGCGACACGCACCCTCTAATGGACCTGAGAGATGAACAACCCGCACCAGAATGCCCGCACGACCCGCTTGGGTCGAGCGGAAATGATCCGCCGCATCCTCGAAGACGGGCAGCCAATTTGAGAGCTGGCCCGCGGCTTCGGCATCAGCGAGCGGACCGCGCGCAGGTGGCTGGCCCGCTTCAAGGCTGAAGGACCAAGCGGGCTGGAGAACCGCTCCTCCCGTCCCCGGACAGTAGCCAAACGAGACCGTGAACGCCGAAAACTAATGGCAAAGCGGAGCGCTTCATCCAGACGCTCCTACGAGAGTGGGCTTATGCGATCCCGTTCAGCTCATCCCATGCGAGAGCCGCCGACCTGCCGCGGTGGCTGACCTGGTACAATCAGCAGCGCCCGCATGGTAGTCTTGGCCGACGAACACCGGCTCAGGACGCGCCGGAACAACCTGATCAGAATTCACATCTCAGCAGTCTCGTAATTCTACCTTTGAACACATCGCGAGCGTCGCAGAGAATGCGATCTGCGAACAAGGAAAGCCGGTCAAGAGTTCTTTGCAGACCTGGGGGTGCATCGTATGAGGCGCGGGCGATGCGCATCGCCCGCCGAATACGCGGATCGTCTTGGCGACAATCGTCCACATAGCTTGACAACCATTGTAGAAATGCAGCCCGCGCAGTATGAGGCTGAAGCCGATCATACTCCCCACTTTCCATGGCCAACGCCGAGACGGACTCAGGATGCTGCCTGTACCGCGCCATACAAGTATCGATGACTGACACTGGGCTGGACAGAAATACCTTTACCCATAAAGTTTGGTCCTCATAGAGCCGAAATTGCTCTTCGAACCCTCCGACCGTGTCAATGACCTCGCGGCGGATAAGAACACCACAGGTGCAAGGAACATGCCCACGCTGCAGGAGAATGACATGTATCAACAGGTCGGGCGGATGGTGGAGGCTTTGAGTGAGACCTGCGACGCTTTCGGTCCAATCCTGCTCGTTATTGCCGGGGTGCCACCAGCGTGACGGTCCATACACCATCCCAGCCTTAGGATTATCTTTGAGGGCGGCCACGGCATTGGCAAGGGCATCAGGTTCATAGAGGTCATCAGCATCAAGGAATGATACGAACTCTCCTCGAGCAGATCGGAGACCAAGATTGCGTGCGGCTGCTGCACCACGTTGCTCGCCTGAGTTGAATACCAGACGAAGTCTCGGATCGAGTTCTGCAGCACGACGAGCGATCGCAACACTCTTGTCCGTTGAGCCATCGTCAATCAGCAACAGCTCCCAATTTGTCTCACTTTGCCTTCTGACGCTTTCGATCGCAGCCGCAAGATAGGGTTCGGCGTTCAGAAATGGCGTAATGACTGAAACCGTGGGCATCAGGTCGGCATCCTAGCGTGTAATGATTTTTGAAGACGGTCAGCAATGAGCCTTTTCCTACATCGTGCCGTCTCCCGCCATATACGGAGCCGAGTGCTTAATTTTGCGTTCTCTCGGGCGGCATACGCGTCCAACCATCTTAGAAAAACAAATCTGGCTTTGTCGTCCTCACCCGCGGCCGCGGATTGTGCAGAACAACTGGACGAATGTTGCCGGTACTTCGCCCATGTCCGATCTGAGAGGTAGGCTGGCGCCTGGAGGAGCGCCTTTGAAAAGAAAACCTGATCTTCAAACATCCCTTTGAAGGTATCCCCAAACCCGCCAACTTGGCCGATGAGGCTGCTGCGCATGAGTGCATTACAGGTTGTCGGGGTTTGGGATCTGTTGGCAAGAAGGACATGGAACAGGAGAGGTGGTTCGTAGATCCTGTTGGGTGGCAATCCCAGGTCATAATAGAAGTCGCTGCCCTTCCCTCCCGCCCACGAGGACCAGATCAGCGTCCGACCGTAGACTAGGCCAGCACTTGGCTGAGCCTCCAAGATCGATATCTGCTCAGCAAGCTTCTCGGGCATCCAAACATCATCGGCATCAAGGAAGCCAACGAATTTCCCTCGCGCATGGGCAAGCCCGAGGTTTCGCGCCGCACTCATGCCATGATTTTTCCGATCTTTATGGAATAGAAGCCGCATACGAGGATCTCGATCTGCGTGCCGCTGTGCAATATTTGCGCTACCATCCGTGGAGCCATCGTCGACAATCAGAAGCTCCCAATCGCCGAACGTCTGGCCCGCGACGCTGGCAATAGCTTGTTCCAGAAAGTCCTCACCGTTGTAGACGATGATGATCGCGCTGACGCAGGGGGACGAAGATGGCATGTCCGGAATACACTGAGGGCAAGAAAATCAGAATAAAGAACTTCTCAGCAAAAGCTTAAAACGTTCTGACGAAACTCATCCTGGCTCCAATCAGCAGCCAAGATGCGTGGTATTCTCATGAGATCGGTTTTGGGTGTAACTACGCCAGCATCGGTTGTGCAGGCGAACTGGATCCCTGCTGCACGGGCAGCCGAAACGCTCGCATCATCTTGGTCGCCGAAGGGATAGGCGAATCCCGTTATAGGGTGTCCGACAATGCGCTCGCACGTCATCCGGCTCTCGCGGATCTCGCGGCTCCTGTCCTCGTCCTCAATCAGAGGCAAGGATGGATGAGTGACTGTATGTGCTCCGATGCTGATGAGCGGCGACTCCGACAATGCTTTAGCCTCCTGCGACGTCATTACACGATCACTGCTGCGGGGCGTCGCGTCGACACCGGCCCATGCAGCAAGTTCAGCGAGCACAGACTGGCGCTCAGTTGGATCGAGCGGCCGCAATGCTCGCCATAGTTCGGTATGCAACGCTTCACGCGCCGCGACGCCTTGAACTCTGCCAGGCTGCACAACTTGCCTAACATCAAAATTGTTGGTCTTGCCGCCCGCATCCATTTCTAGCCTTGGAGGGAGTGCGGGCGTTTCTAAGATGATGCGGCTGAGCACGTCCCACCAGAACCCCGGAGTGTCCAGAGCCCCAGTCGTTAAGAATACGGTTGCGGGACAGCCATACTCCTCCAGGATCGGCTTGGCTGTATGAAACACATCCGCATAGCCATCGTCAAAAGTAAGCACGGCACTTCCCAAGGGGATGCGACTCTCGCGCAACTCACCCACAAGCCAGGCCAGTGGTACGACCTTCCGTTCCCTCGTGAGTACCCTGAGATGATCGGCAAAGCGCTGAGGACGCACAGCCAGTTGCCAGGGATCGCAGGCTACCTCCGCAACGCGATGGTACATCAGCACGATTGGCCGCTCGCGGCGCGTTAGCCGCCGCAGCAATGTCTGCGCTCGCCCGATACCTCTCATCAGGCTACAACTCCCTTGATTGCACGTCCTGCGACAATGACTGGGCAGTGGCGGTCGTGGACGTCGAGCTCTTGAGGAGTCAGTTCATGCTCTGCAAGACCGTACAAGAACGCGGTCGCTGACAGCACATTCCCGTAGTGATTGATGCTGACATGATCACTGCCGAAATGCTCGCTAAGAAGTCTTCCGAGTGCATGCGGACTTAGTGACCAGTACCAGGTATCTCCCCATTCCCCTCGGTCGATTGGGCTTATCCAGGGTACGGTAAGGAGAAGCACACCCCCGGGACGCAACACACGCAGGAGAGTGCGAACGGCAGCTTGCATGTCGTAGACAAGATGCAATGTTTGCGTGAGCACAACGCAGTCGAATGTGTCTGAGGGAAGATTGCTTTCACCGGCAAGATCGCCGAGGAAAGTTGTTTGAGGGTTGCCCGGGAAGCGGTTCAACACATCGGCGGTTGCCACTCGTTCACCACCAAACTGCAGTGTGTAGCTGCTGTCCCCGACCTCGAGAACCCGACCCTTGATGTCAGAGGCATTCTGCATCAAAAAAGCTTCAATGTAGTGGCGGTCGAGCGGCTTTCCTCGATCGTATCCGAATTGCTTACTGAAAGGTATTGTTCGTCTGAGATCTCCCATGCGTGGCGTTCGCTTGTCTCGGCGCTTCGCTGCAACCCGCAGCCCCCCCCGCAGACCAACCGTCAGAAATGAACCAGGCGCCATGCTGAACATGCTGAGTGTCTGGCGAGCCATCTCTCCTCGCCGGTGGCCCCGGCTTAGTACACTCCGAACCCTCCGAAGATGTTCAAGAAGATAATACTGCTTTATGCTAAGGATCCCGGTTCTGCGCGCATTCCGCCACTTCTCATTTGAACTTGCATATAGCTTTTGCTTATCCAGCACCTTGAGAGCCGTAGCAAGCATCATCGGCGCGTTGTGCGACATGTTGCGATCATGCCTTCTGTAATCGGCGATCAACTTGGGCTGGCATGCGATGGAATACTTCTGCGCCATCCGTAGATAAACATCATAATCCTCACACGCCCTGAGGCTGGCATCGAATCCACCGATTGCCTCAAGGCATTGGCGTCTATAAAGAACGGCAGCGTGCATCCCGATGCAGTTTTCTTTCAAGAAGTCTGCATAAGGGTCGTCTCCGACTGGACGAAAAGTTGCTACATGCAGAACGTTGAGATGCTCGTCCACATACCGGTAAGCCCCATAAACGAATCCGGCAGAGGGGTTTGCCTTGAACTGCTGAAGGTTCGCCTCAATGGCTTTGGAGAACAGAATGTCGTCCGCGTCCAGGAAAAGCACATAGCGACCACTGGCGGCGCGAAGACCAGTGTTACGTGCCGCAGCCAGGCCCTGATTAGATTGCCGAATGATACGAACACCTGGGTAGAGGGCGGCTACGGCACTGGGATCGTCGGACGAGCCATCGTCCACAATGATGACCTCTTGGGGCTTGACCGATTGTGCAGTGACACTATTGAGTGCATCACCTAAATAATGAGAGTCATTAAAGGTGGTTATAATCACGGAAACTGATGCATCGGCTGGCTGCACACGTTCCGTCGGCCCGTTTGTGTGATCCTGGGACTTTGGCGCAGGCGGGTAGGAGTCGGACAAGATCTATCTCCAACTAAGCTCTAGCCTTGAATTGGGTTCATCTACTACAGGATAACCAGCAAAATTTAGCCAAGCAACGGACCGGCGCACCGCCTCAGGAAAAGTGACGATAGGTTCAAAACCAAGCCGCTCCTTAGCTCGTGTGAAGGGTAAGCGGTATCCACACTGGTGGAGGAGCGCGCGTTCGTGGCTGGCCTCCAATCGGCTCCCGGCATGTGTTTTTTTCTCGGGTTTGTCATGCTGAGCCCGGTAGGAGGCATAACCAGCCCGCAATGCGTGCCGCAAGGGCTGTGGGAGCCTGCGATACGCTGTGACAACCTCCGGTGTGTGACGGAGGCGGCTAAGCAGCGTACGATCACCTGCTGCTACGGGAGGATCTGGCAAGTCCTCCACGCGGTATCCAAGCGCCTCCGCGATCGGCCGACAAAGATCATACCAAGTCACCTGTTCGGCATCACTCACCAGGAAAGCTTGGCCGTCGATATGTGGAGCACTGGCAGCAAGCCGAATTGCATGCACCAGATTATCGATGTAAACACTATTGCATACACCGCGCCCACCGCCGACAAGGTAAGCGTGCCCAGCGAGGAGTTCGTCTGCGAATCCCGCTGTCCAGGCTGACTTCGGGCCATGAACAATGCCTGGGCGGAGTATTACGACTTCAACTTCCCCAGCGCGGCGCAGCGCAGAGAGCCGCGCTTCAGCACGCACCTTGAAGTTGTTGTAGGCAATCGGCTGCCGATCTGAAAGCGGGGTGGTTTCGTCGGTCCCGGGCGCAGGATCCTGGCCATGGACCGACGCGGTGCTCAGGTAAATCAGCCGCTTTACGCCGGCCTGATGTGCCGCTCTGTAGACAGGCTCTAACGTTCCGAGAATGGTGTGGCGATCGCCAGCGACAGCGTGCAGTACGGTTTGGCAGCCGACAAACGCCGCTCGCAGGGCAGTCTCGTCTCGAGCGTCAGCTATCCGGGCATCAAGGGCGAAGCGGCAAACTTGAGCAAGTGCCTCGGTGCGGCGCACAAGTGGCCTTGGCTCGGCCCAGCCGAGTAGCCGCATCATCTCGACCGTCCGCCCACCGATGAAACCATTTGCCCCAAGAACAGCTATCGTATGGCTCATGTCGGGTTGTCCGAGAGAGCCAATGCACGTGCCAACTCGGCCTCCGAGAGCCATGGCATATGCATCAACCTACGGGTGGCATAGCAACGGTCAATGATCCGTAATACGTCAAGGCCAAGTTCACCTGAGATGGGAGCGCGAGTTCCGCCACGGACAGCGTTGATGAAGGAGGCAATCTGATCCTCGAAGGAAGCATGGAAATCATGAACCGGGTGGGTGGCGTTCATGCGCTGAGGGTTTGATTCGGTGCATTTAAGAGCCGCACTAAGAGTGACACTCCCCCCCCGGGTGCCCAACTCCAGCTCGTTACCATCATTGGCATTCCAGGCAAGCCAACTTTTTTCACCCTCAATGAACCAGCGGTTCGGTTGTTGCCAATCACGGCTCAGGCGTACCACTGCTTGGAACTCTGGATAATCGAGCACCACTCGACAATTGGCCTCAACGCCCCCCATAGCATCATCCTCGTAATCGACGGCTAGAGGCGGTCCGAACCACCATGTTAGAAGATCAAGCGCATGGGTGCCGATATCCTGGAGCACGCCGCCGCCTGACAGAGAGCGGGAAAAATATGCCGGTGAGTGTACAGGCCAACTCATAGGCCCACCCTCGAAGCAGTGCACGCGGCGCGGACGACCCAAGACTTCAGCCTTTAGAAGCTCGCGGATCATTCGGGCAGCTGGAAGATGTCGCCGTATGAGACCCACGCCGAGCATTCGTTTGCTCTGCTTGGCTGCTAGCAGCATATCGACGGCATCGTCGCTGTTCGTCGCTAACGGCTTTTCACAAAAAACGTGAAGGCCAGCGTTGAGAGCTGCTTTGACCTGCTCCGCGTGGAAACGGGGCGGCGAGGCTACAATGAGGACCTCCGGACCGTTCAAACAATCCTCAAACGTGTCGGCAACTTTTGATTCCTTGAACTGGCTGCAGAGTGCTTCGGCACTCGGGCGATTGGGATCGAATGCTGCCGTGAGCTTAATCTTGCTCGCGTTAGAAAGCGCCGCCAAAGCCTGCGCATAATAAAGCCGAGCGACAGCCCCACACCCGGCAATAGCAACCGACACAGGTTTGCGACTGGCAGACGTTTCAACCATGCCGCAACCTGCCAATACCTGACCGGACAAGCATGCGTGCCACACGCATCAGAATACCAGGAGATCGCTCGAAGCGAAGGGCCTCCCGAAGCTGAGCAAAAAATGCGAAAACGTCGCCCTTTTCCAACATATGACCTGCTGCCACTAGTGCGGCAACAGCGTAGACTCTTCGAGCGTGTCGCTCTGCCGTTGGTTGGAGGTCCTCCGGCAAGTAGGCTTGGAAGATTTTGATCGCCGCTCGGGTATAAGCCATATCGTCCGCCGTGCGTTGGTGCCGCGCGGATGAAGAGGCTTCATGGATTCGGTATTGAGCGAGTGGCTCGGGTTCGTACCAAACTGGATAGTTCGCCGCGATGCGAACCCACATTTCCCAGTCCTCACTACACGTGAGCCGCCGATCGAACGCGCCAAGTCGTTCGTAGACCTTGCGCTTGACGACGATCGATGGCGTCATAATCCTTTGCTCCTGCGCCAGGCGGAGCAATGCGTTAGGTAGAGTGCCTGCGGTCGTTTCTTCTAACGGAGAAAGAGACAACGTCTGATCTGAAGCATCGATAAAAATTTGCCTGCAGAACGCTGCCCCAATCTCAGGAGCAAGCTCAAATGCTTGTCCGAGCTTCTCGTAGAACCCTGGCCGAACACGATCGTCTCCATGCAAGATATGGACAAGATGGCCCCGTGTACGGTTCAGGCACGTCTCAAAATTCGCAACATGCCCAATGTTTCGTTCTTGCCGGAAGAATCCGACCCTCCCCTGCCCTACAGCCCTCACGACAGCCGCTGGGTCATCTTGGGTCGAGTTATCATCGACCACCTCAATCTGCATGAGGTTCGGTCCTGGGTCTTGGTCTAAAACGCTTCTGAGGGTCGCACCTAGATACTGGGCACAGTTGTGTGTCGGGATCATTACGGACCATAACGGACGCTCTACATCCGGCGCGAGAGCCGACACTGTGCCGCGGTACTGATCTGCCTCAATCATGTTGATGACAACCGTCTGGGTGCCAGAAGATGCTTAGCCAAACGAAGTAGTTGCCTGTATGATACTGAACCCCCGACTCCATTACTCATAAGACAGCGCCAGAGGCATTCCCAAGCTTGGCTTATCTCTCCTCGTGATGAGAATTCAACTGACCAATCGTAGAAATACTGAGAGCAGGCATCTCGTACGATGTGGTCATACTTGAAATTCAGTACTTTATTCATCTGACGGTAGAACGAAGATATAAGCCTTCTCTTCTCGCTATCAGGCAATGATGAGAACAGACCTCCATCGTGCATGCGATACACACCAACATTTTCGTCCTGAAACGCAATTTTCCCCTTCTCTGCACATAAGATGTACAGCGGCCAATCAGTAAGCGGGAAGAATGCGGTGTACCACTCTGGAACATCTTTGATAGGAGCGAGACGCAGCATCCCAGCGCAAGTCGCGAAAGGATTGCCGCGCCAGATGTCATCAAGGCCTGAGAAATCCCTCTGATTGGAAGGGGTCCAACGTTGCGGGCCAATCGTTCCCCCGCGGGCTACTAGCGCATTATGGAAAATGGCTGTGCAATGCGGATTCTCGTCCAGAAAAGAGGCTTGCGTCTGAAGCTTAGAGTTGGAAATCCAATAATCGTCACCGTCGAGCAAGGAAACGTACTTTCCTTGAGCCGCTCGCAATCCACGGGCCACGGCCTCGTTGGAGCGCAAATTTCGCTCCGACTCGATCACATGGATTCGATCTGGCCATCGCTCGGCGATGGAATGTATGATGTGTCGGGTTCTATCGGTTGATGCGTCTTCACTGACGATAACCTCGAACTGGAAGTCCGTCTGCTGTGACATGACGCTCTCGAGAGCCTGACGGATATATCGCTCGTGATTGTAGGCGACCACCAAGACAGAAACTTTGATACGTTTAGATGTACTCGCCATAGCGCCGATCATCCGATCCGGCAGCAACATGCCCACTCAGCTGGAAGGGGACCTTGCTCCAAGATTCGTATGTACAATCCGTCGGCCGCCAAGTCGACTAGCGCTGGCTATAGGATAAAGGTCAAATATGTTTATGATTAACTGCGCCTAGCACTACTTTGGCAGGCATGAGGAACCCCGCGAGGCCTGCCGACGTCTTCCCTGAAGGATCATCCGCAGGAGGTTGTCATGAGCACCTCAGTGGCGTGGGAGCATGAACTCCAGTCCTGGCTTGAACCTTTCCTCACTCCTCTTCATCATCCGGCTCGGCGGCGCATGTGCCCGCTCTATGTCGCTGGCCTGATCGGTCCCGGCGAACGCAAGAGCCTGCAGCCGATGGCGGCGCGGGTGGCGCCGGCTGACTATGATCAACTGCATCACTTCGTGGCCGTGGGCCCGTGGGACGAGGCGCCGCTCGAAGCCGAACTGCTGGCCCAGGCCAACCGGCTGGTCGGCGGACCTGAGGCCATCCTGGTGATCGACGACACGGCGCTGCTCAAGAAGGGCTCCCATTCCGTGGGCGTCACCTCGCAATATGCCGGAGTGGTGGGCAAGAACGCGAATTGTCAGTGCCTGGTCTCGCTCACCCTCGCCAAGGGCGAGGTGCCGGTCCCGATCGTGCTGCGGCTGTTCCTGCCTGACACCTGGATCCAGGATCCCGCGCGCCTGCACCACGCCGGCGTGCCCGAGGCGTTCTGGACGCAGCGCTCGAAGCCCGAGATCGCGCTGGCGGAACTCCAGCAGGTCATGCAAGCGGGCGTCAGCTTCGGAGCCGTGCTGGCGGATGCCGGCTATGGCATCAGCGGGCCCTTCCGCCAGGCGCTCTCGGCACTCGGGCTGCTCTGGGCCGTGGGCACCGTGCGGATCCAGAAGGTGTATGCGGCGGATGTGCAGATGATCCCAAGTCCGCCCTCCCGTGGCCGCTCCCGCACGCGACAGATCCCGGATCAGGAGGCGGTGACGGCTGAAGCCATGCTGGCGCAGGCCTCCTGGCGTCGGATCACGTGGCGACGCGGCACCAAAGGCCCGCTGAAGGCGAAGTTCGCGGCCGTGCGCGTGCGGGTCGCCGATGGGCCTGCGGTTCGTCTGCACGGGCAGGCCAATCAGCATCTGCCGGGTGACGAAGTGTGGCTCGTGGGCGAGCATCGCTCGTCGGGCGAGCGCAAGTACTACCTATCCAACCTTCCGCCGGACACAGCCCTGAAGCAGCTGGCGGCCCTGATCAAGGCGCGCTGGGTGTGCGAGCAGGCGCACCAGCAGCTCAAGGAAGAGCTCGGGCTGGATCACTTCGAGGGCCGCTCGTGGCGCGGGTTGCACCGGCATGCCTTGCTGACCCTGATCGCGTATTTGTTCTTGCAGCATCTGCGGCTGCAGGCCGCCACAGGGGGAAAAAAGAAAGGCTGGCGGGCCACCGCCACAACCCAGCTTACCGGCCGTTCGGCGCATGCTGCTTGATCACATCACGCACGCCATGCGCCTGCGATGTCCCTTCTGCCGCGCCCGCTTCACTCTTGGATCACTGATGAAAGTGCCAATGTAGTGCTAGCAATCGGAGGCGATAGCCGCAGGGCTCGGCGATTCATCGGCTTGCCGACCCTGCGCCAGCTTCTCGAAGCACCCACTCTTTGCAGCGAAGGCTCCACCTGCGATTAGGATACCGCCCGGGGCAGCCGAGCATTCAGTACTCAACGTTAGGCGCATCAGTGTTGACGATCAGCACAGGCTGTTGAACCGTGTGGGCAGTCAGCGTTCGCGCCGGTCAGCTTATTTCGGGCAGGAACGTCTCATAAGCTGCTACCAGCCCCGTTTGTCCATTGAACACATCAGATTTAGTCGGGTCTTGTGAACAGAGGTCATTTCGCGCAAGCGGGACGCTCTGAATCCAGACTACAGAATAACCACTAGATTTCACAAATGGAAAATAGATGTCGCAATGAGATCTAAATAGCATTCAGAGGCATGCCAACAGCATTGCATCGTTTACGTCGCGTGTCGCCCCTGACGTAAGCTATAACAATGCCCACTAGGAGCACGCAAAGACTACTTGTAAACGGGACGCAAGCAAGCGCGACGACTGCTCCATAGGGCCAAAGTAGTATAAAGGAGCCAACACCGCTCGCAATCGCCGTGAGGATCAACGCAATCATAGTATCCAACCTCTTGCACCGGTTGCAGCCAACTTGGCGCACATCAGGAGGCATGTCGATTAGGCCAGATGGTCTATGTAGGTATAAGCCCTGAAAGTCCGGTGTGTTCCGGCATACTGGCACCCATTCGGATGTCTGCTCCTGAGGTCGGAGGCGAACTCGCCGGACAAGTCATGAAATCGGATCAGAGCAGGTACCAAGCAGCAAGAGCGGGATGTTTGAATGTGGGCTCGCAACGGCGCGCTCGAGACTCTCAGAGCGCAGCCCCCCGGCATAGCCGGCGGTTCGGCAGCCTTCTCTGTTTGAAGGCGACTGACGCTGCAGCAGATCTGGTTCACGCGCCCCGTCACTCATGTCCGGAGCCGCAAACACACAGTAACCGGTGGCGGCGGGGATTGAGCAGGCCAACAAACGTACCGAGGCGGCTAGAGAGCGACTCCACACATGGCCTCTTCGGCACGGGCGTACCGGAGACACTAGCCGACGTCATCTTCTACACACCGGAGACTGACAAGGCTAAGGGCTAGTGAGAGCCACAGATGACGGACGATCCCTATCACGACGATGGTTATCCGGGAGACTCAAGCTCGCGAAAGGCGGCTTGTCCGGGCATGGATCAAGGCCTCGGACCACCCTGCTCTTGTTCGCCTTTTTCACCAGTGGCCTTCTCACCTTCGTGCGGACATCTTTTCAACTTGTCCTTGGAGCCATACAGCCCAGCTCCCTCCCTTTGGTTAGCTCGGCCACGCCGTGATCCTTGGAGTGGCCGAGTTCCAGCGCTCTTCCTGCTGGTCGAACATGGCTCCCGAAAGCCCAGCCACCTGACTTGTCTGCTAACCGTGCCGAGAACAGGCGCTTGCAAACTTACAAATAGAGGCTTTGTGTGAACGATGACGTTGAAGATGAGCACCTACAATCGGGAACTGGCTGAGAAGCTGGAGAGCATAAAGCCCGACTGATGCAGTACGTGAATCAACCCCGTCTTGCCCGGATGTGGCTGTCAATCTTGCGGGGTGCGGTGTCACCCAACCTTGTTCACTACATCACCTCTGTGTAGCGTGGCTCAGTCCAGGCGTGCAATTCCTGATCGCTCCTGTTCGGTCTACCGCCGACGCATGACCAACCTGCGGATCAGAGCAATGGCTGGAGGCAAGGCTGCGCCGGCCACGATGTATATGACCAATTTTTACCGAATGCGCTCAATCTCATCGCGGCCATGAGACTGACACCAGAAGGCATGAACGCAAGAGTGGACGAACTCCACGACGAGGCCAAACAGCGCACCATAGAGCGCAAAGTCCTTCATGCTACGGCTTTGCAGGTTCGGTTGGCGACACGTGAATTCGTATTAACCACTAAGCCCGACCCACAGCAGATGAGCCGAATTTAAGGCATTAACTCTGGGCCCGGCCACACCCCATTTGGTAACTCTGGACGCGACATCTTTATACACCTGATGTATCAGCGCTCATTTGAATGCAGCTTTGATACGACAAATGATGGAAGAAGGTTTCCCCCTCCTTCTATGATGGCGCGCGCGCCTGCTGGAATGCGGAGCGGTATGGCGAGTGACGGAGCGGCTACCACGGCGGCAATGATGAGCAACCGCGAGACCTCATGCCTGAGCCCAGAACCAACACGAGAATGGAGCGTCCTGTTTTCGTGGGCATGCATGAAAACGATGGTGAGTGTCACAAGTGAGTAGAAGACGCTATTGACGAGAGCGATGAAGTAGAAGCCGCGCGCCTCCTGTATGTCGCTCAGCAGCAGTGCGGGCAGCGCAGAGCCGATGGAGAGAATAACAAACGGGGCAACAACCCGCAGTGGCAATCTTGCTGTCGCGGCAGAGCCCTTCGGGGTGACGCGAAAATCAACCGCCGCCCCAGTCCACCAGTCCCGGAATGCGGTCAATGTGCCAATCAGGACCCATGGCCATCGAACGAGAGGATACAATGCAGCTTCCCAGCTGAGGACCTTCGTCTTTCGGGGTCGGCATAGACCGTGGCGAGCAAGTCGGATGATCAGGGCCGTCAAAAGTAGCGCTGGGGGAACGGCGTGGGCGATGAAATCGGGATAAGTAACCCTCGCCAAGTTAACATCAAAAATCAATGCAATCACCGGAACGGCAAACATCGCGAGCGACGTAATCGAGAGAAGCGGATACCACAATTGGCAGAAGAGAAACTGAAACTTGAGGTGCAATGGCAACTTGCGCAGCAGCTGCGGTGTATATTGGAGCAAAATCGTGACGAGGCTGCGTGACCACTGGAATTCCTGTGTGACAAGATCGGCAAAATTGGCCGGCCCATCACCGTGAGCAGTCGCATTCATCGCATGGACGCCACGCCAGCCGTGGGCCGCCATGAATAGTGTGGTCGAATGATCCTCAGCCAGTTCAGGACCGAGACCCCCAATGCTTCTCAATGCTGCAGTCCGCACAGCATAGTGTGAGCCTATGCAAAGCGGTCTCAAGCGATTGCTGTAGCCGGCTTGCATAGCACCATGCATAGGTGCCTCGATGAACAACCGGCTGCGAGCGGACCAGCTGTGCTCAGCGTTCTTGTCACAGATGCTAGGCGCAGACACATAACCTACGCCAGGATCGATGAAGGGCCTCAGCATCTCTTCAAGATACGTGGGATCCGGCACGTGATCTGCATCTAGCTGCGAAACAAAATCGTAGTTCTCGTAACCGAAGTGATCGTAGAAGTATGCGAGGTTTCCCTCCTTGCATCGTGTCCGGCGTGGCCATGTCGAACGGTGATAATCATCTCGTCCCTTGCGTGACGAAATTCTGACTCCGTGAGCCCCACACCACGCGACGGTCTCAGGCTGGGGGTCTTCATCAGCAAGCCATGTATCGTGCGCGTATGTCTGGCGCAGCATCGCCTCTAACGTCTCGCGCACAACCTCGAAGGGCTCACTCGGCGCCTTTGTGACGACCATCGCCACCCTGTAGTCTTGTGGAACCGGAATGTTTGGGTTGGGAACCCTTCCGAAGTAGAAGACCGCAAAGAAATAGATTGGGCAGAATGAGAGCCACCCGAGAGTCAATGTGATGGCGATATAGCGCCCAAGTTCGATGATGTGATCCGGCTGCAACCACCACAGCCAGAAGTCCCCGAGGGCTATCATCCATAGAACGCCTAGGATTCCGTACTCGACCTGCTGCCTGGTCGTCAGAACTGGAACAAGGAGAGCGGTTATCTCACCTGAGTTGATCTGGAATTGAGGTTTCACGAAAAGTCTTCGCTGTACGGACGCGCCTGTTTAGACTGCAACCCGAAATGGGGGCTGCAGGTCAAGGGAAAACCAGGGCGCCGCTGTCCTGACGATCGTATCAATGTCAGAGTACTTGGCTCGGAAACCCAGCTTCTGCTGAATCAGTGAAGGATCAGCATACAGGGCTGGAGGATCACCAGGGCGCCGTGGCTTGATCACAGTAGGTACCACGTACCCAGTGATACGGCTGACAGCGTCCACGATCTCCCTCACGGACAGTCCGCTGCCGGTACCCACATTCAATGCCAGACTCTCTCCGCCACCGAGAAGATGGCGGAGCGCCAAGACGTGTGCCGCGACCAAGTCACAAACGTGGATGTAGTCGCGGATGCATGTTCCGTCTGGCGTCTCATAATCATCGCCAAAGAGTTCGAAGCTGGTGGCTTCGCCTGAAGCAGCCATCAGAACCCGAGGGATAAGGTGCGTCTCAGGCGTATGTCGCTCACCCAGGTCTCCATCGAGATCTGCCCCACATGCGTTGAAGTAGCGTAGGGCGACATATCTCAGGTCGCACAAGGCCGCATAATCAGCCAGAAGCATCTCGCCGACCAGCTTGCTGCCGCCATAGGGATTGATCGGCTGCTGAGCGGTGGATTCTCGAATTGGAAGCACTTCAGGCGCACCATAAGTGGCGCAACTGCTGGAGAAGATCAGGTTCCCGATTCCGTGCTTCTCGCAAACCCTCAGCAAGGTCGATGTACCCATAATATTGTTCAGGTAGTACTTCGCCGGGTCGGCGACTGACTCCGCAACCGATGCACATGCTGCGAAATGCATAGCTGCGACAGGCTTGAACTCCCGGACAACAGCCTCAAGGCGATGCGTGTTGAGAATATCACCCGTGATGAGCGGACCCCAACGGACAGCATCCGCATGTCCGGTCGAGAGGTTATCATACGCGACGGGAATGTATCCTTGTGCAGCCAACTGCTTGCATGCATGGCTTCCGATAAAGCCTGCCCCGCCGGTCACCAGAATATATGGCTCACTCATGGGAACTCTACCTGGATGCAGCGGCGCTGAGAGGATGGCGATCGTCCGGATTTGCTACCGCAGATTCGAAGTAGTCGATTGTCTGAGACAAGCCATCCTTGAGAGAGATATGTGGAACCCAATCAAGAGAGTCTTTTGCGATCGTAATGTCTGGACGGCGTTGACGTGGATCATCGACCGGCAGGTCGCAATAAACGATGTTTGACTGAGAGCCAGTCATCTCAACAACAATCGAGGCGAGTTCTCCGATGGTGAATTCCGCGGGATTTCCAAGGTTCACTGGCCCATTAACAGCGTCCGGAGACGCCATCAGTCGCATCAGTCCATCGACCAGATCTGACACATAGCAGAATGAACGCGTTTGAGAACCGGAACCGTAGATGGTGATGTCTTCGCCCTTGAGAGCCTGCACGACGAAATTTGACACGACACGACCGTCGTCCGGGCGCATACGAGGACCGTAAGTATTGAAGATACGAGCCACTTTGATGCTAACACCGTGCATTCTGGCATAGTCAAAGAACAGGGACTCCGCGCAGCGTTTGCCCTCGTCGTAACAGGCGCGCGGCCCTGTTGAGTTGACATTGCCCCAGTATGTCTCCGGCTGAGGATGAACGGTAGGGTCGCCGTACACCTCGGATGTGGAAGCCTGGAGGATGCGTGCATTCGATATACGGGCGATCTCGAGAACGTTCAAAGCACCAAGAACGCAGGTTTTCGTCGTTTGAACCGGATCTGCTTGGTAGTGGGGAGGCGATGCAGGGCAGGCCAAATTGTAGATCTCGTCGAAGGTCCCGGCGTCGAGAGGTAGCACGATGTCGTGCCCAAGAACCGAGAGGCGTTTGTTTCGGAGCATTCCTCGAAGGTTTTGTAAATTGCCGGTGCTGAAGTTGTCGACGCAAACGACCTCATTGCCTCCTTCGAGGAGTCGTTCGATCAGATGAGATCCCAGGAACCCCGCCCCGCCCGTGACCAGAATGCGCTTTCGCGAGCCGCCCCGAGATGTAGCTCCATTGGATGGAAATTCTGATGGGACGCGCCACTGAAGGACGCGGGAACGCATTACACTTCCACCACTCATAGTGCCCCCTCGGCGCTCTTTCGCGTTTTGTTTGAACTCAGTTGCTGTCAGAGCGTTGCCCTACGCCAGCGGGACCCTTATATAGCGCCGAAACCGAAATGGGTAAAATTTTATTTAATTTTGATTAAAAATCTCTTGCTTCATACCGACCCGAGCCATATTTAGTTATCCATAGGGCTGAGCTTGAGCCCAAATAGTTCTGAAGTAGGCTTGGGCGGGCTATGCGTAATCATTTTGGTATTCTGGCAACAGGCTTCAGTTTCCTCCTGAGTTCAGTTGTATTGATGCCTGCTCAGGCAAGTCCCCGATCGGAAAGATGCTATTTATCTGCGCCGCCGCAAAAGGGTTGCGCGTCCTCTCATCTTCGCAAAAATCATGACAATAGAGTAGTGCGAGTTCAGGGCGCAGCCCCATCAAGGGAATCGACGTCTCGCAAGCGCACATTCTCGACTGCAGTTGTACACCGGCCGCGTGCTCCAGCGGCCCCTGACGTGACAGGCTCTCTGCCAAAAGGGGGCGAAAATGGACGTGATCTCACCGCATGGGAGTTGACGCAACTCTATAGCGATCGGACCTGGATCTGGTCGGAGGGCGGCGGCTATTTCGCCCCAGATGGAAGCTTCTACGCGGCGGTAGGATCAGACGCTCCGTCATCATATCTGGCACGTGGCAAGTGGCACACCGGAGCCAATGGCGAGATGTGCTTCCAGGCAATTTGGAATGGTCAAAGCGGCAAGAATGTCGAGCGGACCTGCTTCTACCATAAGATGGCTCAGGGGAAGATCCTTCAGAAGAGGGGCGACACCGGGTCCTGGTATGTTTTCAGGGGCTCTTCAGGACACAGGAATGAGTTCGATAAGATTTTGCCGGGCGATCGTATCAAAGCAAAGTTCGGCGAGGTTCGGGCGAAATATCTCTACGGCATTCTCATGTAAACCTTGGCTCCGCAGCCTTGGAGCACCGGCTGATCTGTCGCGATCAATCTGTATGAGGGTTCCTAGAGGCGGATTCATCAGCGAAGGAATTGTCTCGATGCGGCATCAACTTGGATTCTCTCATCTGCGGAAGCTGATGATACTCGGCGTTGTTTGCCTTTCAGGAATCGCGACCGCAGGTGCCGCAGATGCCAAGCCCACGAAAGGAGCCGCCTCGGAGGCGCCGGGCGGCAGACCGATGACCGCAGCTGAACTTCGCAAGCTTTACGGCGGGAAGACTTGGCTCTGGTCCAATGGTGGGGGCTACATGGATCCGAGCGGACGCTTTTATGCGGCCGTAGGGACCAAGCGCGCCACGGGGTCATTGGCTAGGGGGACCTGGGCGACGGACGGCAAGGGGAGAATGTGCTTCGAAGGGCGCTGGAAAACGCAGACGGGGAGCAACTCCGCCAGGACTTGCTTTACCCACTACGTGAACGGCGCTGAGATCTACCAGCGCCGGGCCCCCCGTGGAGCTTGGTATGTGTTCAAGCATGCCGAGGCACAACAGAATGACGAATTCAACAAGATCGTAACGGGCAACCGAATTGCCGAGCAGTTCGGCCAGATCAGGGCGGCTCTGGCCTCGCGGTAGTTTGTTCGGCGATCGGTCGAAGATGATTTGTTTTTTGCGTAAGGGGCCACAGAAATGAGACTCGAGATCGGACTTGCCGCATTGGCCTGCCTTATGTTTGCATCAAACATGCAGCGGAGTGCGCAAGCTGATAACGCGAGCCCCGTTCCGAAGCTCGGCGTCTACGATCCTCATAAGTTGCTCCGTGATGATACGAGTTTTTCGCTGGAGCACACGTTTCTTTACTGGCAGGATTTCAAACCGGAAGAGTACAGATCCTTTGCCCAGGATGCTGCCAAACGTGGGCGACAGGTACTCGTGACAGTCGAACCATGGACCAGAGCGCCGAACTGGAAGGACGGATCCGAGAAGCTTCTGACCAATGTCATCGAGGGCGAGTTCGACCGCGAGATTTCAGCGATCTGTCACGAGATCGGAGCTTCTGATGCTCCCGTGATGGTCAGTTGGGGACACGAGATGGATGAAACTCAGGGTCGGTTCCCATGGGCCAATAAGGATCCGCAGATCTTCCAGAAGGCTTACCAGCATTTCGTGGACCAGTGTAGGCCCATCGCGCCGAAGGCCCGGTTTGGCTGGACTCCAAAGGGTGAAGCCAATTTGGCTTCATACTATCCAGGTGACGCCTATGTCGATTTCATAGGCCTGACTTTGTTCGATCTTGAAGCGTGGAACATTGCACAGAACGATTCTCGAACATTCGCAGACAAGTTCGGCGCACTCCACGGACAGGTGGCAAATTTCGGCAAACCAATTGTCTTGGTTGAATTCGGAGTCGCCGGCACGGAAAGCTACGTAGAAAAGCAGCTGTCATGCGCCCAGGAAAAACTGCGGAGGTTCCCGCATGTCGAAGCGCTCGTTTACTTTAATGACCGAGAGACTTGGCATTGGCCTAAGCCACATGGCCAGCCAGATTGGCGCATCACCGACAGACGTCAATTTGGATGCCACCGCGAGTTTACCTCATTGCCGTAGGTCGAGTTCGGATCTGAGCGTCAGATAACAAAGATATCCGCCGCGCTCAGAGCCAAGCCCTTCTTGAGCAGGGCGATCTCTACCGCACTGTATTTGTTACCTGAGCCGTCCGCATCATACGAAAGGTATCCACTCTTCTTATTATATGTGATATAGTCATTCTTGTCCTTAGGCGCGTTCGTTGCAAAGAACTTCTTGCTCAACTCCTCTGGCGCGCTTGAAGAGCCCTTCTTTCCCAGCATCGGGAAAATCTTATTGTCGAGCCAGATAGTGTCTTCACCGACCCTGAAGTCCTTTATGGTGTCCAGGTTCGTCTTCTTGTTCGGCTTGGTGTCGAAGGCGAACACATCGTCGCCCGCTCCACCCGTCAGCGTATCGTTGCCAGTTGAACCCCAAAGCCGATCATTGCCGTCTCCTCCCGACAAAATATCGCTTCCGGCGCGGCCCTTGAACTCATTGTGCTCCGAGCCGCCAACCATCTTATCCTTCTTCGATGTTCCCGATTGGCTGACAAGGATGGGAGGAGCCTCACCGAGCGTGCTCCGTCCGCTGTTTAGATCATCGAAAACCTGGCCGACCTTTGTCAGACCACCGTTTTGGTCGAACAGCCCGCTATTTAGGTTCCATCCATCGCCGCCCTCGTAGGCTGCGAACCATGCATGCTTCTCGATGAACGGAAGATCGTCCATCATATGGGCACCCGCCAGTGCAAATGCCGCCTGCTCCTCCTCTGTGAATCGCCCCGGATTGCTCCAGTCAGCCAGACACCATTCGGTCACCCAGATGGGCTTGTTGTACTGCTTATAAACAGCTTCAAGCCACGCTTTGAACTCGTTGACGTCCTTGCTTTGCGAGAAATAGTGAACGGCAATGAAGTCAACGCGAAGGCCCGCATTGTCTACCTCAGTCATGAAGCGTCCAAGCCAAGAGTTTTCACCGAGGACCCCATGCTGTGTTGGGGCCGGAGAGCCTAGCCGCAGGCCTGTCGCTTCAAGCTGCGACCACAGTGCCACCGCCTGATCCACTGACATGTTTGCTTGATAAAGATCATCAGGTTCATTGAAGCCTAGGAGAGTGGTCGCCCCCGCGGCCTTTGCCTGCTCGATTTCCTTAAGATCAAGAGCGGCGCCACCCCAAACCATTGGGGCGTAGCTTGCCTGCTCGGGCGTCTCATCGACATCCCACAGCGCGCGCTCATCCCAGTTGTAATACCAGTTGAACTTCGCACGATCGACATCGTTGAGCGCGGTGCCGAGATTGTCCTTATCCCAAAGTCCGATTCCGATTTTCTCCGGATTGTCGATCCTATACGGAAGATTGCCGGTGGACATGTTAATTCACTCCAGACAACTGGCAGCTTGGATCGTCACTGAAAATAAGAGCATGAACGCGCCAATCACAAAGTAGGATATACTTCAACTTGGCACCCACAATGCATCGAATTCAGCACCCGATCCGATGGATGACTTGCTACGACCTTTCTCCCGACTATCGGATTTGCTTGTCATTCACATGGAAGCAACAAATGATCGAAGGAATAATCCGTCATGGACACCCTAGAGGCTCTCCAAGAGGAAGAAAATTCGGCTACACGCCATAGGCCGTATGGCCTAACGTCGATCGAGAGACTCAATTCCACTTGGCAGCCAATTCGCTGCCATGTGTGTACCGGTTACGGCCTGTTTGGGGGCAATTTGTTGTAGCCCCTCGAATTGAGCGGACAGGGCTTCCCACTTGGCTAAGTGATAGGCTTAACGTTGTGACTATGACTAACCCCACCCCCGATCGACATCCCGAGCGGCCCGGAACGGCGCTGCCGCAGGACGGCCGCCGGGAACGTGGCCATCATCAGCAAAACCTAGGAGCCGGGTGGCACCGCCACTCTGGTCACCCGCCGGCACCGCATTGCCCCGAACCAACTCTTTCACCGGCGCAAGCTGGCTGCCCAAGGCGCTTTGACGGCGGCTGGGCGTGGCGAGGAGGTCGTGCGGCCTCCGATTACCACGCTCTCCAGAACCACGTGCGCGAGCTGCAGCGGCTATTGGGCAGGAAGACGCTTGAGGCCGAGGTGCTCAAGGAGGCCTTGGAGGTGGCGGTCTCAAAAAAGGCTGCTGCGGTCCGTCTCGTTGCCGAAGGACGGTTCCCGATGAGTGTTGTCGCCGAGAACCTTGGAGTGGCGCGCTCGAACCTCATCAAGCAGACGCAGCCACAAATCTCCCGCTCGCGCGGCCGGCCGCCCTTGCCGGATGCCGCTGTGGTCGAGGAGATCAAGGCCGTGATCGCCACCATGCCCACCTACGGCTATCGGCGGGTGCATGCCGCTCTGGCGCGCCGAGCTCATGAGCAGGGCCGGGCCCCTCCCAACCACAAGCGGGTTTATCGGGTGATGAAGGTGCACGGCCTGCTGCTCGAGCGACATGCGGGCGGCGCTGAGACACGCCGGCACGACGGGCGCATCGCGGTCGCGCGGTCCAATCTCCGATGGTGCTCGGACGCATTTGAGCTCGGCTGTGACAATGGCGCGAAGGTGCGGGTGGCGTTTGCCCTGGACTGCTGTGACCGCGATGCGCTGGGCTATGTTGCCACGACAGAGGGGATCAAAGGCGAGGATGTCTGCGATCTTATGCTCAGCGCGGTCAAGCATCGCTTCGGGCCTGTGAACCGGCTGCCGCACACGATCGGGTGGCTGACCGACAACGGAAGCTGCTAGGTCAGGGCCAACCCGGTCGTTTGCCCGGGAGCTTGGACTGGAACCGCGCACCACGCCGATGGAGAGCCCGCAATCGAACAGCATGGCTGAGGCCTTCGTGCGCACGATCAAGCGCGATTATGCTCGCGTCAGCTCCTGCCCGGGTGCCTGCTCCGTGATGGCCGCGCTGCCAGGCTGGTTGGGTCATGACAACCATCTTCACCCGCATCGGGCTCTCGGCTATCGTGCACCCCGCGAGTTCATCGCGGCCCATCAAACCAAGGAAGCGATGTCCGCTCTTTAAGGGGCAACCACACGATTGCAGAGTGGCCATGATCAATGACCTTCATGTGGCCCTTGCTTGTGGGATATTGCCGGATGTCCACACCGAAGCATTCTGGCGTTACCGGCTAAGGCTACGCAAATTGATCAGCCTGCCGTCCTGTGAACATATCAAGCATGCTCAAAGTCGCCCTGCAGTTCTCAAGAGTTTCCCCGTCAACGGCTTTGGCGGCTAAGTCGCTAGCTAACCCTTCGTAGAAGGAGTCTAGTGCCTCCAGGAGTTTCTGACCTTTCGCGGTCAGCTTTATAAGAACAAGCCGACGATCATTCTCGGATCGCGATTGGTCGATGTAGCCGTTTTCCGTAAGACGTTTCAAGTTGTAGGAAATATTAGTACCCTGATAACAGCCGCGGATCATGAGATCCTTGGCGGTAACCTCCTGGGGCCCGATATTGAGCAGGATCATCGCCTGAACAGCGTTGATATCTTGGATCTTCAGTTGTGTGAGCTCAACCTGCAATCTATCGAGCGTTCGGCGATGAAGCCGTTCCGCAAGTGCAATCACAGCAAGATATTCTTGCTTCATGTATGCTTCCTGAATCCAACCGACAAATTGGCTCATCCGTTCAACTTGACTGTTAGCCTCGTCTCACAGCGAATCACATATAAATCCGTAATTCACCGTGCAATGGTGCACTCTATAGATCACGAGCCAACCATAACCGCGCACGTTGGTTGTTGCCTTCCTACTAGCATATACCGCCTTTGCTCCTCTGTCCCGAAGCCGAGTGATCCCGGCAACGGCTTCTCACCACATTCTCTTGAAGAAGGAGTGGAAGCTCCTTGAACTATCCTATCTTACGAAACGTTATTACATAATATGATATATTTGTCCGGCGTCTTCTTCCTCTATCACATCTTTAAGCTTCTAAGTCATACATACCGACAAATTCCTCGAAATCAGCAAGGCACCGGAGGCCGCTCGTTTGCCGAATTTAACATAAATAACTTTTGAGCCGAGTGGCCAATAACGATTGCGGCGAGCGCGGCGACAAAGCCCCTTCAAGATCTCTTCGCTTCATAACTTAGTTCGTCAACTGGACGTAGACGAACCTCTCCATCGTCACAATCAGGGTCATGTCAGGTTAGCAGAGGTCGATACCTCTGCAGGGTCTCAGACATGAGCAGGAAGCCCCAAACATATTGAGGTTTTCTCGACCCAGCTGAAATCATCAACGAAGCCATCTGGTTGGGTCACCGCTTCAGCCTCAGTTTGCGAGAAGTCGAGCTCATCCTGGCGGCCCTCTTATCCCCAGTCAGCGTGTCGTCTAAGTCAGAACCGACAACGTTCTCGAAGTTCACCCAAGCGTCCCTCTGGGAGTCGTTGACATCGCCGCCGCCTGCGCTGAGGCCGACCGAGACACATGCCCCGGAAAACCGTTAGGATACGGTGTCGATGCTCTCGCCGTCGTCCATCCCTCGTTTAAGGGCCACCTATGACCCTGGGATTTCTAGCGTCAAATGAGTAGCAGCGCCTTCTGGCTAGCTGCACACAATGTCGCCGACAGACGGATTGTTGTAGGCCGAGACGATAAGCCCCGCCATGTGAATGTACCAGTCGCTGCAGGCGTCACCTGTGTTCTGGCTGCCGTCGCGCAAGTTGATCACAAGTCCAGATGTTCAATCCACCTAATGATCTTCACGAAAGCGGTGTAATATAGGGCGGTGTCTATCCTCGTGAGGAGGTGCACGATGGGTGACAACGTTTGGCGCCCGGCGCATCTGACGCAGGGACAAATGGATGAGCGTCGTCTGGCGGCAGCGACGCTGTTGCGGCAGGGGCGGCTCTCCCAGGCGGAGTTCGCCCGACACCTTGGCGTGAGCCCGGCCAGCGTCTCGCGCTGGGCTGGCACGCTGGCGCAGCAGGGCCGGCGCGGCCTGGAAGCCCAACCCATCACAGGACGCCCACCGCGGCTCGATGAGACAGCCTGGGCCCGGCTGGGCCGGCTCCTGGATCGGGGCGCCGTAGCGGCAGGCTTTGGCACCGAGCGCTGGACTCTCACGCGCATTGCCGCCCTGATCGAGCGCGAGTTCGGGGTTCACTATCATCCCCGCTATCTGGAGCGGCCGCTCAAGGCGCACGGCTTCACTGTGCAACGTCCCGCCACACGGGCCAAGGAGCGCGACGAGTTGGTGATTGCGGTCTGGCCCAAGCGGGAATGGGTAGCGCTCAAATAAAAGGCGCGCCGGGAGCGCCGGACCATCCTGCTCGTGGATGAGACCGGCAACAGCTTCCGCGCCCGACCGGGTACGACCTGGGCCCGGCGCGGGATTACCCCGATCCTCCAGCGGGTGAGCAAGCGGCGCGAGGTGTCGAGCATTGTGGCGATCACGCCCGACGGGCGGCTCTATGCCAGACACGTCCGCACCTGCGTCTCGAGCCAAACCGTGATCTCGGCCCTGCGCTACTTCCGCCGCAAGATCGGCACGCCCCTGCGGGTGGTGTGGGATCGGCTCAATGCCCATCGGTCACAAGCGACCACCGCCTTCATCGCAGCCCACCCGCAGGATTATGCGGCGGCCTACCTGCCGGCCTATGCTCCCGAGCTCAACCCGGAGGAGCAGTGCAATGCCTGCGTCAAGCGCGCCATGGAGAACGCCCTACCTGGATCAGTCGCGGACCTGCACCGTCTGGTCCGCAGCGAATTCAGCCATCTTCAGCACCAACCTGAGATGATCGTCAGCTTCTTTCGCCACGCAGGGCTCTCCGTTGCAGGAATTCCGTGAAGATCATTAGGAGGTGTAGTCGCGATAGACGACGCCCGTGCAGCCATTCAGAACGTCTGCTCCCTCTCCCAATCAATCACCGTGTCATCGTCATCATTGCGGACGAACAGGCGGTCATTGCCGGCGCCGCCATACAAAATATCTCGCTATGCGCCAGCGTCGGACGTGTCGTCGCCTGCGCCCCCGTTCAGCGCATCCGTCAGGAGCATACTGCGCGATCGAGCTTTGGAGCCGCTCAGACTTCGGAGGCACAAAGCTCTTGCTACGTTAGAACTCCAGGATGGCCCTGACCTGGTCCGCCTCGGAGGGTTCAAACCCCTATGAGCGCAGCCAGTTGGCATCGTCAGGCGCGCCGGCCGTCCTCCCGCGTTCAGCGAGACGGCGGTAGACCATGCCGCTAATCCGGTTCGCGCGCTCACCCCTTATCGGATCAGGGCCTTCAAACACCCGGTCAACTATGGCGACGAGCTCAAGGTTTGGCGGCATGGCGGCGGGCAACTGCAACGAGGATCGCCCTCGCGCGACTGAACACCTAGGTCAGGTGGCCGCGCCGCATCTCGTCGAACACGACCTCGCTCATCGCGGTCAGCTCCGCTCCGATCCAGCGCGCCTCGGCCCAGTGGGTCGACTGCAGGCTAATCTGCAGGACCTGCCGTACGTTCGAGCCGGGAGCCGGCGCCGCCAGAAATATACCGCACCGCGACGCATAGGATGAGAAACGGCCGGCATGTGTGACACCCATGTGAGACAGGGATGTGCAGCAGTGCGGAGCGACTCGCCCAAAATCGGGCGAAAAAGCCACCCATTCCAGGAACTTAGGATGGTATGGCTGGGGCGCCAGGATTCGAACCTGGGAATGGCGGTACCAAAAACCGCTGCCTTACCACTTGGCGACGCCCCAATCGGTGTGGCGTGTACATAATCGGCCAGATGGCGGCTGGCAACACCGTTTTACGATGGCCACATATTGTCAAGAAAGGCTGAATTCTCCCCTTGCGGTGCTCTCCCCTCGCCGCTATAAGACCGGCCTCCCGAGAATCCTCGGTGTCGGAGTGTAGCGCAGTCTGGTAGCGCACCACGTTCGGGACGTGGGGGTCGCAGGTTCAAATCCTGCCACTCCGACCATTCTTAAGCTAGGGATTATAAGGGTTTAGGCCCTGCCCTGCCCCTCAAACAAACGCCTCGCAAGCCTCGCTGGCACAACGTCGGCACATCAAGGGGTTAAGCGATGGCTACAATCCGTAAGCGTGGGGATCGTTGGCACGGTCAAGTGCGGCGAAAGGGTTCTCCGAGTATCACCCGATCCTTCCTAAACAAGTCAGACGCCCAAGTCTGGGCAAGGCAGACGGAGCGTGAGGTTGATCGTCGTGGTCTTCCTGTGGACAGGAAGCCGCTGGAGCGGATCACCGTGGGTGAGATATTCACTCGCTACCGCGATGAGGTTATCCCCAAGAAGCGTGGTCGCAACAATGAAACAGTCGCCGTCAATGTCTTTCTCCGGCATAAACTGAGCCGTACTCCAATCTCTGAACTGACTACGACTCACGTTGCGACTTACAGGGATGAGCGCCTCCAAGCGGTGAAACCCTCCACTCTCAACCGTCAGTTAGACATATTCCGCCATGCGTTGGAGGTTGCGAGAAAGGACTGGGCGCTTCCGCTCAGCAGCAATCCGTTTGCCCTTATCAGCAGACCGAAGATCAGAGACGCTAGGGAGCGGAGACTGCAACCAGGGGAATGGGAACGGCTGGTCGCGGCGTGTCACCAGTGCCGTGGTCCTTACCTCCTCCTGATGGTGGAGCTTGCGTTAGAGAATGCAATGCGGCGTGGCGAACTGCTCAATGCCAAGTGGCGCGATGTAAGCCCGAGCAGAAGAACCCTGCATATCCCACTCACTAAGAACGACTACCCTCGCACCATTCCCTTGACTGGTAGGTGAAGTAGCCCCTGAATAGACCGGACACGATCTCCCACCTCTCTAAGAGATAGGAGTAGTGTTGGTGCTATGACTGGTTCTTCCCCGAAGATAGAGGTCCTCGACGGACCACAACGTCGCCGCCACTGGACGGCCGCCGAGAAGCTGTCCATCGTCCAGGAGACCTACGAGCCAGATGCCACGGTCAGCCTGGTCGCCCGCCGGCATGGGGTGGGGCCCAACCAGCTCTTCCGCTGGCGCAAGTTCGCCGCCCAGGGAGCCCTCACCGCCACCAGTGCCCAGGAGGAGGTCGTTGCCGCCTCGGAGTACCGCTCCTTGCAGAACCAGATCCGCGAGCTGCAGCGCCTGCTCGGCAAGAAGACGCTCGAAGCCGAGATCCTCAAAGAGGCGCTGGAGGTCGCCCCCGGGCCAAAAAAGCAGCTGTTGCGCTCGCTGTCGTGGCCCAGGGGCGGTTCGCGATGAGCGCCGTCTGCTCCACCCTTGAGGTCGCCCGCTCCAACATCGCCGAGCAGGTGGCCGGTCGGCCATCAAACCACCGGGGCCGTCCTCCGTTGCCTGACGCGGACCTGGTGAAGGCGATCAAGACAATCATCGGCAGCCTGCCGACCTACGACTACCGACGCGTGCACGCTCTCCTGACTCGCCAGGAGCAGGGCCGTGCTCCACCCAATCACAAGCGCGTCTACCGGGTCATGAAGGCTCACGGCCTTCCCCTTCAGCGGCACGCGGGTGGAGCCGAACAGCGCCGGCACGACGGGCGCGTGGCGGTGGAGCGCTCCAATTTGCGTTGGTGCTCGGACGGGTTCGAGATCGGCTGTGACAATGGCGAGAAGGTGCGGGTGGCGTTTGCGCTCGACTGCTGCGACCGCGAGGTGCTGGGCCATGTGGCCACGACCGAGGGGATCAAGGGCGAGGACGTGCAGGACCTGATGATCACGGCGGTCGAGTACCGCTTTGGGCCGGTGAGCCGTCTGCCGCAGACGATCGAGTGGCTCTCGGATAATGGCTCGGGCTACATCGCCCATGAGACGAAGAGCCTGGCACGGGAGATGGGGCTCGAGCCCCACACCGGTGCAGAGCCCACAAAGCAACGGCATGGCCGAAGCCTTTGTGCGCACGATCAAGCGCGATTACGTCCGCGTCAGCCAGATCCCGGACGCCCAGACGGTGCTGGTCAGCCTGCCGTTATGGTTCGAGCACTACAACAGCCTTCACCCGCACAAGGCGCTCGGGTATTGTTCACCACGTGAGTTCATTGCCTCACGTCAACCGGGATGATCTGTCCGATATTTCAGGGGCAACAACAGATCCATGAGGGTTCATCCGTGGTCGCTAGACGGTCTACCATAGGTGATGCCGCAGGGAAGATCGTCCATGAGACTGATAGGGAAGGACCGAAGTTCAAACCCTATCGACCTATGTCAAACCAAGTAACACGCCAGAGGGTGAGGCAGGAGGCAAGGACGCCCTTAATGAAGAAGGATACAACGAGGTTTATCCAACTGCCGATCCCACTTTCCTTCTTCCAGCCGCACCTGTTTGGCGATTAAGCCACATACTAAGACGCAGCCCACTCGGAAGCTCATCAGGGTATCTGAGGGGGTCTGCCGATCCGTGGGTTTGTCAGGGTATTTTAACAAGCTCGGATCAATCCTCACCGACCGACGAAGGCTGATGCTAGGATCGTCGTTGCATATGCCGACATAACAAAGAATGGACCAAGCACAGAAGCCGACACAAGCAGGACCAGTGAGTTTTTGAGGGTACGCATCGTGAGGCTCCTTCAACGTTCAGTTTCAGACTGCTCTCATAAAGCTAACCAACAGTTAACCTTGGCAGTAACCATCTTGTTGAGAGTATGCGTCTACAGCAGATTGAAGGCCCCCACAGTCGAGCGACATTAACGCCTTCCACTGCTCATTCCCGCTTCCTGCCCCTTCGAGGGCGATCCAACTTCACCAACCAATTGACTGAAAAAACATGATTGACGAAGCAACCACCCAAGCCATTGTCTTCACCGATGGCGCTTGCCTCGGAAACCCCGGACCGGGAGGCTACGCAGCCGTAGTCACGATTGCAGGACAGGAGCAGATCATTGTCGGGCGTGATCCTTCGACCACGAACAACAAGATGGAAATGACCGCAGCGATCAAAGCCCTTGAAGCCGTTCCGCACTCGACCCCAATCATCATTCACAGTGACAGCCAGTACGTTATCAAAGGAGCTACCCAATGGCTTCGCGGCTGGAAGGCTAAGGGCTGGCGTAAGGCAGATGGTAAGCCTGTGTTGAACCAAGAGCTTTGGCTAGAGATAGACAGGCTGATCCAAGGTCGGAAGATCACCTGGCAATGGGTTAAGGGTCATGCCGGGCATGAGCAGAACGAGCGGGTTGATGGGCTGGCTAATACAGAGGCTCAGATGGCAGCTATGGCGATTGGGTTCGCAGGAAGAGCAAGGTAACGGCTCGCCCTACGCTTAACACCCACCCTCTCAGAAACCAACTACGGCTACTGAGAGGGATTGCTGATCTGTGGGTTTGTCAGGGTATTTTATTGGATCGCCTGACGGGTAGCCTTCTCAGCTTCGACTGGAACCCCTAGAAACGAAGTGGTTAAGGCTAGTCCTAGCAGTCGAAGTCTCTCGGCTTGACATAAGAAGGGCTTAGATGATCTTTCAGTCTTTGTGACGTTGTTGCCTAGAGGCTTTGAATGTCATCAGTTGAAGAACCAATGATTTTGCAAGCGCCTCGGTATCGGATGGCAGCCGTCGGCTCCGGTATGATGGCTCTCGCGATTTTGCTCCTATCGGATATGCCGAACATCTACGACGGGCTTATACGAGGAGACAAATTCCGATGGCTCCTAGCTCTTCCCCCTATGGTTCGAGTATCTATCATGGGCGGGATTGCGGCTATCAACCTGATAGGCTCCATCTATCTCTTGCTCTGGGTTCTGTATGCAAAGCCAATAAAGCTATCAAGCGCAGGCGTTGATGCTTATCCGCGAATATTCTGGCGCAGCTCCATCAGTTGGGGTGACGCGGACGCCATCGAAGTCGGCAAGCAGTATGTGAATGTTAGGTCCAAGCGAGGCTCTAGCAGTTCGCCCGTAATACGTATTCCGGTTCGTCTGGCGCGTTCTTCGAGAGATATTCTTGAGTTTATAGCTCAATACCGTCCTGATCTTACCCGTCCGTACCTCACCTAATAGTCTCAGGGTAATTTGAGCCCGCCTGTAGAGTCCTTGCGACACTCATGAGGCTGAGCGACGAGAAGCGGCTTTACAGCAGCAGTTGAAATTTTGTTGCAGCAATCTCTGAGCCTATCGCTCAACCTTGTTTCAGCCCCATTACCCCCTCCGGTACGTGCTAATCAGAACAGGATAAGCGTAGCCATTTAATCCTGTTACGCTATAGTTCTCCCTCGCGGGGGGCCTATGAGAATGACGCCTAGTCCATGGACTGTTCAGCAACGTCGTGACCCTGAGGCGGAACTGCGTCGGCTTAAGAGCCGCTTCCAGAAGGTGTCAAACTACTACTTCCGCAGCCTTAAGGTCCGACGTTCCTACCACTTTGCTGCTCTTGTTATGTTGGTCGCGGTCGGCTCCTTCGCCGTGACTTGGACACTGATGACCTACAAACCGTGGTCTGCCCCGTCGTCTGGTTCATGGACCGCATCGATGTACGCAAAGCATATCGCGGCTGTCCCCAACTGTTCTGCCGCTCGTCTGGTCGGCTTAGCCCCAGCTTACAAGGGGCAACCGGGATATTGGCCTTGGCATGACCGGGACGGGGACAATTGGGCTTGTGAGCCATACCCTCGCCGCTGGTAGCTTCAAATCGCGGCCGGGTGCCTGTCGGAATTTTACAGCAAAAATCCCTGAGCCTATCGCTCGATCCAAGCTCAGCTTATTTCCCCCCTTTGGGTGGGTCTCGGATTTGAGTGGCACAATCTTGGCACACCTGGCACATTGGAGCAGTCACCATCAAGCTAAGCCGAGGCTTGCTCTCATTAGGCCAGCCGTGATACTCACCATCCTAACAGCTTGGTTTGCAAGGCTTCTTTGCTTGATGCGGATCAGCTTTGGAACAGTCGGAGTGTAGCGCAGTCTGGTAGCGCACCACGTTCGGGACGTGGGGGTCGCAGGTTCAAATCCTGCCACTCCGACCATTCAAACCTTTGATCTGTAAGGGTTTGAATGGTCGGCCGCCGCGACCAAGTTTTCCCTGACCAACTATTCAACCAAAGATTGCTTCCGAAATCGAAGGATCGCTTACCCCGTCCTTCGCTTGCGCCCGCGCCCGTCCATGGCCGCCCTCGCCCCTTCCATGTGCGCCGGGCTGTCGTGGCCGTAGCGCCGCTCCAGGACCTCGACCGACATCCCGAGGTAGCCCGCCAACTCCCATACGTCGACGCCCTCCTGCATGCCCCACGTGGCGGCCGTGTGCATGAGCGTGTGGCGCACGACGTCGTCGCCCAGGCCGAGCTCGTGGACGAGATTGGAGAAGGCCCGTTGCGTGGTCCCGACCGGCTTCCCCCGCCACTCGACGACGTACCTCTGCCCGAGCACATGGTGCCAGCGCCAGAGGTGCGCCACGAGCCGGTCCGGCAGGCGGACGGTGGGGCATTTCTTGTTCCGGGCCTCGGTCTTGCCCAGGGCCTTGCGGTGGAAGATCGCCACCCGCTTGCCGTCCTCTTCCTTGAGCTCGACCCAGGGCTTGCCGATCTCGGGGATGAAGGAGGCCGAGCAGATCGCCCCCGACCGGGTGCCCGCGCACAGGCTGACCAGGATGAACCTGGCCACGTGCCGCGGGCAGAGCTTGTCGGTCTCATGCCCCTTCTGGACCTCGACCTTCCGCCAGGCGTGCAGCACCAGCCGGGCGGCCTCGGCCTTGGTGAGCCAGCGCTCCCGGCCCTGGGACTAATCCAACAGCGTGACCTTGACCATCTCGCGCGTGAGGCCGTCCGAGATCGCCAAGTTGACGGCGGCCCGGAGGTCCTCCAGCTCCCGCCTGGCGCCGCCCTCGGTCACAGTCCTATCCTTCACCGGGCGCGAGTGCCCCCGCCTCGCCGGCTTGCCGTCCTTCCCGCTGCCCAGGCGGGCGTGCGCCTTCCACGGCGTGCCGACCCGGCTCGCGACGTACTGGGCGCAGGTCACGCTGTCGATGTCCGACAGGGTGCGGTCGCCCCACCACTCCAGCAGGACGACCGCGCGCTGCGCGACCTCCTCGAACCTCGCGACCTTGCCCTTCTTGGCATCGAGGTAGCGCGAGATCACGTCGGCGATCTGGACTTTGTGCGCCGGCTGGTCCTTCAGCGTCGACGGCTGGTGCAGGGAGGCCCTGTACTCGGCTAGCGCTTCGAGAGCTCTGTCGCTTTCATCAGGGCCGCAGCCAGTGCTGGAGATCTGCTCCCCCTTGTGCATGACGATCCAGACGCCCCCGCGCTCGATGCCGTCGGTGCGATGCGCTCGCCCCGGAGCCAGATGTATGGCGTGCCCCTTCCTGTGCTGCCGAGGGTGCGGGGCTTCTTGCGCCTGCTGGCGCGTCGAGGCTTGGGTTCGGGCCGCAACGGTCTCTCCACTCTATCAACTGGTTTCTCGACAGGAACATCAGCCGTCCCCTGCGCTTCGGATGGAGCTCCCACCGCTTGATGGCGCCGCGGAGTATGGCCACGGTGACGCGCCCGTACAGCTCCGGCACGTGCTGCGCGACCTCCAGCGGGAGGGGCTCGTCCGGGGCGGCCTCGGCTGGGTCGGCGGTCGGGATGATGTCGTATCCGGCGACGATGAGATGAAATTCAGGCATGCCCCAGACTCTCACACGGGCGGGTCCCGTGAAGAATCCCGGGGGTCGATGGTTAAGAAAACTGCCCCGGTTCCTGTGAGCCCAGGGGAAACTCTAAGTCATTGATTGCAGCTGCAGAATCGTTGTGCAATCCTTCCGGGTTCACCCAGGAAAGGAGAGCCTCGTGGCAACTTGGTTTACCAGCGACCATCATTTCGGCCATGCGGCCATCCTGTCGCCTACGATGCACTGCCGCCGCGGCGACCACTTCGCCTCGATCCAGGAGCACGACGCCGAGCTCGTGCGCCGGTGGAACGAAGTCGTCGCCCCGGACGACGAGGTTTTCCACCTGGGGGACTTCGCCCACAGGACGAGCGAAGAGTATGCGCGGGCTGTGTTTGGCAAGCTGCACGGGCGGAAGCATTTGATCAGGGGCAACCACGAGCGCCTCGGGGACAAGCTGCCCTGGGCCTCGAAGCAGGACTTCCTCGAAGTCACCGTCGATGGTAAGCATCTCGTGTTATTTCATTACGGAATGAGGGTATGGCCGAGGATGCGCCGGGGATCACTGCACCTGTATGGCCACAGCCATGGCGCACTGCCCGGCTGCTCCCAGTCCCTGGACGTCGGGGTGGACGCCTGGGGCTTTCGGCCCGTGCCCCTGGCCGAGATCCTGGCCCGCATGGCGACCCTGCCGCCTGCGTACCCGGAGGGCCGGGACGACGAGGAAGAGGCCGCGTAATCAAATCGTCAGAAACGGGCGCCCGGATAACCGATCTGCGGCGCCCGTAATCGTTTTGCAGCGGTAAGCATCCTGAGACATCCGGCCTCCGGATAAGTGATCTGAGACGTTCGTAAGAGGTTTTAGACCCTCGTCGCTAAGGAGCCGTGTCGACAAGGGCTCTGAGATCCCGCAGGCGGTGCTCCCATAACAGATAGGCGTCCTTCTCGTTCTGGGCGATCTCGCGCAGATCGACCGAGAAGACACGCGTCAACACCCGGATCACCCCGATGTTAATGCATCGGGAGGGATTGTCCGGAGCGGCAGCCTAGGCCGCGCAGGCCTAAGCGCGGGAGCCGGTTCGGACTCCTTGACCGGCTTCGAGGCGATGGTCTTCGAGCATGCGGTCGAACCCGGCATAAGGCTTTTCCTCCACGGCCCCGCCCTCGGCCTCCGCAGCCTTCCGCGCCACTGGGGCCCAGGCGAAGATCACGTCGTACCAGCGGCGAGGAGAAGAGCCTGGCGATGCGGGTCATCCTCGGCAAGCTAATCAGCGGCGCCATAGACTGTACCCTTTAGCCGGCGCAGATAGGCGTCCCTTGACTCGCCGCACCTGCGCGCGAGGCCATAGTCGTCGATCAGACAGCTCATCCAGACATTCTGTTCTCGATTTCAGCGACCAAGCCAGGGATGCATTGCGCCACAAGGCGGCAGTCAGTCAGGGCTTCATGGCACTTGTCCCGGCTGCTCCTGTCGACGCCCAGGCGCTCGCACAACGCATCCAGAGAGGCCTTCGCCTCGGGCCATAGCAGCTTTGAGATGACCCAGGTATCAACGAAGGCATTCTGGATGGGGCCGCGTCCGCACAGGGCGAGCTCGGCGTTGAGGAAGCTGATGTCGAACAGAATGTTGTGACCGAGCAGAACCGGTTTCTCGTCCCAGAATGGGTCAAGGGCATCATGGATTTCGTGCTGGTACTTCGCGAACGGCAGGAACCCCTCCAAGAGGGACTCGGTGAGGCCATGAACCCGCTCGGCCTCCGGCGTTGACCGGCGACCCTCTGGATCGAAGAACCGAAGCCATTCGTCGCTCTTGCTTACGACCCCAGCCCGTGAGCGGGAGGTCGAGCCGGGCTCGTCCGGCCAGTAGTAGTGCATGGCTGTGAGCATCGCCATGGACAGGACACGGTCGCCACGTGCGGGATAGAGCCCAGTTGTCTCCATGTCGATCACCAGGAGAGGCTGCGTCAGGAGCGCGAGGGCTTCCTCCAACGTGGGCAGGGGGTAGGACGTGACGACGGGCTCGATGTGGCCGTCGCGCGTCCGCTGCTCCGACACGTAAACGTAGGCGGCGCGGCCGAAGCGGACCGCGCGGTCATCGATCACCATTTGGCACAGGTGCTGCTCGCGGGAGCGCAGCGCCCGCATGGTCTCGCGGATGTTGGCGAGCTCGTCGGCGGGGTGGAGCGTGGCGATCTCAGGCAGCATAGGGTTCATCTCCGTCATTGTCATACTCCTCATTGCGGGAGGCGCTTGTCTCCCGAACAGACCAAGCCGCGCAGCCGTCAGCGGCGTAACACGCCACTCCCAACTTGGCCCGGCCTTTGCTTCGTTACAGAAAGCACACCGAATTCCTCCCTCACTCTCATGTAAACATGCCACAGATTCGCGTATAGTCTAGATCTCAAGCGCCTTATGATGTCATTGGTGTAAAAAACTGATGATTACACTGAAATCATTACATGATGCCACGCATCAAATTATTTGATTAAAACAGTAATTTTTCTCAAATCTATGGAGCTTGTATGTTGAAATTATAATTCACCATGGATTAATAAGGCCCATTTAGGGGTGACTGGCTCCGCGCATGGCTGCATGGGGCAGTCCGGGTAGCGGCCGCGCGAGATCTCGCCATCGGCCACCATAACGGTGAAGTTGCAGCAATTCTCACCAGACCCGGACAATTGATTCAGCAGTTCGCCCACAATGCCTGAAGGCTCGTTCACCTTCGTTGCCCGCCCCTCACATCAGGGCAAGGGAGATCTCTGTCCCCAGTCAGAGGTGTCGGTTGGGTCTTCACTGACGCTAATGAGCAGGTCTGCGCTCAAAGGTGAGCACTCTGCACCCTCGATACGAGTTTAGTTCTGAACATGTTTGAGACCGAACGTGTTTGGCACCAAACCAATTCTCAACTTTGTTGCTGTATCGTGGATAGAGTAATCTTCATTCGCGGATACAGAGATGCTGCGGGACGCCACATCACTAGAAAGTTCAATCTCAACCTTCGTGCGTGTCCTCAAGGAGGCCGAGAAGCTCGCGTTTGGAGATGACCTCTCGAAGTGGGCCGGAGCAATCTTGTGGGTCATAGCCAACGAAGGCCCAAAGAATTTGACTGAAATCGCAAATCAACTCGAGACGTCAAAGGGGGTTCTGCACGCGCACGTGCAATCGCTTCGCGCAAAAGGTTACCTTGTTGAGGAACGAGGCAGTCACGGGTCAGTCCTGCTATCGCTTGCTCCTCAGCTCGAAGCGGAGGTTCATGGCAGGGTCAGTTCCGTGCTGGCCACCCTTGAACGGGTTTTCTCCATCCTCACTGAGGAAGAACGAGAACTACTCGCTACAATAGTTGAAAGGCTCCATACAGAAACTGTAAGCGTCCAAGCGGATACCCAACGGGATGTTGTGAAGGATACAGAACAGAGCCAGACTGCCCATCACCGACTGGCGCGTGAGCGAAGAGCTGAACGCAAACAAGTTCATACACCAAACATGTTCGCGGCCGAACAGGTCGATATCGAGCTTTCGTTCCACAACGGAACGAAGCTGCTCTTACGCCAGCGGGCAGACACGCGCGAAGGCGAACCGTCCTAAGACCTTGCGATCTTGATGCGGCTCGTCGCTCCCTTCGGAGTTTATCCTGGTGCAGTTCCTACCTCTAATTTAGGCCCTGCTAACCATCGCTGAAGATAGCTCCTCGCAAAAATTAACAAGTCGCCGGATCGGTTAACCGAGCAGCAACTCCCTCGTTTCCCAGCCTCTCCGATGAGACCAAAATCTCCCCATGATAACCACGGGAGATATCCAGTGTCTAAGACGACCACCACAATCCAGATCGCAGCTCGGTCCGACTTGACCAGCGCCCTTGCCGCTGCCACTCCGGCGATGCGCGCGGTCGCGGTTTGCCTCGCCGACATCCGCGGAAGACTCTCGCCCACTGCGGCGAAGCGGGCGATCCGTAAGATGCCGGCAGAGAAGCGGGCAGGCTTTGTGATCACGAGGCACCTAAATCAAGCTCTCGAACTGGCACAACGGGTCCGAACGGTCCGCAAGATGCCCCGCCGGACCGGGAGCAGGCCCTGGCATGCAAGGGCGGATCAGGCAAAAGGACGAGCCGCCTTGGCAGATCGCTTGCAAGTTGAGATCCAGCAGCGTCGTGACAACCATGTATTCGAGGCGCTCCGCCGAGCTGCAAGGTGGGTCATGAAGTACGGCGCGCCTGGTGGCACGAATTGGAACATCGCATATACGGTCGCAGGCGAGGCCCCTGGTTACGACCTGCAATGCGAGCGGGTCTATGGCGTCTACAAGGGTGCATATAAAGGCTGGGCGGCCAACCTCGATGTGCACACAATTACGGTACCGCGAGACTGGCTGAGCCGAGTGAAACGCATCACGCAGGATGGTGTTGTGAAGGAGCGCCTCATCCTTGATGCCGAGTACTTGGTCCGAGCCGATGATGACACCCGAACAGTCTACCGGGTGCTCATTGCGCGAAGGGGGCCCGGGTACAGAGCGGTCGTTGAAACGCGGTATATTTCCTGCTGGCCCTTTGGCGTGACGACGCTCCACGCAACAGAGAGAGCAGCTCTTTCGGCAGGTGTGCCGGATGAGGTACGCCGCCGCGAGATTGTTGCACGCCGAAAGGAAATTCAGCGAGCGCTCGAAGAGACATACATTGACGCCCGTGATGCTGACGTCTTCGCGAGCCTGACGTGAGCACTCTGGGAGGGATGCTCTCGCGGTAAATGACAAAATAGCCCGGGCGGCTGCACGACGCAGGTTGCCTGGACCCCGATGCACCCCTCTGAGACGGGCGAGCCGAGATTATCAATAAGCCTAAGGCTTCGCCAACCGGGGTTAATGCGCCGACCAGGCCATTGACGGAAAGCTAGATCCACCGTGCTCGCTGCGATGTTCGAATGGCTGCGGCCCTAGCAACTGGCAGGTTGTCGCTTGCTAGCCCATTGAGCACCCTGGTCCGGTAAAAGGAGACAACCAATGCGCAACATCGCAAAGATCATCACTGCCATCCTCGCCGCCTTGGCCACTGTGACGTGGCAGCTTGTCGATGGGGCGTGGAAGCTGGTCCGATCTTTGGTCGTTCCGCAGCCCCCGCAGGTTCTTGAGGTGGAGATCCCCGTCTCGCAGGCTGAAGCCATTGCCGAGGCCTTTACGGAGGCTCACGACAAGGCCAAGGCGCAGACGCGCGGACATGAAAGCGTCACCCACCGCTTTCCCTTGGGCTACGCCGTAGCGATGGCAGCGCGTGGATACGAGGAGCATCTCGTTGATGTACCGGATGAAATCGCCGCATGGGCACTCGCTCTGACCCCTGCCGAGAAGTCGGCCCTGTCCCGGTTCGCTTCCGATCAGATCGAAGCCCACCTCAACAGCGCCAAGCCCCTCCCCGGTGTGCCGACCTTCCGGACGAGGTTCGAACAGACTGTCGCGATGCTCGACCACAACATCGGCGAGGCTGACGTCGAGGCAATGGAACTCGTCGAGCCGATCTACCCTGGCGCTCCCCGCTTCGCCTGATCTCCTCCCCTAAACGACAAAAGGCCAGCTCACTGGCTGGCCTTTTCCTTTAGGGATCCTGGCCTCAATGCTGGCGGGCAAGGCGGGCGAGCTGCCCCTCAGCGCGGAGGGCGCGAAGACGCATGGCAGCGAGCTCTTCGCGCAAGTCGGCCTCGCGGTGATGGGCCTCGGCGAGCGCGTAGCCCAGTCGAGCGACGGCATCCGCAGCCTTCTGCTCGGACAGGCCCTGCAAGATCTCGGCCTTCCAGGCAGCCCGCTCCGCTCTCGTGGCCTCGATGGTATTGTGGAGCGCGGCGGCGATCCCGAACGCCACTGGAGCTGCACCTTGCATGTATCCCTCCTAACCTCGACCGGAAGGCTGACATAAGGATTCTCCAGCTGCAATCAATAAGATAGCCCCCATTCGTAAATCTCCCTGGGCTTTCTGCGCCGATGTGTCTGAAGGAAAGCGGACCCGGAAAAGACAAAGTGGATCGGGCTCGTCCGTGCACCGGACACCACCTCTGGCATTGTGCTCAGGCGTCCTCGGGATCCGCCTGCTCGCAATCCCAGGCCAAGTCGTCGAGCATGCGCTGCACGGGGTCCAGGTCTGGATCGGTGTCCGGCTCAGGATCCTCGTCCATGTCGGCCTTGCCAGGGGCCGGGGGCTGGCTTGGTCTGGGCCCGAGGGACAGCGCCATCCACCGGCGCCAGGCGGGCCACCATTGCGAGCTGCCCCATCCATGAGACCTGATGGCCCGCCCAAGGCTGGAGGCGGGAAGGCATGACCTCCTCCGGTTTCTCTGATAGTTGCTCGCTGAGCGCGGAGGTCCCAAACCCTGATGCAGTAAGGGTTTTATCCCAGGATTATTGTGAAACGAGCCCCCCTTGAGCCCCTTCCAGGCGCTCCCCTTGTTGCCCACTTCCCTCTTGAGCTCACGTCGTCTCGCCTGTACAGGTTGGGCACCAGACCGGGCCCCTCTGGCAGTTCGGATGAGCTGCGATGTCGGACTGGATGTCCAATTCGGGTGGCCTGGTTCATGGCGTTCTGCCGGCCGTAACTTGTTGCGCAACGTGCTCCGCTTTCAGGCAGGACAGATGCTGCGTGGCTTAGCTTGCGGTCGCGCCAGACGGCATGGTGGCTGCCCCTGTTCATGCAAACGGGAGCCACATGAGCGAGTTTTTCACCACAGAAGCCCTCTCCGCCCTCCTCCAGGTCATCATGATCGACTTGGTCCTGGCCGGAGACAACGCCATCGTCATCGGCTTGGCGGCCGCCGGACTGCCCAAGGAGCAGCGCGCCAAAGCGATCCTGATCGGTATCATTGCGGCCACGGTCCTGCGCATCGGATTTGCCGCCGCAACAACCCAACTCCTGCAGATCGTGGGCCTACTGCTGGCCGGCGGCGTTCTCCTGCTCTGGGTGTGCTGGAAGATGTGGCGCGAGCTACGCACCAGCCATGCGGAGGAGATCCAGGGCGAGGAAGCCCTTGAGGGACGCGACCTCGACCGGGACGGCAAGATCGCCGGCGCAGCCCCGCGCAAGACCTTTGCCCAGGCCGCCTGGCAGATCGTCATTGCCGACGTGTCCATGTCCCTCGACAACGTGCTGGCGGTGGCAGGCGCCGCCCGCGAGCACCCCAACGTGCTGATCTTCGGCCTTATACTGTCCGTCGCCCTCATGGGCGTGGCGGCGACCTTCATCGCCCGCCTGCTCCAGAAGCACCGCTGGATCGCCTATGTCGGCCTTGCCATCATCCTCTATGTCGCCGCCGAGATGATCTACCGCGGGGCTCTTGAGGTCTGGCCCTTGGTCAACGGCGGATAGCACCGATGCCTTAGCTTGTGCGATGGACCGCCTTCAACCTCAGAAGCGGGCCATCGCAGAACCGAGCGCTGGTCCAGGCAATATCGCTATGATCAATGCCCTCCAGCGCTCCTGAACGTCTATCCAATGCCTCTCTGAGTTAACCAATTTCATGAATTGGCCGCTCGTACTTCATTTGCCATGGAACACGCCTTACAAGGCGCTGCCGGGAGGACATGGCTGCACTGCTGCAGGGCTGGGCGAACAGCCAGCAGGCGGTCGGGCTGTTCGATGAGCAGGATCGGCTGCAATACGTCAATGTCGTCTACCGCGAGATCTTTCTCGGCGGCCAGGAGGGCGCGTTCACCCTGTCAGACCTGCTGCGCTACGGCTTCAAGAACCGGACCGGGACCGTGATCGAGTCCGGCGACGTCGAGGCCTTCATCACCGACCTCTACACGCGCCGGCGCAAGGTCGGGCCCCATCAGGCGTTCGAGACGGACCTCATGGATGGGCGCTGGTTCTTCATGAACCAGACCGTTCTACCCAACGGCTGGGTTCTCATCGTGGGCACCGACATCACCGCGCTCAAGCACAACGAGAAGACCCTGCGCCAGGAGGCCGAAACCGACCCGCTCACCGGGCTGGCCAACCGCCGGCGGATGTTCGGCCTCCTGGACCGTGCCCTGGCCGGCCTGGCGACGGAGCCGTTGTGCCTGGCGCTGGTCGACATCGACCGGTTCAAGGGCATCAACGACCGTTTCGGCCACCCCGCGGGGGACGCGGTGCTGAAGCACTTCGCCGACTTGGCGAGGCATCGCCTTGGAGACGCCGGCTCGTTCGGCCGGTTGGTGGTGAGGAGTTCATGCTGCTCCTGCCCGGCATGGACATCGGCGGGGCGGAAGGACTGCTTCACAGGCTCCGCGCGGACATCCCGCCCCTGCCGCTCGGCAGCGGCCGGTCGACCATCTTTTACACGGTCAGCGCCGGGCTTACCGCGGCGTCCACCTCGGACAGCGCTGAGGCGATTGTGCAGCGGGCGGATCAGGCGCTTTATCTCGCCAAGGCGGCCGGACGCGACCGGGTCACGACCCTGACGCGCGAGACGGAACTGGCCGGCAGGATTGCCTGACGGGCCGCCCACTGTCAGGCGGTTCCACTGCCAGCCGCCACCTCGCCTTCTGCGCGGTCGCGCTCCACCTCCACCCAGGTAGCCGCCGCGGGCCAGAGGGTCTGCACCTCGCCCGGAAGGGCGTGCCTGACCTTCTCGGCCTGGCCGGCATCCACGTGGCGTGCCAGGACGGTGAACACGGCTCCCGTCACCGCGCGGGTGTCCATGGGCCGGATCTGGTCCAGCCGCTCGCCGATGGGCTCCAGGAACTCGTCGAGCGAGCGGGGCTTTTCGTCCATGCGGCCGGGCGCGTGCCATTGATCATAGTAGAGCCCGCGGACCAAGAGCGGCAGCTCCGAGCCGAGATGAACGGCCAGCTCCAACGGGATGCGGTCGCGCACCGCGCGCAGAACCACCCCGAGCACATGCCAGGCGAGCTGCCGGTCGGAGCCGACCGCCTCGTCTTGCATCAATTCTGCAAGCCAGGTGTGGGTGGTTTGCAGTGTCTTGTCGAAAACATCGAGACCCGTCGCGCTCATCGGAGGCCTCCAGAGACTGCGAATGTTCGCCAGCCAACTCGGGGCGGTTTCGGATGTTCCGGGGCCTCTCCATCACGGGCGGCGACGCGGCTCGGCCGTGCCATTTCCGTGCGCACGAGGAGCTCCCACGCGCCCTTTGCCTCGGACACGGAATGCCCCTGCGCCAGCCCGCGTTGGCTGGCACCGTGAGCGATGGCCTGATGCAGGCGGAGCTCATTGCGCGTCCTCCGCCGAGCCGTGGCCATCAATCGATCAAGCTGACATAAAAACGCGCTTGACCTTGCCATGATGGGAAGGTGCACCGTCTGTCCTTCGTCAATGCCAACCGGAGTTTTCCCATGTGCGGATGCAGCACCCATCAGGCTCAGTCGGACACCACCGCCGAGCGCGATCCCACTGCCGTCACCCTCAAGGTCGAGGACATGACCTGCGGGCACTGCGCCAGCACGATCACCAAGGCCGTCGAGGCTGGATTGCCCGGCGCCCAGGTGCAGGCGGATCCGGCCACCAAGCTTGTCTCGATCCGGGGCACCCGTGACCTTGCCAAGGTCGAGGCCCTGATCGCCGCCGCCGGCTACACCCCGTCTGTTCCGGCGCTCGGATGAGTCCGGGCGGGATCCAGGCCTCCGCCGGCTCCCGCTTGCCTAACCCGACCAAGGACCCGGACCATGCACCTCCTCCAGGCCCACAACCTCTTCCACATCCCGCAGATGATGTGCGACCGCTGTGTCGCCGCCCTGACCAGCGCCCTGCACGCCGTTGACGGGGTCGCCCGCGTCGAGGCCGACCTGATGGCCCGCACCGTTCAGGTCGTCTCACGGCAGTACGAGTCCGCACTCCTGCGAACCCTGCGCGAGGCCGGCTTTCCCGCCGAGCCCGTCATGCAGCCCCTCGGATAAGGATGTCGTCATGCAGGCTCTTCCAAGCATCCTGGCGACCATGGTCGGGACTGTGGTGGTGGTGAAGTGAGGGGCATGGTTTGCCTTGGCGAACGAATCCGCCATAACAAGCCCTGCGGCTCACAAAGGCCACAAAGACCCTTGAGTAACCATCTCGAAACCGGCCGCCCGTCAGATCATTTCCCTGATGTCAGGAGCGATTCGTTGAACACCGTGTGGACCCACTTCCGGCGCCTGATCACGAGCCTCATGCTCGTGGCGATGACGTCGTTCGTGCTCCACAGCGGCGCGCTGGCGGGCATGCACCGGCATGGGCTGGGCGCATCCGACTGCCAGCCGACGGCCTCCGCCGCCCAGGCACACCTGCATGGGGCCGCGGGGCATGTCCACCAAGTGGCGCACGATCACGGCGACGGGGTGGCCCATCACCATGACCAGGCCGATGCGGTGGACGAGAGCGCTCCCGACGACCAGCAGGCCAAAGCAGGCCCCAAGGGCCCCTGCTGCACCAGCGCCTGCCCGGTCGCCATGGCCCCGTTGGGCCTGGATGCGATCTCCGCGCCGATGGGCATTGCGGTCGCGCTCCTGCCCACGTCCCAGAACGGCTCGGGCCTTAGCCTCGACGGTCTCAAGCGCCCGCCACGAACCCCCAGCATCGCGTAACCGAGCGACCGGCTTAAAGCCGCGTCGCTCCCGACGATGTGCTTGTGATCCGGGACCTTCCCCATGTTTACCCGTTCCAACGGCGCCCTGCGCCGCCTCCAGGCCATGCTGACCGGCCTGGGCCTTCTGACCACCATCGCGGCGACCGCTCTCGCCCATGAGGGGCATGACCACGGCGCCCCGCCGCCGGCCGCGGTCACCACCAACAATCCGCGGGTCAGCGCCCAGTCGGATGCCTACGAGCTCGTCGGCGTCCTCCGCGGCGACCGCCTCGGGATCTATCTCGACCGCTTCGCTTCGAACGAGCCCGTGACCGACGCCAAGATCGCCGTGACCGTCGGTGGCGACGAAGAGGTCTGGGCCGAGGCCGCAACTGATGGCACCTACACGGTGACGTCGGCCAAGTTTGCGGGCGAAGGCCCGCTGGAGCTCATCTTCGCCGTCACCGCGCCAAGTGGCGACGACCTGCTGATCGGCACCCTCCAGCTGCCGGGCAAGCCTGTTGCCGCGGCTCCCGCCCCGGGGCGGGCCTCGCCGCTTCAGGTCTTGCAAAACACGCCAACCGTTCGGCTCGGCAGCATCGAGGTCGCCACGCCCTACGTGATCGCCGGCGTCGCGCTCGCGCTCGGTTTCCTGCTTGGTCTTGTGGCCCGGAGCCGGAGGAAGCTAGTGCCGGTGGCGGGCCTAGCGCTGGTTGTGCTGGTCGTCTCGACGGCCTACGCCTTCGCCCATGAAGGACACGACCATGGGGCGGAGGCCGCCAAGGCTGCCCTTCCGGCCGGTGACACCCCCCGCCGGCTGCCGGATGGCACGGTGTTCGTACCCAAGCCGAGCCAGCGCCTGCTCAATGTGCGGACGACCGTCTCAAAGCCGGAAGAGGCGCAGAAGGCCGTGAGCCTGATCGGACGGGTCATCGCCGACCCGAACCGCTCCGGCCTCGTGCAGAGCATCAACGGCGGGCGCATCATGGCTCCGGAGAAGGGGCTCCCCCGCCTCGGGCAGGCGGTCAGGAAGGGCGATGTGCTGGCCCTGGTTGAGCAAGCTGTGCCCCAGGCGGACCGCACCACGCTGTCCGAGCGCGTTGGCGAGATCGAGCAGGAGATCGCGGTCGCCGAGACCAAGCTCAAGCGCGTGCGCCAGCTCTCGGATCGTGGCGTCGCCCCGCCGAGCCAAGTCACCGACGCCGAGACCGAGCTGGAGGGCCTGCGCCGCCGCCGCGAGATCGTGCGCCAGACCCGCATCGAGCCCGAGGTCCTGCTGGCCCCCATCGACGGCACCATTGCTGCGGCCCGCGTCGTCCCCGGCCAGGTCGTCGCGTCCCAGGACGTGATCTTCCAGATCGTCGACCCTAAGGGTCTCTGGGTGGAGGCGCTCGTCTACGGCGAGATCGATCCCGCCAAGGTCACCGGCGCCAGCGCCACCGCCGTCGACGGCACGCCCCTGAAGCTTGCCTTCCAGGGCTTCAGCAAGGCGATGCAGCAGCAGGCCAACGTGGTGCAGTTCGCCGTCGAGAACCCGCCGGCCAACCTGTCCGTCGGCTCGCCGGTCTCCGTGTTCGCGCAGAACGGGGCCTCCGTCAGGGACATCATCATGCCCCGGGACGCGGTCGTGCGCGGCGCCAACGGCGAGGCGGTGGTGTGGCGCCACACGGATCCCGAGCGGTTCGAGGCGCGGCCGGTGCGGACTGAGCCCTTTGATGCCACCCGGCTCTTGATCCGGGCCGGCGTCGCCGAGGGCGAGCGGATCGTGATCCGCGGCTCCGAGCTCATCAACCAGATCCGGTGAGGCGGCGATGTTCAATTTCCTCGTCAGCAACAGCCTCAAGAACCGGCTGTTCGTCATCGCGGCGGCGCTCGTCCTCGTCGCCTACGGCTCGTGGATCCTGCCGCGCGTGCCCGTGGACGTGTTCCCCGACCTCAACCGGCCGACCGTCACCCTGATGACCGAGGCCGAGGGCCTCGCGCCGCAGGAGGTGGAGCAGCTCGTCACCTACCCGCTGGAGACCGCGATGAACGGCATGCCGGGCGTCAGGCGCGTCCGGTCCGTCTCCGGTGTCGGCCTGTCCATCGTCTACGTCGAGTTCGACTGGAGCACCGACATCTACCGCTCGCGCCAGCTCGTCGCCGAGCGCCTGGCGCTCGTGGGCGAGCAGCTCCCGACCGGCGTCACCCCGCAGATGGGACCGGTGACCTCGATCATGGGCGAGATCATGCTGGTCGCGGTGACCAGCGACACGGTCTCGCCGATGGAGGTGCGCGAGATCGCCGACTTCATCATCCGGCCGCAGCTCCTCACCATCGCGGGCGTCGCCCAGGTCATCCCCATCGGCGGCGAGGTCCGGCAGTACCGCATCGTGCCGAACATCGCGGCCCTGCAGGCGCTCGACGTCACCCACGAGCAGATCGAGGCCGGGGTCACCCGCTTCGGCACCAACACCGGCGGCGGCTTCGTCGACCAGCACGGGCGCGAGTACCTGATCCGCAACGTGGGCGTCACAAAACGGCTGGAGGACCTGCGCAACACGGTGGTGGTCCACAAGCAGGGTCAGCCGGTGTTCCTGCACCAGGTGGCCCAGGTCGACTTCGCCCCGCGGGTGAAGCGCGGCGATGCCGGCTTCCAGGGCAAACCCGCCGTGATCGTGTCGATCCAGAAGCAGCCCGGCGCCGACACGGTCGACCTCACCGGCAAGATCGAAGCCGCGCTAGCCGAGATCCAGAAGACGCTGCCGCAGGGCGTGTCGGCCACGAACCTGCAGTTCCGGCAAGCCACCTTCATTGAGACCTCGGTCGACAACGTGAAGCGCGTGCTGCTGGAGGCGGCAGCCGTCGTGGCGGTGATCCTGATCCTGTTCCTGATGAACGTGCGGGCGATCGTGATCTCGCTCACCGCGATCCCGATCTCGATCCTCGTGACCGTGCTCGTCTTCAACGCCTTCGGGCTCACCATCAACACGATGACGCTGGGCGGCCTGGCCATCGCCATCGGCGAGCTCGTCGACGATGCCGTGGTCGACGTCGAGAACATCCTGCGCCGGCTGAAGGAGAACCGGGAACTGCCCGAGCCGCGGCCGGTGCTGGAGGTGATCGCGGCCGCCTCCCAGGAGGTCCGCTCCGGCATCGTCTACGCCACGATGATCATCATCCTGGTGTTCATCCCGCTCTTCGCGCTGTCGGGCATCGAGGGGCGTCTCTTCGCCCCGCTCGGCGTAGCCTACATCGTGTCGATCCTGGCCTCGCTCGTCACCTCGATCACCGTGACGCCGGTGCTGGCCTATTACCTGCTCTCCGGGCGGGTGAAGGGCCACGAGCACGACAGCTTCGTGGTGCGGCACCTCAAGCGCGGCAACGCCGCCCTGCTGCGCTGGGCCTTCGGGCACCGCGGGGCCCTCTTCACGACCGTGCTGCTGGGTGTCGGCCTGGCAGCTTACGGGGCGACGCAGCTGCCGCGGGCCTTCCTGCCGCCGTTCAACGAGGGCACGCTCACGATCAGCCTCGGCTACAACCCGGGCATCGCCCTGGCCGAGAGCCACAGGCTCGGGCTCGTGGCGGAAGGCCTGATCAAGGACGTGCCCGAGGTGATCTCGGTCGGACGCCGCACGGGGCGCGCCGAGCTCGACGAGCATGCCGAGGGCGTGCACTCCTCCGAGATCGACGTCGACCTGAAGCGGTCGGAGCGCTCGAAGGAGGAGGTGATGGGCGACATCCGCGCCCGTCTGGCCGTCCTGCCGGCGACGCTCAACGTGGGCCAGCCGATCTCGCACCGTCTCGACCACATGCTCTCGGGCGTGCGGGCCGAGATCGCGCTGAAGATCTACGGCGAGGACGTCGACACCCTGCGCACCCTGGCGGAAGGCCTGCGCGAGCGGCTCTCTGGCGTCGAGGGACTCGTCGACCTCCAGGTCGAGAAGCAGGTTCGCATCCCGCAGCTGCGGATCGACGTCGACTACGAGAAGGCCGCCCTCTACGGCCTGACGCCGGCGACGGTGACGCAAGGTTTGGAGACGATGTCGAACGGGCGCACGGTCTCGCAGATCGTCGAGGGCAACCGCCGCTTCGACGTGGTGATGCGCCTGTCCGACCAGGACCGCTCCACCACCGGCCTCGGCGACCTGCTCATCGCCACGCCGACCGGCCACGTGCCGCTGCGCATGATCGCGGCGGTCCAGGAGACGGACGGGCCGAACCAGGTCCTGCGCGAGAACGGCCAGCGCCGGATCGCGGTCCTGGGCAACACCGACGGCAAGCGCGACATGGTGGCGATCATCGCCGACATCCGCCGCATCACCGGGGAGACGCAGTGGCCGCAGGGCTACGTCACCCGCCTGGAGGGCACCTTCCAGGCGCAGGAGGAGGCCACGCTTCGGATCGGGGCGCTGTCGCTCCTGTCGCTCGCGATGATTTTCGTCGTGCTCTACAGCCGCTACCAGTCGCCGGCCCTGGCGCTGATCATCATGGGCAACATCCCGCTGGCGCTCATCGGCAGCGTGATCGCGCTCAACATCGCCGGGCAGCCTCTGTCGGTCGCGTCGATGATCGGCTTCATCACGCTGGCCGGCATCTCGGCACGCAACGGCATCCTGAAGGTCTCGCACTACATCAACCTCGCGCTCTATGAGGGCGAGCAGTTCGGCAAGGACCTCGTCATCCGCGGCAGCCTGGAGCGGCTCACCCCGGTGCTGATGACGGCGCTCTCCGCTGGCCTCGCGCTCATCCCGCTCCTGATCGGGGCGGACGAGCCCGGGCGCGAGATCCTGCACCCGGTGGCGGTCACGATCTTCGGCGGGCTGATTTCGGCGACGCTGATTGACACCTTCCTCACCCCGGTCCTGTTCCTGACCTTCGGCAAGAAGCCACTGGAGCGTATCCAGGCCAGCCGCGAGGGCCGCGCCGGCGGCCTCACCCCGGCGGAAGCCTTCTGATCCACGACACAAGGAGAACCATCATGAAGCATCTCGTCCTCGCCCTTGCCATCGCAGCCACTCCCTTCACGGCAGCCGCCCACGAGATGGCCAAGGGCCCGAACGGCGGCCCCGTCGTCGACAGCACCGGCCATCACGTCGAGATGGTCGCCAAGGGCTCCGAGCTCGTCCTCTTCCTCACCGAGGCAGACGATAAGCCGCTGGCGTCCGCGGGCACGAAGAACGCCCGCGCCATCGTGCAGGACGGCGGCAAGACGGCGACCGTCCCGCTCCAGCCGGCCGAGCCCAACAAGCTCGTCGGCGCACTCGCCCAGCCGCTCGGATCGGGCGCGCGCGTGGTCGTCTCGGCCACCATGGCAGACGGCCACGCCGTCCAGGCCCGCTTCGTCAACAACTGACCTTCCCTCACGCCAAGGAGAAAGACGATGAAGACCATCACCAAGACCATCGCCGCCCTCGCGATCACCGCCATGGCCGGCGTGGCGTACGCGCAGACCTCACACCAGGGCCATGGCAGCATGCCGATGCCCGGCGCCATGCCCATGGGCAACATGGACCCGGCGGCGATGCAGAAGATGATGCAGGACATGATGCCGTCGGCGAACGATCCGGCCTCGACGAAGGACTTCAAGGCGGCGGACATGCAGATGATGCGCAACATGCACGTGCCCTACACCGGGAATGCAGACGTGGACTTCCGCACCCACATGATCCCGCACCACCAGGGCGCCGTCGAGATGGCGAAGGTCGCCCTGAAGCACGCCAAAGATCCCGAGACGAAGCGAATGGCCCAGAAGATCGTTGACGATCAGGAGAAGGAGATCGCCGAGATGCAGGACTGGCTGAAGAAGAACGGCAAGTAGCGGACGGGCAACGATCCGTGTGGCCGTGCCGACCAGCGGCACGGCCACGCGACATCTGCCCTTGCCATCCGGCGCTGCCTTCAGCGTTCGATGGAAGGAGCTGGAAGGAAAGGCACTCCCATGAACACGATGCACATGACCCGGCGCAGCCTCGTCACCGGCCTCGCGGCAGGCGCCCTGCTCGCGAATTCCAGCGCCCTGCAGGCCCAGCCTCTTCCAAAGATTGTCGTCAGCAAGGATCCGAGCTGCGGCTGCTGCACGGGCTGGGTCGACCACCTGCGCCGGGCGGGCTTCTCCGCTGACGTGATCGAGACGTCCGAGATCAACCGCGTGAAGGTGCGCCTGGGCGTGCCGGATGATCTTGCCTCCTGCCACACCGCCGAGATCGGCGGCTACGTCATCGAGGGTCACGTGCCGGCCGACGCGATCAAGCGACTTCTCGCCGAGAAGCCGGCAGGCAAGGGTCTCGCCGTCGCCGGCATGCCGATGGGTTCTCCCGGCATGGAAATGGAAGGCATGGCGCCGGAGACCTACGAAGTAGTCCTGTTCGGACCGGCAGGCCGCGGGACCTTCGCCCGTTACGAGGGCGCGCGCCTGCTCTGACCTGAGCTTCCAAAGGAGATCACCGATGACACGTCTCTTGCTCGCTCTTACCGCAGCGCTCGTTGCCGCCGGTGCCGCCCAGGCCCAGCATGCTCCCGCCTGGCCCTATTCCGGACTGGAGACGCGGACGGTCAAGGCGTTGTCCGAACAGCAGATCGCCGACCTTCGCGCAGGGCGCGGCATGGGCTTGGCGCTGCCGGCGGAACTCAACGGCTATCCCGGCCCGGTGCATGTCCTGGAGCTCGGCGAACGGCTCGGACCGAGTGCGGAGCAACGCGCCCACGTCGAGGAGCTCCATGCGGCCATGAAGGCGGAGACGATACCGCTCGGCGAGCGCCTGATCGCGCAGGAGACCGACCTCGACCGGCAGTTCGCCACCAAGTCGGTCACTCCGGCGAGCCTGCAGGCCGCCACGGCCGACATCGGGGTGAGCCAGGGCGCACTCCGTGGGGCCCACCTGCGCTATCACCTTTCCACCCTGGAGGTTCTCTCGCCCGAGCAGATCCGTCGCTACGGCGAGCTTCGGGGTTACGGAGGATCCCATGGACATCATGGGAGCGGGCACAACTGACCGCCTGTGGTGAACGGCCTCGGGTGGCCGTGACGAGGGTGCGGAGTTGCCGACCTCACAGCGCCACGGGTCGACGCCCCGTGCGCGGGTGCGCGTAAGCCGAGCTCCGACCCTTGACCTTGCCATCATGGAAAGGCCGAGCATTCATTCCTGCATAGGAACGCGAGGTGAGCCATGACCGGGGATCGTACCGTCGAAGGACATTTACACGAGGGACATGAGCATCATCATGCCCATCACGGGCATGGTCACGGGCATCATCCTGAACCCGAAGCCGATGCCGGGAAGGTGAAGGATCCGGTCTGCGGGATGATGGTCGATCCGCACACCACCACCCACCGGGCCCAGTACGAGGGCAAGCCGTACTATTTCTGCTCATCCGGTTGCCAATCGAAGTTCATGGCGGAGCCTGCGAAGTACGTCCAGCCGACGGCGTCCCGGAAGGCCGAGCCCGTGCCCGAGGGCACGATCTATACCTGCCCGATGCATCCCGAGATCCGCCAGGTCGGCCCGGGCTCCTGCCCGATCTGCGGCATGGCCCTGGAGCCGGTACTCGTGAGCGCCGAGGCGACGCCGAACGCCGAGCTCATCGACATGAAGCGCCGGTTCTGGATCGGCCTCGCCCTGACCCTACCCGTGTTCGCGCTGGAGATGGGGGCGCATCTCACCGGGCTCGACCATCTGATCCCGCGCGCGACCTCCAACTGGATCCAGCTCGCCCTCGCGACGCCCGTCGTGCTCTGGGCCGGCTGGCCCTTCTTCGAGCGCGGCTGGGCCTCGATCAGGAACCGCAGCCTCAACATGTTCACGCTGATCGCCATGGGCACCGGGGTCGCCTGGCTCTACAGCGTGGTCGCGACGCTCGCGCCCGGCATCTTCCCGGCGGCGTTTCGCGGCCACGACGGCTCGGTCGCGGTGTACTTCGAGGCTGCGGCGGTGATCACGGTGCTGGTGCTCCTCGGGCAGGTGCTCGAACTGCGCGCCCGCGAGAGCACCAGCGGCGCCATCCGGGCCCTGCTCGACCTGGCGCCCAAGACCGCACGGCTCATCCGGGACGACGGCAGCGAGGAGGAGGTTCAGCTCGACACCGTGCAGGTCGGCAACCGCCTGCGGGTGCGTCCCGGCGAGAAGGTGCCAGTCGACGGCATCGTCGTCGAGGGGCGCAGTTCCGTCGATGAGTCGATGGTCACGGGCGAGTCGATGCCGGTTACCAAGGAGGTTGGCGCTAAGGCCATCGGCGGCACCATGAACCAGTCCGGCGGCCTCGTCATCGAGGCCGAGAAAGTCGGCCGGGACACGATGCTGTCGCAGATCGTCCAGCTCGTGGCCCAGGCCCAGCGCAGCCGCGCCCCGATCCAGCGACTGGCCGACCAGGTCTCCGGCTACTTCGTGCCGGCGGTCATCGCTGTGGCGCTGCTGGCCTTCGCGGCGTGGGGGATCTGGGGGCCGGAGCCCCGGCTCGCCTTCGGCCTGGTCGCGGCGGTGTCGGTGCTGATCATCGCCTGCCCCTGCGCCCTCGGCCTCGCCACGCCGATGTCGATCATGGTCGGCGTCGGCCGCGGCGCCGGAGCCGGCGTGCTGATCAAGAACGCCGAGGCGCTGGAGCACATGGAAAAGGTCGACACGCTGGTCGTCGACAAGACCGGCACGCTCACCGAGGGCAAGCCGGCGGTGACGGCCATCGTGCCGGCGGAAGGGTTCACCGAGACCGGGGTCCTGCGCCTCGCCGCCAGCGTCGAACGTCCGAGCGAGCATCCGCTCGCCATCGCCATCGTCGCGGCCGCGGAAGGCAAGGGCGTGGCAACCGCACCCGTGAGCGGGTTCGACTCGCCCACCGGCAAGGGCGCGCTCGGCACCGTCGAGGGCCGGACCGTCGTGCTCGGCAACGCCAGGTTCCTGGCCGAGCATGGCGTCGACGTGGCCCCGCTCGCCAAGGCGGCCGACGACCTTCGCCGTGACGGGGCGACAGCGATCTTCGCCGGCGTCGACGGCCGGCCCGCCGGCATCCTGGCCATCGCCGACCCGGTGAAGGCGACGACCCCTGAGGCCTTGGCCGCCCTGAAGGAGGAAGGGATCCGGGTCGTGATGCTGACCGGCGACAACCGCACGACCGCCGAGGCGGTGGGGCGCCAGCTGCGGATTGACGAAGTGGAGGCGGAGGTGTTGCCGGAGCAGAAGAGCGCCGTGGTCGAGAAGTTCAAGCGCGAGGGCCGCGTGGTGGCGATGGCGGGCGACGGCGTCAACGACGCGCCGGCGCTGGCAGCGGCGGATGTCGGCATCGCGATGGGCACCGGCACCGACGTGGCGATGGAGAGTGCGGGCGTTACCCTTCTGAAGGGCGATCTCACCGGCATCGTGCGCGCCCGGCGGCTGTCGCAGGCGACCATGCGCAATATCCGCCAGAACCTGTTCTTCGCCTTCATCTACAACGCCCTCGGCGTGCCGGTGGCGGCGGGCGTGCTATACCCGTTCTTCGGCATCCTGCTTTCGCCGATCATCGCGGCCGCGGCGATGGCGCTGTCGTCGGTAAGCGTGATCGGCAACGCGATCCGGCTGCGGACGGTCCGGCTGTGACCATCGCCAAGCAACCCCGGGCATGTTGCGCGAGATCAATGCGAGGAGACCTCTGGACTGAAGATTTATCTTGGCTTTCTGAAGACACGTCCACGGCAACCTTGCCCTGGTCGAGGGGCGTCCCCCCGTTACTCCTATTGATTGTCACGTTTTTCCATGGACGACACGTCCACGGCTCCGGCGCGAAATTCGGACGTGTCCCGAGGGGAAAGTAACGCTTTCCCAAGAACGGCATGTCGCCTCGTTCGTCAGAACATTCCCTCGTACGAGAGCTCGCCCTCCGGCAGCGGGAAGATCTCGCCATCACTCAGGTTCGAGGGCATGTAGCCGTCGCCGGGTTCCTCGTCCATGGCCGGCATGGGCGCTGCCTTCGGGGAGGCCTTCGCCCTCTTTGCGTGCTTCGCCTTCGAGACCTTCACGCCCTCCGCCACGGCGGGCCCCTCGCGCTGCACGGCCGGGTTGGTGTTGCTGTGCCAGAGGGCGTCGGCCTTGACCGGATCGATGATCCCGTCAAGCAGGACCGCCGCGGCGCGGCGATGCGCCTGCTCTCGATGGCCTTCTTCACCGCATTGCCCGAGACGCGGCGCCTTGCGCCGTATGCCCTCTGGGAGAGACCATGGCCCATGGTCACCCGGCCTTACGACGGCATTTGTGGGGACTCGGGATGAAACGGACTATCCCGCCTCGATGGGCGGGAGACCGGGACTCAGACATCCTCGGTCTCAAGGGCCCAGGACAGATCGTCGAGCATGCGCTGGACGGCGTCCGGGCCCGGATCGGGATCTGGATAGGCCTCTGGATCGTCCTCGGGCTCATCCATGGCCTCCTGGGCGGGCTGGGGCTGGGAACGGCCCTGAGCACCGTAGAGGGGCACCAGGCGGGCCACCATCGCGGCATCGCAGCCCCCCTTGTCGAGCCCGCGCTCCGAGAACTCCCTCCTGGCCACCTTCAGGATGTCCTGGATGCTCACGACGGCCTTGAGGACGTCCTCGGGCCGGAGGTCCCGGTGCCCCAGGGTGATGCTGACGACCTCAGCGAGGGCATTGACGAGGGCGCGGTCGAGCACGCCCGGGGTGGGGGCGCCGGCGTCCTTGAGCGCCTTGCGTTCCTGCCTCTTGCGCTCGCGGTCACTCTTCTTGCGCTCGGACGATGTCACAGGGGGCCTCCTGGAGTGTTCCCCATTGTCCCCCTCGGGCTGGAAAGGAACAACGGGATCAGGAGGTCGGCGCTGGAAAGGGAAACCCCGCCTCCGAGACATCGAGGGCGGGGCTCGCATGTTGAGTGAGGTGCAAACAACAAGGTCACAGCGTATGACAGCCTTAAGGTAACGTGGCCCCATGCCTATGACAACCTCGACGCGAGGGTCGTACGGGCCTCAGGTCAAGACTTCTTGGCCCACAGCCAGCGCTCGCGCTCCTCCTTCGTCCGCTTGCGGTAGGTTGGTCGGACGGACGTGAGCCCTGCCGCGCAGAAGGCCCGCTGGCGGTCGAGGATGAGCTGCAGCTCGGGCGACGGCGTGCCCTTGGGCTCCGGGGGCTCGGGGACGTAGACGAAGTCCGGATCCAGGGGGATGTCGTCGTCCAGGGCCTCGGCCTTGGAGGCAGGGGCGGAGGAGACGGGCTTGATCGGACAGGCCGGCAGGCCCCTAAGGCGGCCCTGGGAGGCACCTTTCGGGGAGACCTGCGACAGTCCCCGATCCTCGACGGTGGAGGTCTCCACGACAGGCCCAGGGGCCTCCAGGAGCTTCGCTTGGGAGCAAGTGTGCGAGGTCTCCTCCTTTACAGCAGCAGGCGAGACCGGGAGAAGGAGAGAAAGGGGAAGCCGGGAGAAGGAAGAGGGGGGAAGGGTTTGGAACGGATTTTCCCTCGAACTCGTTGAAGAGGCGTCACTTTTCTTGTCGAACGTTTCAATGTTCGCGGGAGCCTGCTCTGGGGTGATCACCGGGCATGCGCCATCGAAGTGTCTGGACCACGCAGTGGCCATGAGCGCCCGGACCTCGGCCTCGTCGGCGACCCGGCACAGGTAGGAATCGTGGACAGGCAGGATGGGCAGGTCGCGCTTGGCGCACTGCGCCAGCACCCACGCGGTCATCTGGCCGTCGAGGTACATCAGGTCGATCCCCTTGTCCTGATAGAGGTCGGCCAGGATGGGGGCATACGCCCGCTCCATCGCCTTCAGGATGGCCCAGGTCGCCTTGCGGTCGTGGCGCCAGGGGTACTTGTTGTCGTCGGCCTTGGCCAGCAGGGCCTCGACGGCCTCCTGACGGCTGCTCGACGAGATCATGACCACCAGGGCCGATTTCGCGTCGTCCCTGACGGGCACGCCGGGCACCGTGTAGCAGTCGGCCGGGATGGCGAGGCCGCGCAGGGTGTAGAGCATCGAGGGGTGCAGGGCCCGGTAATCCAGCTCAATCACCGCCTGGCCGTCGATGCGGAGCTGCGCCCGCAGGGTCTTCGGCAGGCCTTGGCCCCACCAATAGAACCGGCCACCCTTGGTCCAGCGGCCGCGGCTGAAGGACCTGAAGATGGTTACGGTCGGGGTCGGGCACAGCACCTGCAGGTGGGTCCTGCCGTCCTTGCCCTGGTGCGGGATCTCGATGCGGGTGCGGTTGCAGTCGGCGTCCTGCGTCATGAGCTCGACGTCGTGGCGGCACATGAGTTGGTTGTAGCGGCGGGCCGGCTCGGCCAGGCGGCGCACGTAGTCGGTCTCGCGGAAGGCGTTCACGGCCTTGCCGTCGGCGTCCTTCATGCGCAGGACGTTGTCCCCGGCTTCGTGGTGGAAGCGGGTCACCGACCGGAACGCGGCCAACAAGGCCGGGGTGGCGCGGTAGCGGCTCTGGCGCCCGCGCATCTTCTTGCCCTGTGGGGTGGTCCATTCCTCGAAATGGGAGGTCTCGGCGTTGGCGCGGTCCTCCTCGATCAGGCCGCGGCCCACGAGATCGGCCAGGACGACCATCATGCGGCTATACGTGACCCAGCGCGGGACCTTCCCCTTCAAGCACGTGTACTTGGTCTCGTTGCGGGAGATGCTGACCCACACCCGCGGCTCGATGTCGGCCGCGCGCACGAGTTCGGTGGCCACGCCGTTCATCAGGGCGTTGTAGTTGGCGTCGCCCGTCGGCAGGGCCCCGGCGGCGGGCAGGAGCTGCTCGTCGGCGCGCCAATGGTACGTCAAGGGCCTGTCCCGCAGGTCGGTGAGGCCGATCTCCTCCCCGGCTGGCTCGTCCCGATTGGTCGCCGTCGATGGGCAATCGGGGAGGCCGAGGTCGGGCACCAATGCGGGGCGGGAGGCCGCGGAGGCGACCGTTCCGACGCCCGTGCCGGTGAACGGGACCTCGGGGTCGGGATCTTGCATGTACTGGTCGAGCGGCGGCTCGGCCGTATCGAAGGCCTGTGTCATTGCGCTGTCCTTTGCGCGGACAGGGCACCTCTACCCGTCCGCGTGGACGAGTGTGGCCGCATCGGACGGGTATTACAAGCTGCTCCAAGCTAAAAATGTCAGTCAGTTCAATGGTTTACGCGGAATGCGCGGCCAGAGCGATCCCGGGTTGGGGCGCAAGCCCGAAACGGGCCACTGGAAGGCGCCAGGAGGCCCCGTGCAGCCCCCAGTTACGCCAGGACGCCTCCGGGCCCGTCCCGCACCCGAGACCCGTTCAAATAGCGCTCCAGGGGCTCGCGGGAGCGGACGCGGGGGCCCGGACCTCGTCGTTTTCTGGACGGGATCGCCGATCCTTGAGTGCCGACCGGCCGAACCGTCATCCAGGCCTGAAACCCGGACCATGCGCCCATGGCACGGCCCATCTCGGCCCGTCGGCATCCCATGGGCCGAGATGGGCTCCATGGCGTGATTTCAATGACTTAGCAGGCCAGCCGGCCGAGGTCCTCGCACCCATGGCGGGTCCCATCCCGGCCCCATGGAGGCCCCATGGCGGCCCATCATCGGTCCATTGCGCCGATGATGGGCCGCGCCTTCCCGAAGATTCACCCATCCTGCCCGAGATCGCCAAGGCCTTGCGCGCAGGCACATACGTCGGACGCGTCCTCACCTACGGACGCAGTGACATGAGGCCGCCCTGGGGCGTCCCGCTGCGGGGTCTCTGATGCATGTCGACCAGCTCGTCTACAAGCGGCCGACGCCCGAGAAGGTCGCGTTCATCGTCGATGGGTACGGCTGGCAGGAGGCCGTGGAGCATTAGTGGTCGATCAACAAGCGCGCGCTCAGTGAGATCCTGTCGCGACATAGAAGGGGGATCGCGCAGCGCTCCAGCCGCAAGGGACGCATCCCGAAGTCCCAACGAAGCTGACATCATCACCAACGATTTAACCAACGACGCGTTGGTCTATTCGTTGGTGATGATGCAGGATTGGTTGGTCTAATCACCGGTGCCCAAGTTGTAGGTGCCGCTGCCGCACAACATCGTGCCCCAGATCACGCTCTCCTGATTGACGAAGAAACCATCCAAGTTCTTCACGTCGGCCCGGAGGCCGCTCTCGGACTTCCGGGCGATACCCGTTCCTCGCTGTGTAAGCCAAGCACCATTCGCGGGATCATGTGCCGTGCATGACGCATCCACGCGCCAAGCCTTCCCGGATCGGGTGAATTTCACTGACGAGTTGTAGCTGATCCCATCGCGCACCTCCTGAACACTGAGCGACCACGGCGACCAGCCCGGCCCGTCCCACGCCTGCGCGGCGGATGCCGAGATCGATAACAAAGTCATGAGAATGGCGGCGCGCATGACGATTTCCTGTTGTCGCTTTCGTGTGCGCCCGACGTGTGGCAGACGTGCGCCCCACGTCTGCCACATCACCAGAAGAGCGGTGCGGCGCAAGCGCTTGTGATGATCGCGAGCACTAAGACGAAGAGCGTCGGCGCAGCCTCACGGACGAGCGGCGGGTTGTCGATTCATTTTACGAGGGACATGGCGGCCTCCACGTTGGGACGCCATGGTTATGAGTCTGGACGCGTCCGCATTGCCAGCGGACGCGTCCGCAGCTACGACCGCGGCGACGTGTCCTCGTCCTCGACGGGCGGCAGGCCGCCATCGGGCCCGAGCTCCGGGAAGTAGTTGCGCGGCGTCCCGGGCTGCGGCAGGTCGCTGACCGGGACGAGCGAGCCCGGAGCCGGGGGGCCCAGGGCGGCCTCGGCGATCTCCTGCGCGCTCTTGCGCACGAACTTCGCGCCGAGCCGGTAATACTCGCGGCGGGTCCGCAGCCAGGTCTCATCCCCCGCCATCCGCAGCACGGGGGTGGTCTGCAGCACCGTGCCGTCGGCGATCTGGTGATGGTACGAGACCCGGCCGACGACGACCACGGCGCCGCGGCGCCAAGTGGGAAACCAATCGTGCAAGATCGGCGCCCGCATCAGGTCGACGTCGAACGGGATCCAGCCGGCGACGAGGCGGTCCCAGGCCTCCGGGCTCATGCGTGTGTTCTCAGGCATCGTAGCCTCCATTCCGAGGGGCCCCGAGCCGGTAGCCGCCCTGATAACCAATTGCCCAGCCCTCGCTCTCGTCGAGGGCTTGGATCACGCCAGTCGTGAGCTGGGCGCCGTCTGGGAAACGAGGGTCCTTGCTGTTGAGGACCACGCCGCGCAGGTGGAGGTCCTCGCCCTCGGCCAGGATCTCCCAGTCATTGAGGATCGGCGCTTCGGCCATCATTCTGGCCGGAGGCCTCCAATCCGGATCGAGGGGATAGCGCTCGTACCTCATGCGTCATTCTCCAGCTGCGACATGTCTCGAACAAGGGCCCAGGCTTTGCCGTCGGGCGCGAAGACTACGAGGTCGGCCTGGTGGATGGGCAGGAACCCTGGGCGGGCGGTGAAGGCCCCGCAGACGAACGGGCTGTACCCGATCTGCACGAAGGCCTCCAAGATCGGCGGGGGCGTGATCAGGCGGCCTTGGACCCATGCGTGAACGGACCTTTGCCCCCGCGCGATGCAGCGCTGCCTCTCGGCCTCGCGCACGACCATCCGGCATCCGGCCAGGGCGACGACCGGCAGGTGATCGGCGACCCGCCCATCGACGCGCAAGCTCCAGCGTCGGAGCCGTGTATGCCAATACACATCGGCCCGGGTCACAGGTGCCTCCGCATGTTCTTGAGAACCTGCAGCAAATGCCAGGCTTCCAGGACTTGCGTCGCCGTTGCCCGCGGGTGCTCGATGATGAGCCATAGGGTCTCGACGAGGGCGTCCAAGTGGTCGGCGCCCAGGGTCTCGTAGAAGCCCTGGGCGGCCTCGGCCGGGCGTGGGTCGTGCTCCTTGAACGAGGCGCCAAGATCCAGCGCGGCCACGATGGCCGTCGAGAGATTGCTCATCCCGGGCCACCATCAATGCGCCAAGCGGGGGCTGCTGCGCAAAGTGACGATCTGCTCGACCGCGCGGGCGAGAGGACGGATCGAACCACCCCGCCAGGCGCGCTTGAGAACGTCCCTCTCGGACGGATCAAGGTCCGCGATGAAGCGGGGATCGAGGCCGCTCTCCTGGCGCAGACTGTCCAGGAGGCCTCGCACGATGACATCGAGGTCCTCACGCCGGGGATCAGGGATCGGAATGACCGTGAAACGATCCAACAGCGGCCCACGCAGGGGCTCGACGGAGTTCGCCGTCGCGAAGAACGACACCAGGGAAAGATCGACATCCGTCTCCAGGCAGACATCGAAATGCTTGCCCTTCATGGAAGGCTCGATCATGCCAAGGAGGCCGTCTCTCACGCTGCCGTTGTGCCCGCCGTGTGTGCTCTTCTCCAGCTCGTCAAGGCCGACAAGGACGGTCGCGGTGGATGACTTGAACATCAACTGAGCCGGAACACTTGGCCTGTGCGTGGAGAATTGGCGGCTGGTGCCTGCGAACCCATTGTCCATGACCCCGCCGCAGGCAAAAACCGTCACCGGCACGCCCATCGCTTCGCCGACGGCGCGCATCAACGCGGTCTTGCCGCAGCCCTGGCTGCCAAGGAGCAGCACGGGGTTCCGGAACGCCGCATGGCGCTGCCCGACGAGCATGCCGCAGAGGCGCCGGATGGCGGCCTCAGCCCAGGGATACCGGACGACCAGCCGATCGGCCATGGCGGACGCGTCCGGGGCCGGCACGCACCGCAGCGGCACGTTAGAATGGCGCTCGTGCTGCTGGCGCGGGCTGTCGCGATGGCTTGACAGGTGGTTGAGCGAGCCCAGGACGATGCGACCAGGCGGCGGCTCCTCGACCTCAGGCTCGGGCATGATGTCCTCCAGGACAATCTGGTAGACATCCGTCTGGACCGCGCCCGCCGGGTTGCTCAGCAGCTCCTTCAGGACCTCTCCCTGCGCCTCGCGCTTGCGGCGGGCTTCCGCGCCCTCATTCCGCACCCGAGCTCGCAGGAGGTCGTACGCCAGCAGCCCGGCCTCCGCGTCTTCCAACAGCGCTGCTGCATGCGCCCGCTCGCGAACACCCCCACCGTCTATGTAGTACGGCGTCGGATTGCGGATCGCGTCGAGCATCGTCGCCCGGCACAACGCCCGGGTCAGCTCGTCAGTCGCCGTCTTCGACATCGCGTACGCGATCCGGGCGACGTGCCACGCCGCAAGCTCGTCACCGTCGCACCAGGCGAAGAGCATGAGACGTTGGTACGCCTCCCGCACTAGGTCGACCCCGGAGGCGGGAAACTCCGCGAAATCCATGTGGCAGATGTGCTCCGCCTCGCGCGCCGCATCCTTCGCGGTGGCAGCCGTGGGGTTGTCATGGAAGGCCTGCAGCCGGTGGGCGAGGACGCCGAACGGCACGCCGTAGGTCGTGAACCGCGGGATAGCCATCTTGCACCACGCCTGGGCGTCCAGCTCAGGGGAATGGTCCATCCACGCGGCCCCGCAATACAGGTCTTCGGTGCGCGTGGGCTGGCTGAATTGGCGGGTGCAGCGTTCGGTGAATGCAGCTTGGCGCTGGCGCAGGCGCGCGACGCGGCCCCTCTTCGGGTCGTCTGTCATGTTTCGGTCTCTCTTTGCCAACGCGCTCTACGGCCTACGCCGATGATTGCGCGAACGAGGACCCTACACCGAAAAGGTTAATTTTGGTTAAAGATTAAGACATCAATCCTTCGATACCTGTGGAGCTGTCTCCGGCTCGGGCCGGAGCGAGGCGGCGAGGTCGCGGGCGTAGGCAGCGACGACGACAGGCGACACACCCCTTGCCACGACCTCATCGACGAGCTCGTTCAGCCGCGGCCAGAACGCGGTCTCGGCGAGGCTGTCGCGCTGCTCCTGGATTTCCCGGATGACGCCCTCGGGCACGCGCTGCTCGCCGACGGACCACCGATGTGCCGTCCGGTGCGCGACGCGCGCGAATGTGGCAAGCCGGTTGACCCAGCTCGGCCCGAAGACGCCCTCGCACAGTCGCTGGAACGCTTCGAGCTCGTCCGGAGGGACGGCGGTGTATCGAATCTTGTCTTGGGGCTGCTCGGTCATGGACCCAGGAATGCGACGGCCCAGGCAAAAAAGAAAGCCCCGGCTTGGGCCAGGGCTTCTCGTGGTCAGGCCGGGAAGAGCTCCATCTGCCTTCTTGACTTGTCGATCTCAGCGGCGGCTCTGGGCGAGATCCAGAGGACCTCCTCGCGTATGTTCCGGGCGTGGTCGCTGGTTTCCTGGGTAACCCGGCGCCATCCGACCAGGGTTTCGTCATAGAGCGGATGGCTGTAGCCCGACAGAACGGCCATGCCCTTGATGGTGAGCAGGCAATCGAGCAGCCGCTTGTGGTCGGCTTGGTCCATCTCGTGGGCATACCCGCGGTGCGCCGCCTTCCTGGTTTCAGGCACGTACGGCGGGTCAACATAGAAGCATGCATCCCTGCGATCATGGCGCATAATCGTGCTGATCGCCGCATCATGCTCGATGATCACACCCTGGAGCCTGGACGTCATGTTGGCGATCACCTTCGGGAACGTCGACCAGTCAAATGCGGGGGAGTTCCGGGAGTTGCCAGTATAGCGCCGGAAACCAGTGCCGACTTTACCCTTCCGCACGTCAGGCGAGTGCTGCAGCGCCTGCCTCACGATGAGCCTTCGCGCCCGCTCTACTGGGTCCAGACCTTCAGCTGACTTTCGGGCGCGCCGGAACTCGGCGGCACTGAACGGGGTCAGAGTGCAAAGCATCTGCAGCATGCCGGCCTGCACAGGGTCGCGGACGATTGCGTACAGGTTTAGGAGCTCGTCATCAAGGTCGCCGAGGACCTCAATCTTTGAGCGCGCTTTGCGCATGAGCACGCTGGCGGAGCCACCGAAGGGCTCGCAGTAGAGATCGTGCGGTGGCAGGTTGGCGATGACCCAAGGGGCGAGCCGCCACTTAGACCCCATCCACCTGAGCAGCGGGCGAGTGGGTCCGGTCATGAATTGTTCTCAGTGCCAGAGTGCCGGTCCTGCTCAACTGCGAACATCGCGTAGAGCGTGTACGACAGCGCTTCGCACTCATTGGCGCGAAGCTGGTACTCGGACACTTGCCTCTCCAGCATCTCCGCGAGCACTCCCCACACCCACGATGGGACCGTGCGCTCGCCTGACGCCCACCTTTGAACCAGACGGGGGTCCAGGCTATTGCGCTCGCCGAGCGGATGGCGGGGCCCCAGGAGACGGGCTAGAGGCCGCTGCCACTCGGGACCAAGAAGCAGTTGGCCCGCGCGGGCCAGAGTCTCATTGTCCATGTCGGTTCTTTCAGCGCTTAGGCTCAAAGTACTTGCGCGCAGCCGCTGTCGCAGCGTTGAACGCAGTGATCGCCTCGTTCACAGGCCAAGGCAGAATCTGCCCGTCCTGGTAGCCCGCCTTCTCCACGGCGGCCTTGAGGCCGGCTCGGGCCGCCTCGATGACCGCCAACTTCTTGCGGTAGTTGCGGGCGTGAGCGGAGATGCGGTCGACACGGGTGAAATCATTCAGCAGGTCGCGCCGGTCGGTCCACCACGTCGCGTGTGCCACCCGGTCGTAAAGGAGCTCGCGGTCTTCGTCCGACAATCCAGCAGTGAGCTTCATGCGCAGTTCGGCGGCCCACTGCTTCTGCTTCGAGGTCCCCTTCAGGCCGACTTGGGAGATCCCGCGCTCCGCGTTCCTGATGCGGGTCTTGGCTGCTTTCTGGGCGCCCTCAGAGCGGTTCTCGGCTTTGATGCTTTCGAGCGCTTGGTTGTGGAGGCCCACAATCTCAGAGGTGTCCGGGGCGAAGCCGAACAGGTGCGGGCGCTGGTCGTCGGCGATGTCGCGCATTCGCACGAAGACCGGGTCGGCGTTCTCGCGGTCGAGCCAATTGTCGAGCTTAGGAGTGTCCATTCTGAGTAACGAGGTTTCCCTTCAGCTGTGGCGATCATTGCCGCCCCAAGTCCGCCAATATACGGACAGAACCGCCAAGGTCAATAAATTGTCCGCAAATGGGCGGACAGCAGGCGTGTCTGGATCGCTCCAGGACTTCATTTCACCGTTGCCTTGCCACCCTTGCTACCGATCTGATGTCATTGCCTCCGCTACGATCTCCCCAACGATCTTCCCGGCAGCCGAGGCCACCTCGCTCTGAGCGACGATCTCGATGGGGGCGGTCTCCCTTAGAAACCAGAAAATACCGCATCCACTCGCAACGCTAATGCTGTTGCGGCATCATCGAACCACAAGCTAAGCCCTATAACCGATGGCTTGGGCTAGAAGGTTGCGGTTAACCATCGACCATTTGAACACGTGACCACCCCCTCATCTCAAGCATACTGACTTTTGTTCGACGAATTTGGAGGGAACAGAGATGGGCGAGACAATCCTGTATGAGAGCGGCATTTCCATTACTGTCTACGAGTGGGACGTGGTCACGTCTGACGATATGCCTTGGCGCGCTGACGTCACTGTGTCCGGGGGCATCGGAAAGATAATTGTTGATGGCCTTACGCGTCAGGCTGTTATTGACAAGGGCGAGCTCTTGGGTCTCGACAGGATAGAGTTCGCGAAGCGATGGCCGAAGGGGCGAATTCGGGGTGCGGCAAGGTCAGAGGCAGAGGCCGAAACACAGCTCGACCTGCTCTGAGCCGAGCCGGCCCCTCCCAAAGCAGGCCTATTTCTGCATAGGGAAGCGGAACAGGGAATTGAGACAATTCTGGCAGCGGCTCGCTCCCTAGCGCTGATTGAGAACGTCAGCCACCTATCTCTGACACGAAGTGGCGATGGCCCCTCGTTCGGCCAGTTGCTATGCCGCTGCTCCCGCGCGAACACGGCTCCACAGCGCAGCCCTAGCGAACCAGCACGACTTGGCCCGTCCTGGTCGAGACTGCAGGCGCGTTGCAGCGCTGTAAATTTGCCCCGCTAGAGGACATGGACCTCTTTCGGCCGAGAGACTGTGGTTCTGGTTCGTCCCTTAAAGCGTCAGAGCGCCCTCGCCCATAGGAAGGCTCATTTCTTCGTAGGAACAGAGTGCTTGGATGCGCGTCTGATCTGCAGTGAAAGACGCTCATGAGCCGTGGCAAATTTGGTCGTTTCGAAAATACCTCTTCCCTGCTGGGAGGGTTCCGCTACCGCCCGGACCTCCCGTCAAAGGACGAGGAGCGCGACCTTATAGTGAGGTTTGCCAAACTACCGTTCGAGGCGTTTGAATTCCACGGTTATCGCGGCGAGCAACGAGTGATCTCCTTCGCCTGACAGTACGGTTTCAACAGGATGGAATGGCAGCAAATCGTCTTGTGATCGTTGCCATAGAACGTGATCGGGTTGCCCCGCAAGAGGATCTCCACGCCGCAGTCACCCCTGACCGGTAGCCCGTCGGCGTCAAATGCCGAGAACGGGAACAAGCGGCTCGGGACGCTCTCGGCGTTGGCCCGTTCGGCCTCAAGGCCTTGTCATTTGAACAGCACAATCCTTGAATAGCGCCCGACCCGACGGAACTCAGTGCACCCGAGCATCTCGTTCACCAGCCGCTGCAAGGCGAGAACGCCTCCTCGCTGATGTCGATATCGGTGGCCCCGCAGGAGGCGGAGGCTATGTTGGACGCGATAGTGTGCGTGGGACAGCTGAGTGCCCACCAGCGCACCTCCACCTCGGTCGGCTGGGGGATCGCGAACTCGTCCCACGCCAGGGCGCTCCCGTCCACCAGGCTGGGGCCACACCGCTCGCTGCGGTTCTGCGGGAAGGGACGCTCGAGCCCTTCTCGACGAGCATGCCCGCCAACAGGTCGAAGAGCGTCTCGCCGGCGCGGTGCGGAGGTTCGTCGGCTTCCATCCCTCCGGCCGAAGGGATCAGGCGCTCGAGCCAAGGCTTTGTTCCGCCACGCGGGCAAGCTCTGGTTTCGAGGATGATACCTCAGCTCGGCGCGTCAGTACGGACATCATGGCCGCTGATCACTCTCGTGTGCCCTGCCCGAATCGTTGCGCATGAGCGCGGCGACGCTATCCACCTTAAGGATCCTGCCGGCTATGATCCTATAGCGGCCTCATCAAGTCCGAAGCGCTCACAATCCGACCGATTTTCAGTACAACATGATGCACGCTGACTAGCTTGCTATCGTTCTCGAATACCCCGTGGCCGTTCTTGGCGTAAACACGTTGATAATGAGTGATCCCCTTCACGCGGCAGGCCGTTGTAAGCTATGGACCCAACAGGATTGCACTCGATGATCAGACCGTGCAGCTCGTGTGATCAAGGTCCGCATACGCAATGCACAACTCGTCCCGACACCAAGCATTAACTACGGAGCACATTTTGACCCGAATCTTAACCATGACGTGCTGCGAATGGAGACATCACCGCCCTACTGGTATCAAGAGGAAGGGTTCCAATCGCAAACGATGAAGGATCCCACTATGACCGAGAAGCCCACACACGGCATCGCCCCGAAGGACATGCCGACGTTTGTGCAGTCTGGCTATGCTGTACGGCTCGATGAGCATCCGCTCTACTGTCTTCTGCTTGCAGCGATGGAGCGTAACCCGAAGCAGGAGGGCACGCGCCAGATGCTGCAGGTCATCTATGCCATGATGCTGAGCTCAGCATTCATCGACGGGCTTACGTGGCAGAAGTTCGACCGTTACATCGAAGAACTACTAGAACACTATCTTCAGCTCAACGGGTCGAGCTGGACACTGTTTCGAAATGCTGCCAAGAAGCTGAATGCTGACGCTGAGCGGCATCTCGCGCTTGCACGGGAGCGCCGTGGTCGATCCGAGCGGCGGAGTATGCTAGAAGGCGAGACGATCTACCCAAGCTAATTGCAAGCCTCATCTTCCCCGGTTCCTGACGCATCCCATGAAAGCTTGAACATGGGTTGAAGAATCCTAAAGCCACCGTCACCAAATCTCTCGGATGGCTTCAGCAAAGTCGTCTGAGAGGTGTTTCATGTCGACTCTGAATTTCAGAAGACCCGCGGCAGTGAACGATGGAAGGCGGAAAGCAGCATAGAAAAAGGGCAGGTTGTTCGCACATCGCGCGCAACCCACCTGTACTCGCATGTCAAAGCCGTCAGAACAGCTCGACCAGGTTTCCGGTCGCTGGACTATTCAGATGTGTTGGAGGCTCTGCCAACTTGCAACTCGAAGTCCTCTGGATAGATCATCTGAAATTCCAGCGTGCCTGCGAAACCGTTGACCACATGGCCTTGGTGATCCTCCCAGTCCCGAGGGTCGCCCTTGAATACGGAGACGTAGGCTAGCAGCTCTCCCGCATTGATGACTCGCTTTTCGTGGAGGAAACGAGCGAGGAGCGCGATCGCGTAGCCCGCTGCGTCGCGAGTGTACATTTCGCTGCCATCGAGAAGCGCTTTAGTGAACTCGATCTCCTTTTCGAGCTGATTGATCTTCGTCTCGAGAGCTTCGATCTTACTTACCGGTGACATGCACGTTTCCTGCTTTTGTTTGCCCTTTTCAGGATAGCGATTCGCAAGAAAGCTACCAGCTGAAACAGCTCAAACAAGCTTGAGACAGTCACCGAATGAACTTCACGAAGGTGGTGTAACATAGGGTGGTGTCGATCCTCGTGAGGAGGTGCGCGATGGAAGGCCACGCGTGGCGGCCGGCGCATCTGACGCCGGAGCAGTTGGAGGAGCGCCGGCTGGCGGCCGCGAGGCAGTTGCGCCAAGGGCGGCTCTCCCAAGCTGAGATCGCCCGGCAGCTGGGGGTCAGCCGCGCCAGTGTCTCTCGTTGGGCTGCCACGCTCTCCCAGCAGGGCCGGCGCGGCTTGGCCACGCGCTCCAGGACCTGACGATCACTGCGGTTCGATGAGAAGGCCTGGGCCCGCCTTGGTCGGCTGCTGGATGGAGGCGCGGTAGCGGCGAGCTTTGCCACCGAGCGCTGGACCCTCGGGCGCATTGCCGCCGTGATCGAGCCCGAGCTCGGGGTACGCTATCATCCACACTACCTGGGGCGGCCGCTCAAGACCCATGGCTTCAGTGTGCAGCGCCCGGCGACACGGGCCAAGGAGCGCGACGAACTTATGATCGCGGTCTGGCCCAAGCGCGACCGGGTTGTTGTAAAAAGAAGGCCCAGCGGGAAGGCCGCACGCTCCTTCTTTGGGACGAGACGGGTCACAGCTCCCGGGCACCACCTGGGCGCGGCGTGGGCTGACCTCGGGGCTGAGGCGCCTCAGCAAGCGGCGGGAGGTGTCGAGCATTGTGGCGTTCACCCTGGACGGGCGGCTGTATGCCCGCCATGTCCGCACCAGCGTCACGAGCCCGACCATGATCTCAGCCTTGCGGTACTTCAGGCGCAAAATCGGGACGCCGCTGCTGGTGGTCTGGGATCGGCTCAACGCCCATCGATCACAGGTCACCACCGCCTTCATCGCGGCCCGGAAGACGTCTGCGTATCTGATGGGCAAAGCTTTGGCCGAACTTCAGTGACCATTGCCCGACCGTCTCTTGGCTGACCAGGATACCCCGGGGCCGCGAGCATCTCCTCGATCATGACTGCCTAGGCTAAGCGGAAACAGAAAGTATAACCGGACGGCATGGCTGATCACTTCAGCCGGAAAGCCGTGACGGGCGTCGCTAGGATGACGGACCTTCTTCATCCCCTCTATATGCCTCTATCGGGTCACCCACCAGTTAATCTGACGGTGCCGACATGACTGCACCCACCCGCAAGGCCAAACGCATCAACAATCACATTGCCAAGTGGGCGCCATCCAGACATGACAACACCCTGTGAGTTCGTTGGGTCCGGCAGGGTCGATTTCAGACTACACCACACGGTCGAATTGGTGGAAATCTGCATTAATCGCACTCAGGAGACATGTTTTGTCTAACACCCAATCTTTTAGAGATCTGTCGAATGATGCTACAGATCAGGATGGACGGCGATGGAGGGATCGCGTGGATAGGCGCAACTCAACGCGTAGGCGCTCGCTTTTGAACGGGCGCATAGTTTTTAACAACCGTTGCTCGGTTATCGAATGCACAGTCAGGGATATTTCCGAAACCGGTGCCAAAATCTCATTAGCTCATCCCACTTCGATCCCGATGGAATTTGAACTTGATATACCAAGTAAAGGTCCTCCTGTTCGCGCGCATGTGATGTGGTCCAATGGCAAGGAGTGCGGCGTCCTGTTTGGCAGCAGGGCAGAAACACCCGGCGCTTCGAGAGGGACGGACATAGAGCAAACGTCGCTCGCAAGTGGAAGAATTGAGAATCTCGTTCCACATGGAGTGCAAACAATTCTTAATGAGGCCCGCCAGCGGATCGCTCAACTCTCTGGAGTTCCGGTCGACGCTGTCAATTTAAGGGTTGAGATTTCGGCAACTGCGGGAGATCAGTAAGCGGCGCCGGTTGGGAAACCTCCGCTGCGGCGGCATTCTCAGAAACAATAAGTGCGTCGCTCCCGCTCTCTGCATGTGGAGGATTTAATCTGGCCAGCACTCACGGATTCACTTGGGTGCGTTTCAAAATTGCAATGTTGTTATTGATCGTTTGGTTATTTGGGCTCGATGCCCGTGCCTGCCGAAACAGGATGTCCGCGCGAGCCGCATCGCCTCGCAACAAATAGGAATAGCCGCGGTTGTTCAACAACTGCGGAGTATTCCCCTTGATTTTGACAGCCTGCTCGTAAGCTCGATCCGCGAGGTCAAACCGGCCGAGCTGATCGTAACTCGCGGCGAGCCCTATCCAGGAGTCACCGTCCTGAGGCATCTGCTCGACAGCGGCTTGGAAATATCGCTCGGCAAGCGCATAATTGCCACGCGCAAACTGCTCCCGGCCCAATTGTTGTGGCTGGTCGGTGTCGACGTATTGCTCTTGGCTCACGGCTCTCTCTTTGCCAGCCTGATCCGATCCGTTCATCGATTGACACCCAGCAAGTGCAAGGGCGGCTGCCAACAGGAATATTTTATTATAAAGTAACATTATTGCCCAGCACTCTGGATATCGCGACAGCAGCTTCATGCCCCGTCGGCATCATTATTGTTATGAGTATCAGACCAATTTGGCAGTGGAAGATGCCAAATGGCAACAAGACTAGGGAAACTCCGAACCTCGGACGATTTACGCGAACGATTTGTGGGCCAGCGCTCGTCATGTGACTGCCCGCCGGACACATCCTACCCATCAGGATTGGAACGAACCTAGCACGCGCCGCTTCCGTTCAAAGACTTGCTTTCGCTACCCGCGCTGCTTCCGCCTCCGTTGCCGTTGCCGTTGTTGCTAACTTCAGCCGTCTTTCCACATCGATAGTTCTCGATTGCACGCTGCATCCGCTGCCCGTCAGTCGCAGAATACCGATTCCGAGAATTTGCCGGCCACGGATCGATGACATGGGTCACAACGTTCGTGTGCACCGCATTGCCAGCACTAAACGCGATCGTGTTCTTACGATCGATGTACTCGCCGCATGCACTCAGGCAGTAGTTCGCGATAAGAACGACAAGCACCATGCGAGCAGTCGTTGCACTTCCGATCATTGTATCATTCCCCGTCGCGCTATCGAGCCCACAGAGTTACTCATCTGGCCGGCCATCGGCGCGGTCGAAGTTCCTTTTTCGAATGAACTAGTATTTCGCCGTGACAAGACCAGTCCGAGCTTGTCGGGCAACACTCCGTCGCGCGGCTCCCGCCGGCGCCGTAGTCGGTTCGGACATGATGTGTCCAAACGGTCCCCCGATTGTCGCGCCGTTCGCCATTATCCATTGTTGGGTCGGCGAGGAGGTGGACGGATCGCGCGGCTTTTCGACTTCCGTTTTTCCGTTGATGAACAGATCAAGGTCATTGGAAGGAAGCGTTGAGTCGAGCGGCGTTGCAATCATGTCCCCGGGTTTTGCTGGTCTGACCAGATGCGGAGTTACGATGACCACAAGTTCCGTTTCGCGTGAGAGAAATTCCGTACTGCGAAACAGTGCTCCAAGGACCGGGATCGAACCCAACCATGGGAACTGCTCGATATTCCGTTCGGTAACATTCTGAAGGAGACCCGCCAATGCAAAGCTCTGGCCGTCGCGAAGTTCGACAGTCGTTTTCGCCCGGCGCACGGACAGCCCCGGAATTGAAATGCCGCCAGTGGAAATCGACACCGTGGGGTCCACGTCGCTGACCTCCGGCTCAAGCCTCAGGTTGATCAAGCCGTTAGTCAGGACTGTTGGTGTGAAATTGAGTTTCACACCAAACTCTTTGTAAGTGATCGTGATTGTCGGGACGCCGGATTGGGTGGTGGACGAGACAGGTATTGGTATTTCGCCCCCGGCGCGGAACTCTGCGCTATCGCCCGACATAGCGACCAAGTTGGGCTCGGCGAGCCGGCGGACGAGACCTTTAGATTCAAGGGCGTCGATCGTGACGTCGAGCATTCGCGAGTTGTTGGCAAAACGGGCGAGGATCGTTGCAAAGGGAGCGGTCGAGCCAAGGAGTGTGTCAACGAGAGGAATACCCGCTTCTCGATCGGCCAGATTGCCGCGTCCGATGCGAGCAGCTCGCGTCTGGCCAAGATAGTCTGAGCGGATGCCGAATTCACGGCCGGCGTTGCGATTGACCTCGACGAAACGAACCTTCAACATCACCTGTTGGGGCGAGGCAACTCGGGTTGCATTGATGACGCCACCGGGCGAATTGGCTCTCGCGATCTCCACTGCGCGATCAACTGTCGGCGCATCGACTGCCGTCCCTTCCAGGATGACCTGGTCACCGCTGCTCCGGACACGGATGCCGCTAGCGCCCGTACCGGCGGCAAGTTTCTCGGCGACGCTACCCGTGTCAGGACCGACTTCAACATCCACTACGCCAATGACGCGTTTCGAATTATCAAGTACCGAAACATTCGTCGTACCAGTCTTTTTGCCGAGTATGTACAGGCTCTGGTCGCTCAGAGGAATGACATCTGCAATTTCCGCAGAGCCGACGAGAACGTCGGTAAAGGGATATTCGAGACGAAGCGCCTGGGATTTATTCACGGCTACTCGGACGCGGAGCAGTTTTGCGCGTGGAGCGGTGCTGTTGGCCGCCTGAGCCATCACAGAGGCAATAAAGCGCGTGCCAGGCGCAACAAGCGATATGCCTTCGAATGTAAGCACGGCAATGATGGCCGCCACCACCCTTCTCGACCCTGCCATTCTGCCCCCAAAGCGAAAGCCATTGAATTTCCGTTTACAGGCTCTGTTATGTTCAGAAATGGTTAACGGACGCTTACGGTAAATCCAAGCGCCACCGCAGCCGCCCTAGAACATGTGCCATCATCCAGGAACTCATAATAGAAAACACTTTCCATGGATCAGATCTTCCGGCGCCGGCAGCATAGGTACATATTCAGCTTATCTTTTGTGCTGGCCCCTATGCCTTGCTCTTTAGAAAAGTTTAATCATTCGCAGAACTATAGTACCAAGGAGGCATTTGGAATTGGGTGCAAGGAGGCGGGTTGGTCGCGAACTGTGGCTAAACCTACAGCTCCTCAAGCTGATAAGAAGCAACGTGCCCCATGCGGCACGACTTAACTAAATTGATGTAATGAACGATGTCTTCGCGTTTTGGGGCTTCCAGTGTTAAATGCTTCGTATGTCGCAATCATTGCTGACGCCGACGTCTATTTCCGAATGGCTGTCAGTGCCTTGCTAACGCGTGACTTGGGGTTCTCTGAGGTCATTGAGGTTCGCGCTTTCGACGAAGTGCGGCCGTGTCTTCTCGATCGTCCTGAAGTAAGCTTGTGTCTCTTGGACTTCGCCATCCCTGCCCTGAAAGCGTCCGGCAGCCTACGGACTTTTCGGGCTAGTTTCCCCGCCTCAAAAGTCGTTGTTACATCCGCGACAAGTTCCAGACGTAACATACTTTCAGCGATGGACTCCGGTGTTCATGGATATATTCCAAAGGGGCTCAATCTTGTGCAACTGACTGCGGCGCTCCGTCTCGTCCTTAATGGAGGTATCTATGTGCCCCCATCGCTAGCCGAGATCGAGCCGCAGATTCCCGAGCCGATTGTCAGTCTTAAGGAACTGCCCGCCTTTGCCGACGCAGGCGTGCGAAGCCCGCTGACCGCCCGCCAACTGGACGTTCTCGAGCTTTTGGTTCAAGGAAAACCTAATAAGGAAATCGCTACGGCTCTCAATCTCGGAGAGGGGACTGTCAAAGTACATGTCGCGGCGATCCTCCGTTACTTGGGAGTTCGCAATCGCGTAGCAGCGGCTGCCGCAATCTCCCGTCCGGTTCTACATCATCGACTTCCTGCTTCATGTCGAATTTCTCACTTGGAAATGCCGGCGCGCGTAGAATGAACCAGAAAGGTGGTCTCTGTTAAACCAAGCAGACCTCAATGTTCCCTGTCGGTTCCAACCAACTACTATAATTGGCTGAGCTCCATATGTGTCGTAGCAGGCATTGATTAGGCACCGCCGCTGACCACCGCTTACCGTGTCGATCCTATCGCAATCGCGACAATGCTCTGACGCCGGTGGGCGAAGGCAGACACGATCGACTGGAAAATGCCAAGTCGAGTCTTGCTTGTGCGAAAGCTCAATCAAACGGCCGAGAGCCTCTAGATGACAACACTTTGAGCCGATCCGCGTCATCCGGCGGGTGTTCTCGAAGGAATGCCGGTTATCTTGCGCTGAGCGCCCCCGGTCGCCTAAGGCCATCTTTTTTCAAGAGTCAGCGTTAAATCAAACCCTGCGTGACCTGGCAATGCTCCCCGTTCACGAGAACTAGTCCATTCGACTGAATTGGTTTATGCTAGAATTTAAGTAAATGTACGGTGATGATGCCTGGCTCTGCTTGAGGCGATACTCTGTTTTCCAATACAGGGTCCCTCAAAAACTCGGCTCTAAGACTGTGGATGTCCTATCGACGTTACGACCGGAGCTGTGCCTCGTAATGCAGACGACGGTGCTTTATAACCGGTAGAAGGGGCAAAATGAGATCACTAAGTTTCCTTCTAGACCGTGCCATGTATAAAGCGGTCCGATCTCGCTTGATCGAATTCGTGCGCGACCGAAGCGGCAATGTCGCTGTGGTGACCGCTCTGGCGATGCCTGCCTTGATAGGTGCGACCGGGCTAAGCGTTGAAGTCTCCTATTGGTATCTCACCCAGCGTTCAATGCAGAACGCCGCTGATTCTGCGGCAATCGCTGCAGCTACAAACGGGACTGCCAACTACGCGGTCGAAGCAAAAGCCGCGGCCGCGCGATATGGCTTTGTGGACGGCACCAACAACATCACCGTAACGGCATCTAACACTGCGCCTTGCCCCTCCGGTGGCGCTACTTGTTACAGCGCGAAGATCACCGGCTATGTACCGTTGTTCCTGTCTCAGGTGATCGGTTATAGGGGCACGGCGACTATTTCGGCCACGCCGCAGGCGGAACTCAGTGCGTCGGCTATCGCGCGTCTCGACCTGCTGCCGCGGGAGTATTGTATTTTGGCTCTCGGGACGAGCGGCATCGCCTTCGGCACGAACGGCGCTCCCAAGGCGGAGCTGAAGGGCTGCAACGTGATGTCAAATGCCGGCGCCCGCTGCAACGGTAACGATCTCGGCGCAGATTATGGCGACGCGGCCGGCACAAATGACGGTTGCGGCGTGGTCCAGCGGTCGAATGTGCCGCCGCTTGCTGATCCCTATGTCGGGTTGAGGACGAATATCACGGCTGACCCGTGTGGGGGCGTCTATCCGCAGATGAACAAGCCAGGCTTCCCTTCAAAGAACACATGGACGGTCTCTCCGCCTGAACTGGCGCTGGGAGGGGTTTATAATGTATGCGGCGATCTGGTGCTCGCGAGCAATGTCACCATTACAACTCCCGCCGAGGGCGCGGTCCTCACCATCTGGAACGGTCAGCTTTATACGGGTACGAAGCCCAACGGTCGCACCTTGAGCACCAGCAGTGGCTCCGCCCTGACCATCGTTTTCACAGGGGACAACGGCAGCTATACCCACTCTCCAACCGGTGATGGCACACTCGACTTCAACGCACCGACCACAGGGCCGTGGAAGGGTATTGCCATCTACCAGGATCCGAACCTGACGAAAGGGGTCGACATATCGGAAGCGGGCAACAGCCCGACTTGGAAGATATCAGGGATGGTCTATCTCCCGCATTCCAGCGTTACAATGAGCGGCGCGATCAGCAAAGCAACGAATGGCCAATCATGTTTCGGCCTGGTCGTCGACAATTTGCTTATCAATGGCACAGGTGCGATCATGGCGCACGGGGCGTGCGACGAGGCAGGGCTCAACTTGCCGACCGGCACCGCTCCGACGGGACGTGGAGCATTGGTCCTGTAGATGACTCGTGAGATGTCCGCTGAAGCAGGTCAGGAAGCATGAGGCTCAACCAGGTTCCGAGTGTGAGTGACGGTCGAGGCGGGATCGATGCACGCTTGCAATCATTTCGGGACGATCATCGCGGCGTAGCAGGAATCGAGTTCGCACTCGTTGCCGGAGTTCTATGCATTCTCCTGCTCAACGGAATCGAAGTCGCTCGTTACGCTTACATAGTGATGCAAGTGCAAAATGCGGCGCAGATCGGAGCGCAGTCAGCTTGGAAGGCATGCGACCCGACGAAAGAACTCCCCGCAACAACGCAATGCGCCAGTCTGATCGATACGGTCGCAACCGCGGTCACGAGCACTACGCTGGGTACCAGCGTCAAGTTGCGAGACAATTCACCGACGGAGGCATATTATTGCCTCAACAACGCCAATGCTCTGATACCGGACGCAGGAATTCCACTCGCCAACAAACCCACTGATTGCAATACAATTCCTGGGGCGCGAGCGGGGAAACCGGGAGACTACATTCGGATTGATGTCACCTACCAGTACAAGCCCCTGTTTCTCGACTTTACGGTCGGACGACTGTTCGCCCCTACCATCAGCAAGTCAACATTCATGCGATTGCTATGACACAGGAGCAAAGGCGAACCACGGCAGTGCTCGACGATCAGCGCGGCGCGACAGCAATCGAGTTTGCGCTGATCGCGCCCGTTTTTCTGGCACTTCTCATCGGCATCTTTCATCTGTCGTTACTGGGATTGACAGTTGCAACTCTCAACTTTGCCGTTGAGAAAAGCGCGCGCTGCCAAGCAATCTCAGTGGGCTGCCCGGATGGCTCAACGTATTATTACGCGCCGAACCCCGCTCCCGTATTTACGTCCGACACCACGGCGGCCTGTGGCACGCGGGTGAACGCTACCGTGACTTATCAGTTGAACGTTCTGATCTATCAAGCGGCTATTCCCCTGTCCGCATCGGCATGCTTCCCTTAGCTTGCGGGAACGTTTGAATCCGATCAGCTTTTTCGGTTTGCCTGCTGGAGCGTACAGAGGTCTAGCTCTACAACTTTAGGAACTGGATCACCGCCGGTGTGATAATCACGGCGAACAGAACGGGCAGGAAAAATATGATCATCGGCACCGTGAGTTTTGGCGGTAGCGCGGCTGCCTTTTTTTCAGCCTCGCTCATCCGCATGTCCCGGTTCTCTTGTGCCTGAACGCGGAGCGACTGACTAAGCGCAGTCCCGTATTTCTCTGATTGGATAAGGCTAGTGACCACGCCTTTGACGCCTTCAAGGCCGGTGCGTTCGGCAAGATTCTCATACGCTTTGCGACGATCTTGTAGGTAGGAGAGCTCGGCCGTTGTGAGCACCAGTTCTTCCGCGAGTTCGACCGACTGGGACCCGATTTCGCTGGATACCTTGCGAAACGCGCCCTCAATCCCCATCCCGCTCTCGACGCAAATAAGGAGAAGGTCGAGTGCGTCCGGCCACGACCGGCGGATCGAGGTCTGCCGCTTTGCAATCTTATTCTTCACGTAAAGCGGCGGAGTGTAATAGCCAAGACTCGCCGCCGCCATTACGATCGCCAGTTTCACAAAAAGCGGGTAATCGAGATGTAGAATCACAAAGACGTAAAGTACCGCCAGAACGAACATGCCCAAAGGCGCCAGCTGACGAATGGCAAGGTAGGCTGTAATAGGTCCCTCGCCCCGGTATCCGGCCATTCGCAGGTTCTTGACCGTGATACTGTCTTCTGTTCCGGCCAGATTGAGGCGATCGACGATCAGTTTGTAAAGCCGCTTCGGCTCACTTCGCAGTGAGATTGGCTTGTTCTGAGCATTCAGGCGGCTGCGCTCGCGCACTCGAATGCGTTCACTCTCGCTGGTGGCCTGGGCCATCCTCTCGGCCAAGTGATCCCTGACGACGTAGGGCCACGAGACCACAAGAATCGCTGCAAAGGCCGAGATCCCCGCCGACAGCGCGATGAGCAGGTCCATATTGTAAATGAGCAGTGCGGTACCCATTGCAGCTCTCAGAAGTCAAAATTGATCATTTTGCGCATCATCAGAATACCCATGCCCATCCATATAAGTGAGCCCGCAACGACGACCTTACCGATCAGGGTGTTAAATAGGAGTGATATGTAATCCGGCGCTGTCAAATACAGCATACAGGTGACAACAGCCGGCAGAGCTCCGATAATTGCGGCCGAAGTTTTCGCCTCTGAGCTCATCGCCCGAATTTTTCCCGCCATTTTCTTGCGCTCACGCAGAACCCTGGAAAGGTTTCCAAGAGCCTCCGAAAGGCTGCCGCCAGAGCGGCTTTGAAGAGAGATTACAATGGCGAAGAAACTGGCTTCGGCAATCGGGATACGCTCTGGAAGCCGTTGCACGGCTTGATCCATTGGCACGCCCAAGGTCTGATCATCCAAGATCGCCTTAAACTCACTGCGCACCGGCTCTTTTGCCTCGGAGGCAATGATCCTGAGGCAATCAACGAGTGGTAATCCGGCTTTCACACCGCGCACGATGACGTCCACAGCATTGGGAAAGTCACTCGTGAAATCTCTCAAACGAGCAGCCCGGCGCCGGCTCACGTAGAAATGAGGCAGCAAGAGCCCACCGGCGAGACCAAATCCGACGGCTGGCAAAGGGCTGACACCGAGAACCGCAAGCGCAGTCATAAGCGCGAGGGCGCCCGCCGCCAGACAGGCAAGCAAATAGGTCTTCTTGCTCCAGGTCAGGCCCGCCTGCTGCATTCGGATTGTGAGCGATGGTTTAACACCCCTTCGGACCTTCTGCTGTTCCTCGAGGTTACGCAATGTGATTTCAATTGACCGCTTTCGGCTGCTTTCATCGGAGCCGACGGCCCGGCCGACCGGACCATCCCATGTGGCGATCGCTGCAAGCCGCTTATCAGCCTCCGTGCGTCGCCCTACGCGCGCATAGAACATGGAGATCGCGACACCGCCGACACAAACGGCTGCGAGTGCGGCGGCAAGAACCGGAATAAACTCGGGCGACAGCATCGTTCAACTTCCTAAACCGGCATTAGGATGCGACCTTCTCGGCAGCATCGAGGGCTGAAGCAAGACGCTTTTCCTCGCCGTAGTACCGTGCCCGTTCCCAGAATTTCGGCCGACCGACTCCGGTGGATCGGTGCTGACCTATGACGTTTCCCTGAGGGTCTTCGCCCATGATGTCGTACAAGAACAGATCCTGTGTGGTAATGACATCGCCTTCGAGACCGAGAACTTCAGTGATGTGTGTGATCCTGCGTGATCCGTCTCTCAATCGCGCAGCCTGAATAATCACATCAACCGACGACACAATCATTTCGCGAATTGTCTTCGACGGTAGAGTGTAACCACCCATCGTAATCATGGATTCCAAACGTGAAAGCGCCTCTCGCGGAGAGTTGGAATGGAGTGTGCCCATTGATCCGTCATGCCCGGTATTCATCGCCTGGAGCAGATCGAAAGCCTCGGGTCCGCGAACCTCACCTACAATTATGCGTTCAGGCCGCATGCGGAGGCAGTTCTTGACAAGGTCGCGCATTGTGACCTGACCCTCACCTTCGAGATTAGGCGGGCGGGTTTCAAGACGAACGACATGCGGCTGTTGCAACTGAAGCTCTGCTGCGTCCTCACACGTGATCACACGCTCTGTCTGTTCGATAAAGGCAGTCAGGCAGTTGAGCAGTGTCGTCTTTCCTGATCCAGTGCCGCCAGAAATGAGCACGTTACACCGGACGCGTCCTATGATCCGCAGGATCTCTGCGCCTTCCGGCGAAATGGCCCCGAACTTGACGAGTTGATCGAGGGTCAGTTTGTCCTTCTTGAACTTTCGGATAGTCAGACTTGGCCCATCAATGGCTAACGGGAATGCAATGACATTGACACGCGACCCGTCGGGGAGCCTCGCGTCACAGATTGGGCTTGACTCATCGACTCGGCGTCCGACTTGACTCACTATCCGTTGGCAGATGTGAAGCAACTGTCCATTGTCGCGGAATTTGATATCTGTCTTCTGCACCCTACCGGCGACTTCGATGTAAACTGTGTCAGCGCCGTTCACCATAATATCGGCGATGTCATCTCGAGCGAGCAGCGGTTCCAGCGGCCCATAACCGAGGATATCATTGCAGATGTCGCGTAATAGATCGTCCTGTTCAGCAATCGACATGACGATCTTTTTCGCAGTCACAATATCGGCAATGATTTCTCCGATTGCGTCACGAGCCTGAATAGAGTCCATCTTGGCCAGTTGCGAGACGTCGATGGCTTCGATCAGAGCTGCAAAAATCTGTCCCTTCAGCAGATAGTATTCTTCGGATTTCGCTGTTTGTGGGCGTATGACCGCAATGGCGTCCGTGATGTGTGAGGACGCCGCCCGTGCACCAGCACCGCGGTCGCGCGCTGACGGCACCTTTGGCGACACGACGTTGCCAAGTGCCTCAACCGAGGCATGGTCCGATTTCTCTGCGCCTGCCGGCTGAGGCACCGGGAGATTACCGAGTGTTTGGCTCGGTAAGCTTCTCTTGCCGAACATGTCGGGGGCTCCTCAATCTATTTACGCATTTCTGCAAACTGAACTTCTGTCAAAATGCGGACGGTTACGCGGTTTTTGAGCTGAATGTCATCTTCTTGATCATCGAAGCTATGTTGAACAGGCTTGTGCGGCGATGCGGCTTCTGCGCTGCGATGCTGCCTGCGATTTCAGAAAATATCCTTGAAGCGGGCGCCTTGGCAGATACTTCTGCTACCATCTGGCCTACGTTGGAGGCAGTTCCGAAAAGGTGTGGGTCGTAGGGAATACAGGCCATAAGGTCCAGTTGCAGCGCCTTCGCAAACTCGGCGGGCTTGATCTCCGGCCGTTTTGGCATGCCGACCTGGTTGAGAATAAGTTTCGGCGGCGGATCATGCGGGCGTGCTTGTCGCAGAAAGGTCACCAGACTCTTGGCGTTGCGTAAGTTAGGAAGATCTGGAGCCGCCGTAATGATGACCTCATCGGCGCTGAGGAGGACGTTTCTTGCCCATGCGTTCCACACATGCGGCATGTCGAGAATTAGAAACGGCACGCTTGCTTGTGCAATCTCGATCAACGGATTGACTGCATTCTCTGCAAGATCATAACATCTTTCCAGAGTGCCTGGCGCACGAAGCAAACTGAAATGATCGCCACATCTGGCTAACAGCCGGTCAAGCAGTACCTCGTCCAGCCGCCCTGCGTCGTCGATAGCTTCGGCAACGCCCTGCCCAGCATCCAGTTTAAAGTCAAGGCTCGCCGTGCCGAACGCCAAATCCATGTCAGCAAGAACGACATCGGAGGCAGCTTGGCGGGCGACGGTCCAGCCGACGTTATGAGCAACGGTGGAAGACCCAACCCCGCCCTTTGCGCCAACAAACGCGTAGCATTGACCAAGCTTTCCGGAGGTGGGCTCACTGTATATTCTCGAGATGGCTACAATCAGCGAAACGGGATCCACGGGCGCAAGCAGATAATCACTGATGCCGCGTCTCATCAATTCGCGATAGAAATGCACATCGTTTACATGTCCGATCACCATGACTTTGGTGCCGGCGTCACACACCTCGGCCAAGCTATCGATCTCTACGAGGAACGTTTCGGGTATCGAACAGCTCTCGATCACGATCAGCTGAGGCGTCTGCTCATTTTGGTAGAGAGCTGTTGCGGCCGCAATGCCACCTTCCCGAACGGTGACGTGGGCGCGCGACATCAGGCGATCGGAGGCGGCGCTCTGAATGACGGCCACTACATCCGGACTGTCACAAAAGGCCTGAATGCCGATGTATGGAATCCGCGTTGCCTCTCGACGCGGCCGACTGTCGAGCGCACCTGCTGCTTCAAGCTGCTGTGCGACTGACTGCCATGGAAAGCTTTCCGGATTGAGACGCTCGGCCTTTGAAGTCGAAACAAAGCTGTTCATTTACGCTCACCCGTCGCAATCAAGCCGCTACCGTCGGCTACTGGATCATCGTGCCTTCTCGTCGGACGTTAACATCTTCTCGTTTGCCGGAGCGGAAAACACGAACATTGACACTGTTATCATCGGCTAGGATCGGCTTTTCATTGAAGTCTGCGATTGAGCGCAGAGCAAGAGAAAGTGTGCCGGCGGCCTGAGCCGCGGAGATGATTTCGGCATCGGCCGGAGTTACTTCCAGAGTTGCTGTCTTGCCGACAACCACCAACTGGCCTTTGGTCTCATCGGCCCTCTGATCTACCGCCAAGACACGAACATTTCTCAAGAGTGTTCGGCTCCTTTGTTCGGATCTGCCATCTGCCGATGTGCTGGAGATGTTCTGAATCACATCCACGCGGTCGTTAGGGAGAATAAAACCGCCGGCCGTGCTTTCCGCTGAGACACGAATTGCAACGGCCCTCTTGCCGGATGGCAGCATCGCGGCGAGCATACCGGCCGGGCCGCGTGACAGCTTCTCTTCCCGGATCGGCTCACCGGAAACGAAGTGGCTGCGCACCAGTACACCAGTGAGCGATGTCAACGCATCTGGCTTGGCCTCACGGCTGATGAACCCGGTAGTGACCGCTTCTTTTGGCCAGGATTGCCAGCGGAGGCTTTTCTCGTCGAGCGCTTGCCCCTGAACGAGGTCGTTCGCAGCCACCAGCACCTCCGCCATGGTCTGAACGACCGGCACGGCCGCCGGGACGGCGGGTTGAGGCGAACGGGTGGAAACCACGAGCCAAGAAGCGAGGCCGCCGGCGCCGAGGGCGACCACAAGGATGGCGACGCGAAGCATGATCGAGAGCCCTTAGTTGGTCAGGGAATTAAGGTCATGGCGAAATCACGTTTCAGGTTAGGGCTCTCATCCAGTAGGTATCCGGAAAAATGAAGAGCGCCGCCGCTGCGATTGCGACACCATAGGGTACGCCAGTCTGTGGTGCATGCAGACGCATAATCCATGACACGGATAGGCATTGTGCAGGTAGGACGCTTAAGCGAAACTGCAGGAGAAGAATCGTCAGGATCCCACCGAACAAGGCTGTGCAGAGAACAAAGGCGAGAGCTTGATCCGCCCCGAGCCATAACGCGATCACGGCTGCGAACTTCGCATCCCCACCGCCGATCCAGCCGAAGCTGAACAGAACGAACATGCCTGCGAGAACGCTGGCAGCGCCAGTGACGCTCCATCCGACATCCGCCCAGCCCATGCCGGCGAGCGGAGCCAGGATCACATAGCCCGCGAGAAGAACAAGAACGAGTTCGTTCCGGATCTTCATCGTCACAACGTCGGCTATGGCCGCCCACAGCACGGCCGCGGCAAAATAGAGGCTGGCGGCAGACGCGCCGAGGGAAAGAGACATTAGTGAACTCTAGAACAAGATTGACTTGCACTGCCTGGTCGGATTGGCCGAACAAGAGAGGAGAGCCTCGCGTCTCCCCTCGTCATGTCGGGGCAGTATTAGGTACCGCTACCAGAACCACCGCCAGCACCAGCAGCAGCAGCTGTGAGCTTTTCTCCAATGGTATTAAATATGATTGTGAGCTTAGGCCCGGCAACCGTAAGCCCAGCGATGATAGCAATCGAGACAAATCCGGCGATAAGGCCGTATTCAATAGCGGTTGCGCCGGACTCATCGTCTACAAAACGTGTCACGAGAGACTTCATGATGTCTGATCCTTGACCTATGGAATGGCGCTGCTGACGTCGCAGCCTCGGCACAAGCTCCACGATCTGGTTTAGGGAAAGTCAGACCATTAGCCCTTGTGTTGCCTTATTCTGACTCTCTCTGATTGCTGAGTCGATTCGGCAAACGGCATAGGCCATTTTGTTCCGGATCCTCCAAGTGGCCTAGGCCGCTCATAAGCCTCAGGTTGCGCTGGAACAGGTATGAACACCACTAGTGCTAAGGTGTCTGACCCTGAGAAGGGCCGGCTACTAACTTCTACGTGTAGCGCCGGAGGCGCTCTCGCGCTCATTTCGCTTGTTGATGGACACGACCCTGTCGAGATGTTTCCCGTAGAGAGACTCCGACGGAGCAGGGATCAGCGTCAATGCTACGACGATCGCAATTGGTGTGATGCTGGAGACAGGACTGTACTCGGTTGCTGTCGCGCCGATTTTGTCCCTCCGGAAACACCTGACGAGAGAGTCCATGATGTAACCCGAAAATTGATGGCAGGTTGCAGACTGACGTGAACTCCGAGTTTCCTTCGTTCAGAGTTGAGCCCGCTGGTTGATTGCGCTGAGCCCCCCGCCCAGTTGGCCTGATAATTCGTCCCTCGTATTGTTTTCGACGCGGGACCTTCCTCCTTGTTTCGCGTTGGGCGAGACGCGAACTTCCTCGGTATGAATAGCATTCGGGAGGTGTATTGTTGTAGGTAGGCAGCCTCAGTTATTCGAGTGGAAGCACAGGCCCTCAAACCCATAGATATCCCCGAGGCTTCTATCGAGACCCTGCAGGCTAAATTCCATCGCATCACCCCGTCGGAACGCTTGGGTCTCCGTGCCTTTGAAGAGAACAACCTCAAGACGGGATGGAAGCTTGCGGAGCAGGCCCAGCATTCCCTTCATGATGGAATCGCTGAACCCTGCCGTCTCCTTGAATTCGAAGCTCCCATCCTCAAAAAATTGGACGGCTGGATAAACAGGTAGCGACGGCTTGCTTTGGTTCTGGAACCACCCACGGACGATAGCCCTACCTTGAGAGGAAACGTAAATGCTGGGGTTGTTTGGGATACTTCCAATTTGGAACCGAATGCGACGTCCACCAAGCTCGCACGCGAATATGAGCAGTCCCTGTCGGCTTGATCGGTTGCCATTAGTCAGAGCAGTGATGTCTGTCCGCAGAAGCACGAAATTCTCCGACAAACGCTCGAGCTGCCAGCCGCTCCGCCCAGCTTCGAAATTCTGCGAATATGCTTGGCTTGCCGCCAGGACTCCAAGCAAGGCGGAAACAATCTTTGTACGTTGACCGAAGACATAATTCATCTGTATAACGTTCGTATTTTTTACTGTTTATTCAGCTGATGCTGTATTCCCAGCTCTCTAAACGACCGTTTGAGGAGCCCAAAATGGTATCACGAGTAAGCATCACCCTGACAAGCCATCTAATTGACATCTTAAATCGCCTGCGATGGACTGCTATAGTCATACGGCTGAGCTGTCAGAGCAACAAGGCCACGTTGAGACCCGGCAACCCGTGACATGAGCCGGCTCATATCTTGCTCAGGGAGTAGATCTAGCTATGTGGTCTTTGGGGTGCCATTCGAACCGGCCCTCTACGAGGGCTTCTCGCAAAACCGCGACCTGTTTGGACTTCTAGGCTGAGTGGGCACATAGTGCTCGGAAAGGGCAGCAAGAGATGGCTGTGGCGCTAGATCAGAAGCGGCAGGAATCGGCAGACCGCTTGGCTTCGGAGACCCGGGTTGGCTGGCCCACCCTGGCTGCCATTCTCATCCTCATCGTCGTCGGCACAGCGATAGTCGCTTACCTCTTGCTCGATACGGTCGCCAGTCCGTGACGGTGGGCGGCATCGCCTGTTCATACCATGCCCGCTGCCTGCCCCTGCTCGACGACGCCACAGCCATCTCTAAGCGCGTCTGGCCCTGACGAAAGCCTCAGGCTAGCGTGCTGTTCTATAACGCTCCTCCTGTCTGTATGGGACTTGGTGCATGCCCTCTGGAAGGTCTGAGCGTCGATCACACGAGCGCGTCCCCACGAGCTTGGAAGGGTGGCTTCCGAGCGAAATGTCCGGTGAACCGATTGCATGTACTGTGTGGGATTTATCTGAGACAGGTGCGCGACTTGTCGTCCCCTCCCCGGCTGACGTTCCTCTCGAGTTCGAGCTGAAGATCCCAAATCAGGGGGCAATCGCCAGAGTCCGTCTGATTTGGTCCAGCGGCAATAGTTACGGGACGCAGTTCACGGACTAGATCACCACTCGCTTCAGGAGATTGGATCTCTCAGGCCTGCAATGACTGATGATATCCTGTGGGATGCAGTAAGCGTGCTACTGCATTCCTACAAGATTTTGGGCAGTCTTGTGCTTCAGAGGCTCAGGAGCACCTGAGGCGATTATCTGGCAAGCGATATCGCTGAGTTCACAAACCGCGGCGTTGAGCCGCTGGGCAGCTTCAAGCACAGAAGCGCCATCGCAAGTAATCTGGATTGCAGAATGCGATGACAGTTGCACTAGGTTTGAAATTGTTAGACTCATAAGTTCTGGCCGGGATCACGGGGGAGCGCGCCAGGTAATAGGAATAGAAACCAGATGACTTGCGCAGGGCTGTCATCCCGCTCGTCTTGGGCACCACGCTGTTACCCGCAGTTCTCATGCAGTTGCGCGGCATGACCTTCAATCCGGGGGTAAATGACTGGTGTTGCGTTTCCTAACACTCTGATGAGCGCCGCCAGCCGATCATGAGGGATAGCGGCCTATGTCTCTCAAGCTTGGCCTCTCTGCGGTCCTGCTCTTCGTCGGCTTTTGAGCCATCCACCAAGGTCCACGACATTTACTCGCCTTTAGGAGCAAAGCAGGAAGGAATTGCTGTGATGACGGGTATTGCCGCCCTGCGCCCTAGTGGGTGAGGTCAACCGGGGTGCAGATGTTCGTCGAGGGACAATGGATCTGGATGCCGGACCACACGATTCAGCATCGGGCGCTACCCAGGGGATACAAGTGAAACAGGCGGGGGCATTGGTGCGGGCGGCTCAAGAACGGGCCTGGCTACGACCTGGGCTATGCAACCTACGGTGCAATCCTTCGGCCAAACCTGACAGTGGTTTCTGAGTCGGCAGTTGCCCTTTGTGAGGGCAATTGCCGTCCTTTTCCCTACCGAGAATGATACGAAATTGCGTGGCCCTGATGCACTGCGCCAGAAAACATCCTCTATCGACAGTGAAACCGCCCCTGTTATCGGTTACGCTGACACTTCTTTTCGGAGATCCGCGTGAGCATTGCCTACTTCATCACTCACCCGGAAGTCGTGATTGATCCGGACACCCCTGTCCCTCAGTGGCATCTTTCGGAAAAGGGTGTACACCGGATGCGCACTTTCGCCTCTCAGGCGGATCTGGGCAGGCTCTCTGCCGTTTGGGCGAGCGCCGAAACCAAAGCAATCGAGGCTGCCGGCATCTTGGCAGGCCATTTTGGACTTCCTGTTGGCGTCCATTCCGGACTGCATGAGAATGACCGCAGTGCGACCGGGTTTCTTCCGCCCCTGGAGTTTGACCGGATGGCAGACGCCTTCTTCGCGAGGCCGGAGGAAAGCGTGCGAGGCTGGGAACGTGCGGTTGATGCCCAGGCTAGGGTGGCAGCGGCTGTGGACACCATCCTCAACGACTTCTCGGGTGAGAGCATTGGGCTTGTCGCGCATGGTGGGGTTGGGACGTTGCTGCTCTGCAAGTATCTCGGGGTGCCAATCACCCGTGCAGCCGACCAACCGTTCCAGGGACATTTCTGGACATTCGACATTGCGACACGCCGGGTACTCCATCGATGGCGCGAGATTGCTCCCAGATGAGACGTGTCGTTCCATACTGGTGATCATGAGAAACCGTGCCGACATTATTATCTAACTAGGTCAAGGGCTGGCTGCCCATTAAGGTTACGGCCACAGCAGGCACGTACCGAGATTGCTGTAGCCATAGGGTTTTAGTAGTTTCGAAGAATTCCAATCTGTGGCGCATGATGTGGCCATGTCCTCCTTTTCCGACCAGCCCGGCATGACGCGGGCAGCGGCGTTTCAGGACGGTCATCATGCAGGCCAGTTATCCATTGACTCATGGCGGCCCTCATCGGGGACCGGCCCATACTCCACAACTTGAGATCAGCCTCCATGAGATCCAACACACCGGTCACGTGGGAATGGGCTTTATCGCCCTGATGTCCCTGAGTGCCCTGTCGATCTAAGGCGAGACCCCACGACCATGCATCACGAACAAGAAAAAGAGCGGAAGATTGCCGAAGTGAAAGCTGAACTCGCTCGCCATTCGAAGAACACCCGCATGACTTTCACCATTGTCGTTGCCTTGGCTGCCGCTGTGCTCGTTGTGCTGCTGGCGCATCTCTCAGGGCCTGTGGAACTGCTCAACTGATGTTGGGCTTCATTCCATCGATGGTTACATTGTAATGCCGCGTCGAGTACGATGAAGACTGTACAGTATGTGGTTATCTTCTTTGCCGTTTTGGGCATCCTGCAAGCGGTGAGCTGCGACCGGAAGGACACTGACGCGAACCTCGCCATGTGCATCAAGCGCGCGCGAGACGATTTTGCCTCAGGCGTTTCAACGCCAAGCGACTACCGTGATGTGTATGCTGCGGCCTTCGAGAGATGCACAAGAACGGCAACGGCGTTCTGAGATCGGACCGTTCTAATGGGATCGGTTTGGCATGCAGCGCCTTAGCCCGCGCGTGAGAAAGCGCCCTCACCGAGGGGTCTTGCCGACCTCCGGCTGAGAGCGCCTGAGGCCCTGGCCAAGGGGAGTCGTGGACCCTCAGCCAGGGCACGTGCGGGGAATGAAACAACCCCGCCTCTTTCGGGCTGATACGCAACGCGCCCGGTGCGAGCATCCTGAAACGGCCAAGGTTAAATTTCGGTAGCTGCAGGTGCATTCCATACTGGGCGTTACGGGAAATTCGGCAGGGGGTTTTTCATACGCGCAAGCATTGGCCGGGCCACTGTAGAATGTCGAGTATCCGACAGACAAGGCGCCTTCGCCCGCATAAGGTGAGGTGTGGTTTTCCACTCTCTAAGATTCCGAGGCCTGTTTTGCCGCAATTCTACGCTACGTACAAACTCGTTGGCCGCGATGGTGCTTGGCTGATCTTCCACGACGATAAGCTTGTTGCAGGCTTCCCAGAACGGCCTCAGGCTGAGTCGTTTGTCTTGCATATGGGTTGAGACCCGATGCGCTGAGCAAAAGGCGTCTCAAGTCCTGATTGAAGACGAAGCTGGTTACGAGGAATACGTTTGCCGCTGCTTCATGGAAGCGCCTCCCGGAACACCGCTGTCCTAATCACAGATCCCGATCCCCCATCGCCACTTGGTCTGCGCGAGGTTTCCAGGGCCTCATACCCGCCCAGAGAACTGCTGACCCGGATTTGCGTTGGTGTGCCTGACGTGATTCACGGCGGAACGGGGGCGCTGTTGCGGGAGATCAGCATGGCTGCGCTCCGGATCCGGCAGGACTACTCAGCATCCGACCTCCGCCAGCGGGCCGCTCGCGAGCGAGACACCCGGGCCAGCCTGCGGTTGCTGGCCATTGCCAATGCGCTCGAGGGCATGACCCGAACGGAGGCCGCCCGCCTGGCCGGCATGGAACGTCAGGCTCTGCACGATGCCATCCAGCGCTTCAATGCCGAGGGACCGGACGGTCTGCACGACCGGCCCCGCTCCGGTCGCCCGGAGCAGCTCAGTCCCGGTCAGCAGGCGGCGATCAAGGCCCACATTCCGCACGGGCCGGAGCCCGAGCGCGAGGGGGTGAGCGCCTGGCGTCTGGTCGATCTGTGCGAGTCCGTCGAGCGGACCTATGGCGTAAGCGTGGGGGCTCTCGTGCCTGCTCAAGAGATTGAACATGTCAAGGCAGAAGACTCGGCCCTCGCACCCGAAAGGCAATCCGGCCGCGCAGGCGGCGTTCAAAAAAGGAGCTGCCCTCACAGCTGCAGGCCCTCGCGACCGAGCACCCTGAGGCGCGTCTTCAACTCTGGTGCCAGGACGAGGCGCGCTTTGGTCAGAAGGGCCGCACCACCCGCGTCTGGTACGAACGCGGGGTGGGTCCGCCTGGGGTGGTCGATCAACGCCCGTTGACAGCTTGTATCTGTTTGCCACCTGCCGTCCTGGCACCGACGAGACCTTCGCCTTGGCTGTAGTAGTCGGCATTTGATCAGACAGTTGGCGTCAGAGAGTGATCGGGTCGAGCCTGTCCGAGAGGATCAGGCTGCAATCATTTTCTCCTTCGCTAGCGGCACGGCATCCAGAAAGGTTTGCATCGGCGTTTTGCCGAAGCACCACCGCCCCTGGTGCGGCCGTTCCTCATTATAACTCCGTACCCAGGCATCGAGATCGTTCTGCAGTTCGGCAATTGAGCCGTAGATCTTCTTGCGGAATGCTACACGGTAGAACTCGTCCAGCACCGTCTTGTGAAAGCGCTCAACGATGCCATTCGTCTGAGGGCTTTTCGTCTTGGTCCTGGAATGATCCACATCCTCGACCGCCAGATAAAGCTCGTATTCATGGTGCTCGGGGTTGCCACAATACTCGGTGCCGCGATCGGTGAGCACGCGACACAGCTTCACCTCGTAGGCATCAAAGAAGGGCAGGACCCGATCGTTGAGGAGGTCAGCGGCCGTGATCGGTGTCTTGCGATCATAGAGTTTGGCGAACGCTACCTTGGTGTACGTGTCGAGGAAGGTCTGCTGGTAGATCCGTCCGACCCCTTTCATGTTGCCGACGTAGAAGGTGTCCTGACCGCCGCAATAACCGGGGCATTCGCTCTCGAACTCGCCATGCGCCTCCTTCTCGGTCTTGGCCTTCTCCAGGGCCGCTAACTGGCTCTCGGTCAGGATCAGGCCCTCCTGCGCGACCTTCGCCTCGAGCGCCTTGAGCCGCTTCTTCATGGTCTCGAGATCGTGCCGCTGCCAGACCCCGCGTACGCCAGCGGGTGAGATCGAGTGGCCGCGCTTGCGCACCTCGTTGGCGATCCGGATCTGGCCGAAGGCGGGTTGTTCCAGGGACAGGTCGACAATGACTGCCTCGACCTCGGCTGGCGTGCGGTTGGCCAGGAGCGGCTTGCGCCGGGTCAGCTCCTGCAGGGCCATCTCGCCGCCAGTCTCGTAGAGCTCCTTGAAGCGGTAGAAGCTGTCGCGCGAGTAGCCCATCATGTGGCAGGCCTGGCTGACATTGCCAAGCTGCTTGGCCAGCTCCAGCAGGCCGACCTTGGCCCGGATGATCTTCTGCTCGTTGGTCATGACGGTGTTCCTTGTGAACGCCGAGACCGGGCGCTGCGCATCCCGTCCACTCCGCGCCCGGCCTCGGCTCATGCCTCAGCCAATCGACACCGTCTGTCAGATTAAGTTCCAACTACTTCACCTTGGCGCTGCCACGGGTGAGTGCCGACGCGATGACGGTCTTTCTGGAGCACTTCGCGCGGCAGCTTGCGCCAGGCGTTCACGCGGTGCTCGTGCTGGACCAGGCCGGCTGGCACGACTCACGGGCCTTGCATGTGCCGGACGCCATCACCCTTTTGCCCTTGCCGCCGGCATCCCCCGCGCTGAACCCGGTGGAGCGGGTCTGGCTCTACCTGCGCGAGCGCTATCTCTCGCATCGCGTGCTCAACGACTATGAAGCGGTGCTCGAGGCCGTCTCGCAAGTCTGACGGCCTATCCGTATCTCTCCACGTCAGCAATTTCCGGATCGGATATAAGTCCCTTGCGTCTACCAGTTTCGCCACGTCTGCACAGCCTCTCTGTAGGATCTGCCGTGGCATGGATCAACTGCAGGGGGAGTGGCTTCAGGCGACCTGCAAGCCCTACATGAACTGGAAGAGCGGATCGCAAGGACACGGGCAAGTACTCCTGAGGGAACGTGCGTTAAGGCCCGTATTGCGGCGGTTGATCCCGGCTCAATGCTGACAGTGGATGACCTGGAGTGCGCCCCTAAGGAGAGACTAGATCCGGTCAATTTCATCGGCCTCTCACTCATCCTCGATGTCCTGAGCCTGCACAGAGGTGATGCATAAAGGAACTCGCTACCTAACAAAGGTTAATTCGTTCTTGGCCGCATCATGCGAGGTCCCGTGTCCCTCGGAGCCATACTTACTCGCACGCACGAAACGTAGAATGTTCACTCACTCGCAACTTTGGGCTGCCATTGACGCAATTGCCGAAGCTCGGGGGCTCTCGGTTTCCGCCCTGGCGAAACGGGCCGGCTTGGATGAGGCAACACTTCATCGCTCAAAGCGAGTCAGCGCGGATGGCCACATGCGATGGCCGTCAACTGAGACGCTCTCAAGGATCCTAGCGGTAGCAAATATGGATCTTGGGGCATTTGCAGATGTCATGGACGCTCTGCCAGAGAACAAGCGCCGTCAGTGTCAATAGACTGTCTGACGCTTCCGGATAATCCGACGCGTGAGGCAACAACGGGTTATTAACCCCGCGCTGCATTACAGAACCCAGTCTGGGCTATGTCTCAGGCTAAGGCAGCAGGAGGCCCCGTTCGGCTCTATCCCGGGCGGGGCCTCTTCGTATGAGCGCCCTATATGATCCGCATGGACATTCGCGCTGCTCTCCTTCTCGTTTTCACCCTCTGCCTTGCTCTTGGGTTGTTGACCTTTGAAAACCTTCCAACCCTCGCTGAAACCATCGACGGCCGGCGCGTCGTCATCATTGACGGGGACACCATAGCGATAGGGTCGGAGCGGGTGCGTATCCTGAACGTGGACACGCCTGAAACCTTCCGCCCTCGATGCGAAGCCGAACTGGTGGCGGGCCTCAAGGCCAAGGAGCGGCTGGCCGAGCTGCTGCGGGCTGGACCTGTTGGGATCGACCGCCACGGGCAAGACCGCTACAGACGCACCCTCGCCCGGCTATCAGCCGGCGGCCGGGACGTTGGTTCGGTCCTGATTGCCGAAGGACTTGCCCTCCCCTGGCGCGATGGACGGGCGGCGTGGGAAGAGCGTTGGCACCATTGGTGCGGGTAGGATCGCTCCACAGAATTCCGTCTAATCCAGCGCATTGCCGATACCTCTTCGCCTCAGATGCCCTTCACTGGCCCACACAGATCAAGAAAACTCTTGGAGGTTCATAATTCCGGCTGACTGGAGCCCGTTTGCAGTTACGTCACCACCGACATCAATGCTGCCGCCGTGTGAGGCGTTCAGGAAGACAAATGTATTCTGAACTTGTGTGATCTGGTTCAGTGTACCGATATTTACGTCCAGGTCGTCGATTGCAAAGACGATGATCGGCGGTAAGCCTCCCGAATGGCCCAGACTGTTGGACAGTTGGCCAGAAAGCACTGCTTCGAAGCCACCAGCATCCTCCCAGGCGGAAGCATCCCAACCAAGGAAGCCGCTGTCATGCGGCTGGCTGGAGCCGTCATGAGTATCGCCGGGATCTAGGCTCCTGTCGCCGACGTCATTCCTCCAGGAGCGCTCTGGAAGGTTGTCCCAGTCCCGTTCCTCACGGATATCGCTTTGGCCCCAGTTCGGGCGCACATACGGTTCGTCGTCTTGATACGAAGTGTGATGATGCGGGCAGTCGGAGTGTCGCTCAAATCGGCTATCGTTTGGCCTATCCCAGCCTTTATGCCAATCATGGTCGCGCATTGGGCTCTCCTCGATTGCTGCCCAATTGGTCGATCACGCGGATCGCCCCGCTAAAATCGGGCGTGGTGTACCGGATGTACGTACATTCGCGCTTAGTCGCAGACTGTGGCCTGCGTCACACTGAGCTTCCCTTGGCGGGTTCGCCATGTCCATTCACAGGGCGGAACCAGAACGCCGAGTTCGCCCGGAGCACGCCAAAATGTCGGAGGTTTCAACTTACCTGCGGAAGCGCTGGTCATAGCCACCTTGAATCTGGCTGGCCGCGCGGTCAGGCGCCCCAATGGCGCTCTTTGACAGGCGGGGCAAGGTTCAGGGCGTCTCTGGCCTCCCGCTCGATAGCGTCCAGGATCAGCAAGATCCTACCTCTAATCTCATCGGTTATTTCTAGCTGGCCGCCACCATGGACAGGAACGCTGCCCCTGAAGCCAACAAGCGTCCAATCGAGCATCGCACGAGTGTTGACCATGCACACTTCAGGATCATTGGCACGGGCTTTTACATGCTCAATGAGCAGCCTGGTAAGCAAATAGCTCACGCCCTGTCCAAGTGCGCGAGAATACGAGAGCATTCGCTCAAGTTCTTCTTCTCTGGCCATTGCAACTCTAACACCCAGTCCGAGCCCGAGAGTAGCTGGGTGGCGCGTCATCACAATGGACACATCCGGATAACCTTTTACCCCTCAGCACTACCCAAGCTTGGGTGAAGGTGGGTATCGGCTGCAAAGGATGAGGTTGTTCGTGTCACCAGTGAGCTGATCCGCTCGGTATCTATCGAGAGCGGCGCTCCTTCTCCAATTGGTGCTGTCCTCACCACAGGCGACTTACACTTTCGTTCAAAGGTCAGCATTCGAGTGAGCAGCGGCACATTAGTACTGCACAGGACTATCCGCAGATTGAGCGAATGTCCGCCTTGAGCGGGAGATCCGGCTTGGCATCATCAAGGAGCACCTTGGGCACGTCACGCCCTCCCTGAACCGTCTCAAAACACTAACGGAAGAACTTGAGATCAGCCTGGGCCTGAGCTTGCCAGATGATTTTGTGTGGCCTCTTCCGGATGCCCTTAATCCCAACCCGGACAGGTCTTCCTGAATCCCGCACCCACATCGCACGTCTCACGCAGGAGCATTGGCGTATTTCGGTCGGTTCAAGCCTGCAAAAGTGCTGACCTATAACTCGCAACATATTCGACAGATTATTGCCACATATCAGTCAGTATAGAGGCAGTAAAAAGCACTTTTACAATAATGAACATACGACATAAACAGGACACATTCCCAGACAAAGTTCCCTCCGCGGATCAGAGACAAGCGTCAGTACCGAATTCATCAAATCAATACTGTCTCATCCACTTCAACAATCTTGAATGACAAGGGGAACTTCAGAGATGACAATCTACTACGTATCGACGGCGGGCTCGAACAGCGGGGCCGGCACGGCCGCGCAGCCGTTCGCCTCCCTGCAACACGCCCACAGCCTGGCCAAGCCGGGCGACACCATCTACCTGCGCGGCGGCGTCTACAAGCTCACCACCGGCCTCAAGCTCACTAACGACGGCACCGCCGCCGCCCCGATCACCATCACCAGCGCGCCCGGCGAGAAGGCCGTGCTCGACGGCGCGGCCATGACCAAGGGCGGCGCCGCCGGCTACGTGCTCAACCTCGACAGCGTGTCCTTCAACCGCGTCACCAACCTGGAGATCCGCAACGGCGCCGAAGGCGGCCTGCTGATCAAGGGCGCGTCCAACAGCAACGTCTTCGACAACCTCGACGTGCACCACAACGGCCGCCTGTCGCAGTGGGAGGGCAAGGGCGTGTCCCTGTTCGGCTCCAGCGCCAACAACCTGCTGCGCAACATCGACTCCCATCACAACCAGGACCTGAACCTCGACAACGCCGACGGCTTCCAGGTTGCCACCACGGGCAGCGGCAACGTGCTCGAGGGCACCCGCGCCTGGGCCAACTCGGATGACGGCTACGACTTCTACAACATCCAGAACGGCACCAAGGCCGGCGCTCTCAAGGTGATCAACAACTGGGCCTGGGGCAATGGCTGGACCGTGGACGGCAAGCCCGGCGGCGACGGCAACGGCTTCAAGCTCGGCGGCGTGCGCGACGGCTCCGGCTCGACCGCCGGCGCCCACGTGGTCGAGGGCAACGTGGCCTTCGGCAACAAGATGAACGGCTTTGACGAGAACGGCAGCAACGGCGGCGTGTCCAAGCTGACACTGTCTGACAACACCGCCTATAACAACGGCGCTTACAACTTCTACTTCGACCACAACGCCGGGCACGTCATCCGCAACAACATCTCGTACGGGACCGGCAAGATCAAGACCACCGGCACGGCCGACCACAACTCCTGGGACGCAGGCGTGTCGCTCTCCAGCGCCGACTTCCAGTCGCTCGACAGCACCTCCGCCGTGGCCGCCCGCGCCGCCGACGGCTCCCTGCCAGCCAGCACCTTCCTGCACCTGGCCGCCTCCAGCGACCTCATCGACAAAGGCGTCGCCGTCAGCGGCCAGTCCAACACCGGGACCGCAACCGACCTCGGAGCGTTCGAGGCTGGGTCCGGTGCATCTCAGCCGGCTCCGACGCCGACACCCACCCCGACTCCGACGCCGACCCCGACGAAAACCATTACGGGGACTAGCAGTGACAACAGGCCGGGTGGCACGACGGCCGTCGACAAGGTCGATGGAAAGGGCGGCGACGACATCCTCACGGGTGGTGCAGGCAAGGACTCCTTCACGTTCGACACGAAGACGGGCACCGACAATGTGGCCACCACGAGCCCGGTCGACCGCAACTCCTGGGACTCGTGGGGGGCTCTCTCCAAGGGCGACTGCCAGTCGCTCGACAGCAGCACCGCGGCTGCCGACTCGCTGACGGCAAGCAGCTTCCTACGTTCCTCCAGTGGCAGCGACTTGATAGACCGCGTAAGCACAGGCCCGACCCATACAGATAGCGCTCCAGACCTGGTCAGCAGTTATAAGGTCAATCCGAGCGTCGACGGCTACCTTCTCACCCTCTGAACCATCCCATAAAACGCAGTGTAAGATCCAACTCCAGGAAGCTGGGTTGCATCGCTATGGCTCGATGCAACCCAGCTTTAGACGCAGCTTGATCCCACGGCTGATAAAAGGGCGATGCCAAAATGCTGAGAATGTGCTCTCGGCGGAGGTGCGGTCTTCATCTCAGTGAAACGGGCCGCAAATCCGGGCAGAGTCATGCGCGACCGAGAGCTTCGCATGAAAAAGGGCCGCGCCCAGTCTTATGACCGTGTTCGCGACCCTTTGAACCGTAGTTGCCCCCACGGGTAGAGGCGATATATCGAGAACAAAATGCAATTTCAATAAGTAATAGTCCCTAGTTATGGCCTGACAGGCGACACAATAGCGCACATCGACCAGATACAAGTTTTAACGTTGATTGGTTGCAGGAGCGCCGTAGCCTGAATAGATATCACTCATCGGCTCCCAATTTTTGCCCCTACGGGACCGAAACCTTAAAGCGCCCTCCTCGGGGAGGCGCTTTTTCTTTGCCGATGTGTCCTTCTACTTATATTTCATACCGGCACTTATGCGAAAATGCTGTGAACGTTTATGTGCGAGGACGGCGGATGCAAAAAACGCCCCAGCCAGAGGGTGTCCTATACCTCTGGCCGGGGCGTCTGCGGCTGGAAGGGGGCTTCGCCACATTCCGGAGGCTAAACTGTTCCGGCGGCTCCACAACGGAGCAAATGGCTTGAGTGGATATTCCTAAAGGCTTAGCTCAAAAACGACATAGGCCTGTCCTACGGGTGGCGGATTGAGGACATGCGAGCCTTGCTCGACTCCTCCGCGGTGTCGAGTTCGGAGCGGTTTCGGACCAACCTTTCCCGCTCTGCGGCCAGGGTGTCCCAGGTTCTGGCCATCTCCAGAAGCTGATTGCGCTGTTCCCCCTCCGGCTGGAGCTGCCCCCATATGTGATCCACGGCCGATGCAACTTTCCGGGCTTGTGGCTGCATCCCCGAAGTTGGACCGGATCATGTGAGAATCTCCGGTCCTGGAACGGCCTCAGGCGCGCCTAAGGCCTGGTGAAGCAAGGCCATCGGTGGCCTATCACCAATGGCGCTATGCGGTCTCACTTCGTTGTACAAAGCGACAACGGAACGCCCACAGGACCGAAGAGCGCGAGGTTCTGTATCGGTGGCACCCCTGGGCCGGGTGCATCGTCCATCTTGATGAGGTCGTCGAGAAGAGGGCTGGCGATTGTGTTCGCTGCCGCCACGATGGTGATCCAGCCCGCAGATTGGAACTCCCTCTCTGGATGTTCGACCGGGCCGTGTGTGCGCCGATGCGGGTTGAGCTTGCTCCTCGGGTGGATATCGCCGCAATCCAGGCTTTGACGGCGGTGCTGGCGGATGTGTTGAAGCGAGCACCGTCGACTCCCACGGCGACAACGGCAAACTGGATCTCTCACGACGGGAATCGGGGAGAGGTCCATGCGACGCCAGAGCAACCCTCATCATGTCCTTCGGTCCGGACCAGAGCAGTTCGACCTGTTTGCCCAGCCAAGGGACGGCGGCCTGCCGCGGGTGCCAGACTGGCGAACCCTGCCTGCGGAGACGCAACAGGCGCTGACGAACCTGATGGTTCGTCTGATCCTCGAGCACGTCCGCGACGACGGCCGTCCGGCAGAGGAGCGCGGTCATGACTGACAAGATCCAGCCCCATCATCTGGAGCGCAAGGCAATCCTCTATGTTCGCCAGTCCTCCGCCCATCAGGTTCTGCACAATCGCGAGAGCAGCACCCTGCAGTACGCCATGCGGGACCGGCTGACCATGCTGGGCTGGGCGCAAATCGAAACCGTCGACGACGACCTCGGGCGGTCAGCGGCCGGCACCACCGCCCGCGCCGGCTTCGAACGCATGGTGGCCGAGGTCTGCCTCGGCAAGGTCGGCGCCGTGGCAGCCCGCGAGGTGTCGCGCTTTGCCCGCAACAGCCGCGACTGGCAGCAACTGATTGAGATGTGCCGGGTGGTCGACACGGTGCTGATTGACCAGGAGACGGTCTATGCTCCGCGGCAGGGCAACGATCGGCTGCTGCTCGGGCTCAAGGGTTCTCTCAATGAGTATGAGCTCGATCTCCTGCGTCAGCGCTCGCTCGCGGCGCGCTACGAGAAGGCCAGACGCGGTGAACTCCTCGTCACGGCGCCAATCGGCTTCGTGAAGGCCGGCGACCGCTGGGAGAAGGATCCGGACCGGCGGGTGCAGGACGCGATTGTGCTGGTGTTCGACAAGGTGGCGGAATTGGGCAGCGCCCGCCAGGCTCTGCTGTGGTTCCACGAGCACGGGCTCGATCTGCCGGCCCGGCAGCCCAACGGCGATGTGATCTGGCGCCGGCCCAATTATGCGACCATCCACCGGATGATCGAGAACCCAATCTACGGCGGCGCCTATGCCTATGGTAAGACTCGCGTTGCGGGCTATGACAGCTCAGGCATGCGGGGCAGGATTTGCCGCAAGCCGCGCGCAGAATGGCTTACTCTGAAGCCCGGCACTCACGAGGGCTATGTCGATTGGGAGCGGGCGGAGGCGATACGCAGAATGGTGAGCGACAATGTTCCGACCAGCCGGCATCATGGCGCACCCAAGCACGGCGACGCCCTGCTGGCCGGGCTCGTGCGTTGCCGGAGCTGTGGCCGGAAGCTGACGGTGCGTTACTCAGGCATGAAGCACAACATCCCACGCTATGCCTGCTGCCGAGGCCATCGCGACAACGGAGAGCCGCGCTGCATCGCCTTCGGAGGCTTGCGGGTGGACGACGCCATTGAGGCGGCTCTGCTGCAGGTGGTTCAACCCGGTGCGATTGCTGCTGCAGTCGCGGCCGAGGCAGAAGCCAGCAGCCGGCGGGATCAGGTCCGTGAGGCGCTCACCCGCGATCTTGAGGCCGTCCGGTACGCCGCGGACCGCGCCTTCCGCCAGTACGATGCCGCTGATCCGGGCAATCGCCTGGTGGCCGGGGAACTGGAGGCGCGCTGGAACAAGGCGCTGGCCCGAGTGGCTGAGGTCGAGGCGAAGATCGCTGCCCACGATGCGGCCCTGCGACCTGCTATGGAGATCGCGCCGATCTCCTTGGCCAGGTTGGCCGATGACCTGCAGGCTGTTTGGAGCGCCCCGACCACGGATGCGCGGCTGAAGAAGCGCATCGTGCGCACCGTCATTCGCGAGGTGATCGCCGACATTGATGCGGATGCTGGCGAGATCCTCCTGATGATCCATTGGGCCGGCGGCGTTCACACCGAGCTGCGTCTGCCCCGGCGGCGACGCGGCCAGCGCAACAGCACCTCACCTGATGTCCTTGCCGCCGTCCGGCATCTGGTTTTGATCGCCAATGACGATCTCATCGCCGGCCTCCTGAATCGAAATAAGCTTGTGACCGGCCATGGTAATCGCTGGACGCGGGAGCGTGTGACGGCGCTGCGTTCCCACTATCGTATTCCAGTCTACCGACCCGCCCCTGACGGGATCGAGCCCTGGCTCAACCTGACCCAGGCGGCCACGCATCTCGGCGTCAGCCCCAAGACGCTCAGGCTGGCGGCCGAACGCGGTGAGATCACCGCCATTCATCCCCTTGCGGATGGTCCCTGGATCTTCAGCCGCGCTGATCTTGGTGGATCAGCGGCGAACGAGGTTGCACAACGAGCGGAGCGCTCGGCAAAATACCCCACGGGACCGCATCCCGATCAGCAAACTCTCTTTCCATCAATGACATAGACAGATGGGTGTTGTGATGCAGGGTTGTACTCGACGCGCCAATCCTCCACCTTCCGGCGCGCGTCGTCCAGATCCATGAACCAGTTCTGGTTCAGGCATTCCGCACGGACCCGGGCATTGAAGGACTCGATGTAGGCGTTGTCGGTCGGCTTGCCGGGCCGGCTGAAGTCCAGCGTCACGCCGTGGGAATAAGCCCACAGGTCGAGCTCGCGCGAGGTGAACTGGCAGCCCTGATCAACCCGAATGATCTTTGGCTTTCCAAACCGCCGTACCGCCTCATCCAGAGCTGAGATCACCTCCCATGCGGTGGCGATCCGGCACACCCGCAGCACGGGACAGATCCGGCTCCAGGTGTCGAGCATCGTCAGGACCCAGATGCGCCGCCCGTCGAAGAGCTGATCGTACATCCAGTCCATCGCCCACACTTGATTGGGGGCGGTAGCCGGTGAGCGGTCCTCGCGGATCTTGGCCGCAACCCGTCGCCGGGGTGGTTTGTGGCGCATGGTCAGTCCCTCGAGCTTGTAGAGCCGGTAGACGCGCTTGGCATTGATCGGCCAGCCTTCGCGCCGGAGCACGATCCAGATCCGGCGGTAGCCGTAGCGCACGCGCGCCTCAGCGACCTCGCGGATGCGTTTGCGGAGAGCAGCCAGCTCGGGGCGGCGGGAGCGGTAGTGATACGTCGAGCGCGGCGCCGGTACAGCCCGGCAGGCCCGGCGGATCGACACCCGGAAGACGGTGCGCACGAAGTCGACGATCTCCCGGCCTCGAGCAGGCGTCATAGTCCTCAGTGGATGACCTCCGAGAGCATCTCCTTGTCGAGGGTGAGATCGGCCACGAGCTTCTTGAGCCGAGCGTTCTCCTCCTCCAGATGCCGCAGCTTCTTGACCTCTGACGGCATGAGGCCACCGTACTTCTGCTTCCATCGGTAGAAGGTGGGTTCAGATACACCCATCTTACGGCAGACCTCCGGCACGGGCGTACCGGCTTCGACCTGCTGTAGAGCAAAGGCGATCTGCTGGTCTGTGAAGCGAGTCTTCTTCATCGGTCAGCTCTCCGTCGCATCAGGAGTCTAACCGAAAACTCTCACGTTCATTGGTCCAACTTCGCGGGAGGGGACCACCCGAAAACTTCCTGCCCAAGTTCTCGAAAGGCGTGAACTTCCTGCTCGGCGACTTTAACGTATCGAATCTTCAGTGGGCGCTCTGTCATGTCCCAGGAATGCGACGGCCGAGGGAAAAAGGAAAGCCCCGGCCCTGTCCGGGGCTTCATGTGTCGTGGTGAGAAGGAATTCAGGCTGGGGCTTGGGCCTTGAGCGGATGAACATTCTCTTCAACCCTCCCGGCCGTACCGTCCCCATGACCTACACCCTCGACCTCACCGCCATCTCCACACTCACCAGCGTCCTTGGCCCGGCGACTCGTCGCTGACTCAACGAAGGAGCGTCGCAATATGTGAACCGCGACGCTCCGAAGTGGGCTACCAGCAGTCGAGAGGGTCATTGGGGCCAGGAGGGACTTCGTTGTAAGCGGGGATAATGACAGGGCCATCCCACGGACCGGGCGGTGTGCCGCAGAACGGAGGCTCGCCGCCATGGTCGTTCCCAGAGGGGAACCAGGATGAAAGGTCCTCTAACCACTCGGGCAACGGATGTCCGCCGTACAACGGGCCCATCTCACCGCCAGGACCGCCGTTCGGTTCCACCGGTATGGGGGCTCCCGGATTTGGTTCTCCCACAGCAATTGCAGGAACTCCCCCGCCGGAGGGAGTTTCATTGGTGCCCGAGCCAAGTAGATTGTAGCCGCTCATGAGATGTCCTTTCCAGTAGGTCTGCTCGCTTCCGCCGAGGATGTTCTCCGACGGCGAACGGTCACATTGGCTCACCTCGCAAGACCTGATCTGTGAAATGCCTCACAGGCGGCGCATTCGCTGCCACCGGCGCTGATTGAGACCGTGCACCGGCGTCCCTGCAGAGGCCGCCATTCGCGGTATCGTCGGTGCTGAAACTCTGACAGAATAGGGCGCACGGCTTCAGGAGGCGCGCTCCCGATGAACATGATGATCCCGGGCTTTTGGACCTACGTCGTTCTGATGCTCTGCATGATCGCGCTTGTCGCCGCCCCATGGATCGTCGAACACATCGAGGCGACGCTTCGCTAACCCCTTGCCCCCTCGCCGCCGTATCCGGCGTGTCATGCATGGAGGTGCGCCCATGGCAATCCACGCAGGGGGAGCCGGGGGACGACGTGGGAATCGCTGGCGTCCGGCCCTCTGGAGCGTGGCGGGGCTCATGCTCCTGGCGCCGCTTCTCGCGGCGCAATTCACCGATGGAGTCGACTGGGATCTGCACGATTACGCGATCTTCGGCGCCATGCTGACCGGGGCCTGCCTCGCCTGCGAGATGGCCGCGCGATCGACGCGCAGCACGGCCTACCGCGCCGCGACAGGACTGTCGGTTGCTGCGGCCTTTCTCCTGCTCTGGATGAACCTTGCCGTGGGCATCATCGGGTCCGAAGATCATCCCGCTAATCTCGTGTTCGGCGGCGTGCTCGCCGTCGGGATCACGAGCGCCGCCCTCGCGCGCTTCCAGCCCTACGGTATGGCCCGCGCATTGACGGCGACCGCCCTCGCCCAGGCGCTGGTTGCCGCCGTGGCTCTCATCGCCGGATGGGGCTCTGACGGGGCAAAGGACACCGGCGAGATCCTGCTTTTGAATGGGTTCTACGTGATGCTCTGGCTCACGTCGGCGTGGCTGTTTCGGAGAGCGGCGCGTCAGCAGATTGGCGCCGGTTCAGCGCCTTAAAACGAGAGATCGGAGGCCATGAAGCGGCCTCCGACATGCACCCGCCTCAATGGGTCGAGAAGCGGCCGTCTTCCTGATAGGTTTCATAATGGAGGGTCTGAGCCGGGATCGCCTCGAGCTGGCGCGGAGCCTTGGGCCAATCCTGCGGCGTCTCGTTGGTCTGAGGCATGTACCGCGGGCGGAAGCGCAGATCGACGAGGCTTCGCAGCTCGGGGGCTGCCAGGTCGAGCACGTTGGCATCGCGCCAGCGGCGGTGCAGCTTGGTCTTGCCGAACATCCGGCTCCAGAAGCCCGTGACCTCCTCCTCGACCTGCAGAACGATACGGCCGGTAAAGGTCTTGCGAAGATTAAAGCGTCCCGTCAGAGCCATTCGACTCTCCTTGATTGTCGATCTCTTCAAAATGACAGAGCGCCAACGGTCCGGTTGCTGATCAAGAAGCCAACAAACCTTGGCCTTGGCGCTCGCATAGAATCCATTCCTGCTAGCCAATGCCTATGCGGAGCAAGGGTTCCGGCCCCTCCACTATCGACAAGTTGTCACATTCGCGATGTGCGATGGGTCACAAGCTCGCGCCGCTCAAAGTAAAATAAGGCGCTTTGCGCAATCGATCAGTGCAGAGGATGGTCAAATAAGGGGGAGGAGGAGAATGATCGCGGTGATTTGAAAACGAGATCTGACGGCGTGCCTAAAAGGCGTTCAGGCGTGCCCGGCACGGCGCGGCTTGGACGTGAGATCGATCGTGACGAGTTGCCCGGTCTTGGGATCGAGGATGGTCATGAAGGCCCCCTGTTCTGTTGGCGTAGGAGAAACTCCCAGGGATCGCCAAGGATCAAACCGTGTTGGGAACGTGGTAAGCAATTCGTTACCGGAAGCTGCACCGTAAGGGGTGGGAAGATCGACGCTGAGCGGGTATCGGAACGGCGCACGTGGACGGATCGGCCCGACCGTCCGCCGAGATTCCTTCATATCTGGAGACTCCCTGATGAACACCACGCAGCTCGAGACCGTTTGGGCGCCGCGCCTCCTCAGCATCCTGCGCATCGTCGCGGCCCTCATCTTCATGGCCCACGGCACGCAGAAGCTTCTGGGCTTCCCGGTCTCTCCCAATCCCGGCCCGGCGGCCTTCAGCCTTCCGTGGATTGCGGGTGTTCTGGAAATCGTCGGCGGCGCCCTGCTGATTCCAGGATTGTTCGTCCGGCCCGTCGCCTTCGTCCTCTCGGGTCTGATGGCCTTCGCGTACTGGATCGCCCATGCGCCGCGCAGCCCCTTCCCGGTTCTGAACGGCGGCGATGCGGCCATTCTCTACTGCTTCGTGTTTCTCTTCATCGCGGCCGCCGGCGGCGGTGCCTGGAGCCTGGATCGCCTGCTGCGCAACGGCCGCGCAGCCTGATCGGGCCACGAATGGAAGGAAAGGCGGGAGATCGCCGCGATCTCCCGCCTTGCTTCTACTTGGATCGCGTTCCCGCAGGCGGGCGAAGGCGCTCGTCCTCCAGCTCCACATGGAGCGTATGATCGCCCTCCTCCTCGTCATCGACGGGGATCGGCATGAGATCGGTCATCAGCCCGGTCGTGGTGGACGCGGCAGCCCCGATGGGCGGCGCCGGCGCCTCATCCGACGCCCGGTCCGATCCACCCGGCTCGACTTCGCCTTCGTCGTCGAGGATCTTCACCACCCGGTCCATCTGGGCCTCATCGACCTTCACGGTCACGAGCGCTCCCCCACGACGGACGCCTTCGGCGTAGGTCTGCGCATCCTCGTCGCTGAGACCGGCATCGGCCAGGGCTCCCGCAAGGCCGCCCACGGCCGCCCCGGCGCCGGCCCCCACGAGGGTCGAGACGAGCCATCCCGCGGCGATCACCGGCCCGAACCCGGGAACCGCCACCGTGCCGAGCCCGGCCAGAAGACCGGCTCCCGCACCCGCGACGGTGCCGGCTGCCGCAGTGGCGCCGGCGAAATCGTGAGACGTCCCCACATCGAAGGAACGCGTCGCGTGATGCGTATGGGCATCGTCGAAGTTGTTCGACACGAGACTGATCCCGAAGCTCGGAAGATGGGCCGCCTCCAGCCGTTTCACCGCCCGGGCGGCTTCGTCATAGGTGTCGAAGAAGGCGGAGATCCTGCGTTCGGCCATGGGAGCCCTCCCGTTCGATTGAATTCGCAGGGCTAATGAGCGGCTTGCCGGGCCGGTTCCCCCTCCCGTCCGGCGGCGGTCGAGATGCGCGTCCATGCCGCCTTCCGGCCGGGAAGTTTTCTTGATACATTCAAACAAAAGGTGCCCAGAAAGGGCGATATGGGGGCTTCCCGTTATGCGACATATCCACTTGGATGACGGTTTGCGGCTGCGTTTTCCCGGCCGCAGCGAAGATTTCGATCAGGGCGTCGAGATCGGCATGATTGCCGTTCTGATGGACCAGGAGCTGGGCGAGTTCTCGCGCTGGATCGCGCGATCGAATCTCAGCCAGGTCGAGGCGATCGCCCGACAGATGGGCTACCGCATCGAGGAAAACGGCGGCGACGAGGAATGGGCGGACGTCACCTTCCTCCATGGCACCGCCAAAGCCAAACCGAAACTCCGTCTGGTGCATTCGGCCGGCTGATCGACACCGCCGCTACCGTCTGCCGGCCAGGTCTCGAAAACGAAGAAGCCGCCCGAGGGCGGCTTCCAGAAGCATCGGGTTCGAAGCCTCGGATCAGGCCTTGCCACCGCGACGGGTGACCGACCAGGCCGCCTGCATGAGGGCTACGGCCAGTGCGGTCTTCACGAGGGTCGCAGCCACGAACGGAGCGGCGCCCACGGTCCAGGCCTTCGCGAACGGCATCACCAGGGAGAGCTGCGCCAGGCCGAAGGCGAAGATCACCGCATGGCCGATGGCCATCATCGCGATCACCCGCGGGAGCGAGCGATCCCAACCGCGCTCGGCCATGAAGCCCATCACGATGGCGGCGGCCAGGAAGCCGAAGAGGAAGCCGCCCGTCGGGCCCATCAGGTAGCCGATGCCGGCGGTCGGGCCGGCGAAGACCGGCATGCCCATGGCGCCTTCGGCGAGATAGAGGGCGACGGTCGCGCCGCCGAGGCGCCAGCCGAAGGACGCGCCGATGAGCAGCACCACCAGGGTCTGCAGAGTCATCGGGACGAAGGGAAGCGGCACCTGAACCTTGGCGGAAATGGTCAGAAGCGCCGTGCCGGCGACCATCAGCACGATGGCGCGAAGGGCAGCGAAGCGGACGTCGTCCCGCGACGGCCAGAGGAGGCCGACCAGGGTCGACGGAGAAGACAGCGAAGAGACGCCGGTCGTCATGAATTGAATCTCCAGATCGTTCCGCCATTCGCGCGGCGGCTCATCAAGCCTTATAGGGAGGTCCGGCCTGTGCCTCAAGCCGCAGACTTGAGCATTTCCCGCCATTGTGGACACCCTTTGGTCCAATCCCCGGGCAGGAGAAAACCCTTGCGGACGGGCCGGGGTTGGTTAGGTAGCGACAGACATTCCCCGAGGTTTCCCCATGGCCGACGATCTCACCTTCGACACCCGCCCGCCGGCAAGGTCCGGGGAATGCATGCGGGTGAGCCCCCTCGTCCGCCGGATCGTCGCCGACAACCCCGGCCCGATCACCTTCACCGGAACCTGCAGCTACATCGTCGGTTCGGGACAGGTCGCCATCATCGATCCTGGCCCCGATGGGAAAGGGCATATCGAGACGCTTCTCGATGCGGTGCGTGGCGAGACGGTGACCCATATCCTCGTCACCCACACCCACAAGGACCACTCGCCTGCCGCCCGAGCCATCAAGGACGCCACGGGCGCGGAGATCGTCGGCTGCGCGCCGCACCACAGCGCCAGGCCCCTGTTCTCCGGAGAGGTCAATACCCTTGAGGCGAGTTCCGACAGGGACTATGCGCCCGACCGCGAACTGCGCCAGGGCGATGCCATTGCGGGTCGCGGCTGGACCCTCGAGGCGCTCGCCACGCCGGGCCACATGGCCAACCACCTCGCCTTCGTGCTGCCGGAGGAAAAGGCACTGTTCTCCGGCGATCACGTGATGGCGTGGTCCACCACCGTGGTGGCGCCGCCGGACGGGTCGATGAGCGCGTTCATGGAGTCTCTCGACAAGCTGAAGGGCCGGGAGGAAACCCTTTACTGGCCGGGCCACGGCGGTCCGGTGCAGGAACCCCAGCGCTTCGTGCGCGCCCTCATCCATCACCGGCGCCAGCGCGAGGCCTCGATCCTCAACCGGCTGAGGGCGGGAGACCGGACGATCCCGGCGATCGTGGCGGCGATCTATCAGGGCTTGAATCCCGCCCTGGTCGGAGCCGCGGGTCTGTCGGTCTTCGCGCATCTGGAAGACCTGGTGGCGAAGGGACAAGCGGTCGTGGACGGCATTCCCGCTCTCGACAGCGAGTACCGGATCGCGTGACCGGCATACACGCCCGGACATCCAAGCCGGCCTTGACTCCCACTACGTCATCATCGGGCTCGTCCCGGTGATCCCGATTGTCTGAAACGCCGCGTTTTTCCGTATCGGGATGGCCGGCACAGGGCCGGCCATGACGTGGGAGCACTATGATCTCTTACCGTACCGCGATCGCCAGGTTCGACGCTTCTTCGAGGAAGTCGCGGATATGCCCGGCATTGGCGCCGAGGTCGTGGCTGCCGAAGCGGGAGGCCGAGCGGATGTCGATGCGCGTGCCGTCGACGCGCGGGCGGACCCGGACGGTGATGTCGCTCGGCATCTTGAGCAGGCGCGTCCGGTCGACCGCCTCCAGTCGTCCCAGGCCGATGCGCCCGCCGGGCGGCACGGCCTCGATCACCTGCCAGCCGAGATTGTGGGCGGCCTTCTGCACGATCGCGAAGGCTTCGTCCGGACCGATATCGAGCGTGAGCGGGGCGATCTGCACGTAGGACGCTCGCTGCATCTCCCGCGTCTCCGGGGCCACATCGGGAGGGATGCGGCCGTCACGGGCCTGAAGGGCGGCGCGGGAGCGGGAAAAGGACGGTGGATCGTCGGTGTCGGTGCTGACATCGGTGATCGGCGGCAGGGTCGCGGCCTTGAGCGCCATGAAGCCCGGATAGGCGAGAACAAGGGCCGCGATAAGAACACCCCTGATGCCGCTACCCAATCCCTGGCGGCCCTCCTGCCAGATGCGGACGAAGCCCATGAAGGCCATGACCACGGCCAGGAGCGCGATGGCGATGCCGGCGCCGAGGGCGATGAAGCCGGATTGATAGTCGATTTTGTTGAAGCGGATCATGAACACCGCCAGCACGGTGACGACGAGCGCGAACCATGCCAGCGCGGGAGACCACTTCGCCGGACGGGAGACCGGTTCTTCGATGATGAGACGGCGCATCAGGTCGTCTTACAAATCTCTTTGAGCGCGCGCCACTCCTGTTGATCGAGAAGAGGCTCGCCGGATTGGGGTGGCACCTGTTTTTCCAAAGCTTTCAGCCGTTGGTCGGTGACGGGGTGGGTGGAGAGAAAAGCCGGGATCCCGGAATCGTTCCCGCCCTCCTCATCATCCTTGCCTTCGATGCGTTTGAGCAACAGGGCCATGGGATGGGCCGGCCGTCCCAGAGACACCATGGTCCTGCCGGCGAAACCGTCCGCCGCCGCTTCCGCGTCGCGGGAATAGGCGCTGTCGACGAGATAGCGGCTGACGAACACGATGGCGCCCCCGCCCGTCACGTCGCCGAACAGCAGGCCGAGCAGATACGACGTGCCGCCCGCCTGGATCATCTTGCGCAGGCCGTCGCGATGCGCCGCATGGCCCATCTCATGGGCCAGCACCCCGGCGAGCTCATCGGGGGATTCGGCTTTGTCCAGGAGACCCTCGAACAGATAGATCCGCCCGCCCGGCAGTGCGATGGCGTTCGGCACCCTCGTGCTCACTACGGCGACCTCCACGTCCAGCGGCGGAACGTGTGCCTTCTCCAGGCGTTCGGTGAGCCGGTTCAAGGCCGCAAGACCGCGGGGCTCCTCGCAGGTCCTGCCCTTGAAGATCGTTCTCACCTGATTATCGACGGCCGTGCCGAGCCGGCGTTCGAAGGAGACGGGAATGAGCGGGGTCAGCCTCTCGGCCAGGATCGGAAGCAGCAGGAAGACGCAGAGAAGAATCGATGCCGTCGCCGCAAAGGACCAGAGCAGGATCCGCTCCGCCCGCTCCCGCCGTTCGGAACCGTCGAGCTGTGTGCAGGACACGCGGATGGCTGCCTGAAGGTCTGCATCGGCCACATCGAGCCGTGCCAGGGAGGACGCACCTCGACGCGTGAGCCGCAGGACGCCGTCGGGCGCGTCCCGCCGTCTCACCTGCGCAGAGGGCCAAGAGGCGATCCATTCGGTGCCCTCGTGAATGTCGATGGCGGACGGGGTTACGTTCAGGGAAACCATTCTTCGACGGGCGCTTTCGCCGTCGTAGAACACTGCACCTGCCATGGCCGACCTCACAGGCCGACGTTGAAATCGAGGGCGTCGGCCAGTCCTTCTCCCAGAACGCCGGCCGGTTGGCCAGCCGCCACGGCCGCATCGATCGATGGCAGATTGGCGATCGTCGTCGACCCCACGATGGCGGCCCACAGGCCGCGTCCGAGGAAATAGCGCTGAAGGACGCCGAGACCCAGCAGGGCGACGAGATAGCCGATCGCTACAAGAAGGCCTGCCCCTATCGAAAGCCAGGAGAGCCCGCCGGCTGCCGTCATGGCCTCCTTGAAGACCCCGGCGGACAGGATTCCCAGCAATCCGGCCACGATGCCGAAGGTCAGGAGGAAGCCGAGAGACGAGAAAACGAGCTTGAAGAAGAGCCCGTAATAGGTGCGGGCCCGGAAGCGGCTTGCCGCGGTGACGTCGCCGAAACGCAAGCCGTCGATGCGCCAGCGCGTCAGGATCGCCAGGGCCAGCGGCAAGAGCACCATGCCGGCCAGGATCAGCAGGACGACGATCGCCTGCAGGACCGTTCGGTCACGTCCGGGAGACAGCTTGGTCAGGACGACGATCAGCGCTGCGAGGCTGACGAGACCCGCAAGCCCCAGCACCCAGATCCACCATCCCCGCTTGAAAAGCGACCAGCCCGTCCCGGCGAAATCGCCCTGGATGCTGCCGAAATAGGTGTTGCGCATCCTGTAGCGTTCGAGGGACGCCATGGCCCAAGGTAAGGCGAGACCGAGGGTGAGAACCGTGGCGACATCCCACAGGATGGCCCGGACGGCATAGGGCCATCCGGACCCCGTCATCCAGAACCGGATGCCTCGAAACACCGTTCGGCTCGCGCGATACCGGCGGGCGCGATAGCTGCCGAAATGTGCCAGCACATACATGGCGATCACGAGCGGAACGCTGGCAAACGCATATTTCTCCTCAAGGACGATGCCGAGAATCGCATAGGCGATATAGATCGGCCCCAGGATCGCCAGGGCGATCAGGAAGCCGATGAGCAGTTCCTTGGCGGTGCCGGTATATTCGAACGCCTCGCCGTCGATCTGGGTATTGGACCACAGGTGGCGGCGCAGTTTCGTGATCAGCCAGAACCGGTAGAAGCCGAAGGTCGTGATCTGGAAGAGACCTCCCGCGATCAGAAGCCTCATGAATTCACGGCCTCGTCCTGAGAAGGCCATGGGCGAATTCGACGGCGCAGGAGGCGACCCGTCAGCCAGAAAAGGGGTGGTCATGATCAAGCCTTCGGAACCCCGGCGTCTCGATGCCGGTCGTCAAGGTTCAACACTAGAACATATCATGCCGCAAGCGGCCGCAACGTCAGCCACGGAGGCATTTTCCGGGTAAAGATCCTCGTCCCCTCTTCGCGAGGGGTGACGGGCGAAATGGTTTCAATATAAACTATTCCCCTCTCAGGAGCCCGAAGCCTTTGATGTCGTCCGCACCCGTTCCCGCCCCCGTCGAAGCCGCCGACCCCCTGCGGATCTGGTTTCGCTTCATCCGCCTGAACCGCCGGGCCACCAATGCGGTCGCGGCGGAGCTGAAGGAGCTGGGCCTGTCGATCCCTCAGTTCGACCTGCTCTCCACGCTCACCGAGCGCGAGGGCATGAGCCAGCAGGAACTGGCCGAGCGCCTCTACGTCACGAAAGGCAACGTGTCGGGACTTCTGGACCGCATGGTCGAGGCCGGTCTCGTCGAGCGCCGTTCGATCCCCGGCGACCGACGCTCCAACGCCCTGTACCTGACCTCGAAGGGCCGCGATCTCGCGAACCGCGGGATCGCCGCGCAGCGCTCCTATGTCATGCGCACGCTCGGAACGCTCCCTGCCCAGGATCTCGCCGAGCTGGAGCGCATCGTCCTGGCCTGGCGCGACCGGGCGCGGACCGAGGAGGAGGATGCCTCGGGGAAATCCCGATAGGCTTTCGATGTTCGACGCGGTGGCATTCGCAGGCGGGGGCAACCGCTGCTACTGGCAGGGCGGCTTCTGGGAAGCCGCCGCTCCCCTCCTCGGCCTGAAGCCCGCGATGGTCGTCGGCGTGAGCGCGGGCGCCTGGTCGGCCTGCTACAGCCTTCTCGGGCTCGGACGGCGCGTCAACGACATGGTGGCGGAGGGCTGCAGCCTGGGGCGGCGCAACTTCGAGTGGCGCGCCTGGCGCAGCGAAGGGTCGCCCTGGCCGGTCTCGCTCATGTACCGCAGCCTGATCGAGGCCATCATCGACGAAAACGCCCTGGAGCACCTGAAGCAGGGTCCGAGCGTGCTGATCGGGCTCGCCCGCAAGCCGCGCCGCCTGCCTCTCTCGCTCGCCGTCCCCCTGGGGATCGCCACCTATCAGATCGAGAAGAAGTGGCGTTCGCCCGTTCATCCGCGCGGCGGCCGCGCCCTCGGTTTCCGGCCCGAATTCATTCGGGTGCAGGATCTGGCCACGCCGGCGGAGCTCTCGGCTGCCCTGATGGCGAGCGCCAGCGTGCCGCCCTTCATGCCGGTGGGCCTCGTCGGCGGCATGGCGGCGCTCGACGGCGGGCTTTTGGACAATGTGCCGACCGAGCCCCTGCTGCCGGTCGAGGAGCAGGGAGGCAGGACCCTCGTCGTTCTCTCGCGGCTCTACCGGGCATTCCCCAATGTGAAGGGCCGCACCTACATCCAGCCCTCGAAACCGGTCCCCGTCGGCCAGTTCGACATCACCAATCCGGCGGGCATCCGCCGGGCCTACGAGATGGGGTTGAGGGACGGCGAGGCCTTTGCCAGAGGTGCGGGCGCGCACAGCTTCTAGCGAAGCTTGGCCCTAGAAGGCTCCCCGCCTGACTTAACGTCAACAAGGGGAAGCCGCCATGGCGTCAACTACACCACCACGCTGGATCGATGCGCTGCTCTCGAGCCGGGGAGCGGAAATTGCCGCCCGGATCCTGCTCACCTTTCCGTTCTGGGCCAGCGGACTGATCAAGCTCCTGGACTTTTCCGGCGGGGTGGCGGAGATGCGCCAGTTCGGCCTGGAGCCGGCGGGGCTCTACAACAGCCTCACGATCGTCGTTCAGCTGACCGGATCGGCCCTCATCATCGCGAACCGATGGACATGGCTCGGCGCCGGGGCGCTGGGCGTCTTCACCTTCCTGACCATCCTGATCGTCCACGCCTTCTGGCGCCTGGACGGCGAGCGGGCCGTCACGGCGCTCCACACGGCCGGCGAGCATATGGGCATGATCGGCGCACTCATCCTGGTCTCGATCCTGGCGCTGCGGCCGCGAGCCGCGTCGGAATTCCGGGAGCCACGGGAGTTCGCTGCGTCCGGTGAAGGAATGTTGCAGCGTTAAGGCTTCGTTCACCTTGGACCAGTCATCTGCAGCCAAGCCAGCACATGATCACAGGTCTGCCCCAAAGCAGTCACAGGCAGCCGGATCATAAGGGCAGGTTGCGAAGACAGCCTGTTTTCGAGAGAGGATTCATGACTCAGCACGCCCAAGACCGCCAGATCCGCCCCGGCGAACAGAATGCCGCCCATTCCATCCCGGCCTTCAAGGCCGTCGCCCTGCCGGCCCTCGCGGCCGCCGTCCAGGCCGCCAAGCGGCAGCAGGACCGTCCGAAAACCTCCGAGCTTCCCGCCATCCTTCGCAAGGAAGCGATGCTGGGCTGAAATCCCTATCAGAAACAAAAAGAGCGCCTCCCGGGCGCTCTTTTCATTATCAGCCATGACGGGTTCCGTCAGCGGACGATGACCTTCGAGTTCAGCGCGACCCGGTTGTAGAGATCGATCACGTCGATATTGCGCATCCGGATGCAGCCCGACGACACCGCATGGCCGATCTTCTCAGGCTCGTTGGTGCCGTGGATGCGGTAGAGGGTGTCCTTGTTGCCCTCGTAGAGATAGAGCGCCCGCGCGCCGAGCGGGTTCTCCGGGCCGCCCTTCGTGTATTGGACGTGGGGCCAGCGGGCCTTCATCTCGGCCGGCGGATTCCAGTCCGGCCATTCCGCCTTGCGGGCGATGGTGGCCGTGCCGGTCCAGCCATAGGCCTCATCGCCGACGGCGACGCCGTAGCGGATCGCCTTCCGGTTCGGCTGGACGAGATAGAGCTGGCGCTCCTTGGTATCGACCACGATCGTGCCGGGCGCCTCGCCGGTCGGATCGTCGATCATGTAGCGCCCGAAGCGCGGATCGTCGTCGGCCTTCGGGACCTGCGCCATCCACTCGGTATCGCGGGCCGAGACCTGGGGATCCGGGACACCCTTGAAGTTGCATCCGGCCAGAGCCGCGATCATTGCCAAAAGAAGGGGCAGACGGAAAAGGCGCATCGTGTAAAGCTCTGCAGAGTCAACGCTTGGGGCGAGACATGATTTCGTTTCCGGCCGGTTTATAGGCCGTGACGTCGTCAAGTCGAATCGAAACACACCATGGCACGGCTCCGCATCCGAAAGTGTTGCATCGCAACAACATAGACAGCCGCTCGTGACGCTGCGACACTCGCGGTGGTCCCACCACAAGAAGACCCATGTCCACGCTCTACATCGCCCATCCGGCCAGCCTCGATCACCAGACACCGCTTGGCCATCCCGAACGCCCGGACCGCATCCGCGCCATCGAGCGCGCCCTCGAGAAGGAGCGGTTCACCTCGCTCGTCCGCGAGCAGGCGCCCATGGCCGAGATGGAGAGCCTCGCCCTCGCGCATCCGGAAGAGTACATCGTCCGGCTCCGCAACATCAGTCCCCGAGAAGGGTTAGTCCGGATCGACGAGGACACGGTCATGTCGCCGGGCACCTACGAGGCAGCTCTCAGGGGCGCCGGCGGCGCCGTGATGGCAGTGGACGAGGTCATGACGGGCCGGGCCACCAACGCCTTCGTGGCGATGCGCCCGCCCGGACACCATGCCGAGCGCGTCCGGACGATGGGCTTCTGTTTCTTCAACAACGCAGCCATCGCGGCGCGCCATGCGCAGTCGCGCCACGGCGCCGAGCGGGTGGCGATCTTCGACTGGGACGTCCACCACGGCAACGGCACGCAGGACATCTTCTGGTCGGATCAGAGCGTGCTCTATTGCTCGACCCACGAGGCTCCCCTGTATCCCGGAACAGGCGCCCTCTCCGAGACGGGCGAGCACGGCACCATCGTCAACGCGCCCTTGAACGCGGGCGACGGCAGCGAGGCGTTCCGGGAGGCGGTCGAAGCCGCAATCCTGCCCCGGATCCACGATTTCGGCCCGGACCTGATCATCATCTCGGCGGGTTTCGACGCCCATTGGCGCGATCCGCTCGCCAGCCTGAACCTGATGGAATCGGATTTCGCCTGGGCGACGCAGAAGCTGATGGACCTCGCCAGTCGCCATTGCGGGCAGCGGATCGTGTCCGTGCTCGAAGGCGGCTACGACCTCGAAGGCTTGGCGAAATCGACCGCCTTCCATCTCGACGCCCTCATGGGGCGTGAGACCGGGACTTGAGCGAAGTCCCACACGGCACGCTCAGCGCTTCACAGATCGAGATCACCGGCACAGGGCCGGTGATGACGTGGCAGGTTTCACGAAGCCAGTGAGGCTCCCATCAACACTCGATCGGCTCTTCGCTCAGCAGTTCGATCCCGAAGCCCGAGAGGCCCACATAGGAGCGGCTCGACGTCGCGAAGTTGCGGATCGACGCGACCCCGAGATCCCGCAGGATCTGCGCTCCGAGGCCGATCTCGCGCCACTGGCTGGAGCGCATCGCCTCCGAGCCCGTCTCGTCATTGTCCGAGAAGGACGTGGTCGGCACGCCGGCGGTGCCGTCGCGCAGATAGACCAGGACGCCCCTGCCCTCCTTCACGAAACGCTGCAGGGCGGTGTTCACCGTCTTGCCGCCCTCGAACACATCGGTGAGCGCATTGGCGCGGTGCAGGCGCACAGGGAGGTTCGTGCCGTCGCCGATGCGGCCATGGACGAGGGCGATGTGCTGCACGCTGTCGAAGGGCGTCGAATAGGCATAGCCGGTGAACGAGCCCCATTGCGTCTCGACCGGGAAAGTGGCGATCCGCTCCACGAGCTTCTCCCGCGCCTGACGATAGGCGATGAGGTCGGCGACCGAGATCCGCTTGAGATTGTGCGTCTCGGCGAAGGCGTCGATCTGCGGACCCTTCATCACGGTGCCGTCGTCGTTGGCGAGTTCGCAGATCACGCCGACCGGGGGCAGGTTCGCGAGTTTGCACAGGTCGACCGCCGCCTCCGTATGGCCGGAGCGCATGAGGACGCCGCCGTCCTTGGCGATGAGCGGAAAGACATGGCCCGGGCGGACGAAATCGGCCGCCCCCATGTTGTTGTTGGCGAGCGCCCGCACGGTGTTCGAGCGCTGCTCGGCCGAGATGCCGGTGGTCAGCCCGTGCTTGACGTCCACGGTCACCGTGAACGCAGTGCCGAGCGGCGCGTCGTTGGCCTGCACCATCGGATCGAGCCGCAGGCGGCGGGCTTCCGCGACCGTCAGCGGCGCGCAGACGATCCCGCAGGTGTTGCGGATGATGAAGGCCATCTTCTCCGGCGTGCACAGGGAGGCGGCGACGATGAGATCGCCCTCGTTCTCGCGGTCGTCGTCGTCGGTCACGATGACGATTTCACCACGGGCGAAAGCCTCGATGGCTTCGGTGACGGAATGGGGCATCCAGGCCTCCTTGGCGGATTCGGGCAGAAAATCATTGGGCGTCACCGCCCCGCGGGTCTCGCGGGCAATCAGTTCGGCGGTATCGCGGGAGAGCCAGGCCTGTTCGGAGTTGCACAGCTGGGTGACGGCGCCAGGGGTGACGCCGATCCGCCGCGCGAAGGCTACGCGCGACACGCCGTTGCGGGACAACCAGTCAGCCAGTCTCATGCCGGAGGCTTAGCCGATGGAAGGATTTTAGTAAAACTAAAATCTGCAAGCCGGCCCTTGCAGAAGTGCTTGGCGCCGTCTCGTCGGAACCACCCACGTTATCACGGGCCTCGTGCAGGCGATCCCGATTGCCTGAAGGCGCCGCCCCCACTGGACCGGGATGGCCGGAGACGGGCCCGGCCCTGACCTCCCGATGACACGCTTCGACGTTCTAGCCTCAGGCCTGGAACGGCCAGGAGGGACCCTGCCCGACTTGGCCGCGGTGGCGCAGGAGGTGGTCGGCCAGCACGCACGCGACCATGGCCTCGCCCACCGGCACGGCCCGGATGCCCACGCAGGGATCGTGCCGTCCCTTGGTCCGCACCTCCGCCTCGGCGCCACTGCGGGTGACGCTGGCGCGCGGGGTGAGGATCGACGAGGTCGGCTTCACGGCGAAGCGGCACACCACGGGCTGGCCGGTGGAAATGCCGCCCAGCACGCCGCCGGCATGGTTCGACAGGAAGGTGGGCGCGCCCTGGTTGCCGGGGCGCATCTCGTCGGCGTTCTCCTCGCCGCGCAGGCTTGCGGCCGCGAAACCGTCGCCGATCTCCACGCCCTTGACGGCGTTGATCGACATCAAGGCGGCGGCGAGATCGGAATCGAGCTTGCCGTAGATCGGCGCGCCGAGGCCCGCAGGCACCCCCTCGGCGACGATCTCAAGGACCGCCCCGATGGAGGAGCCGTCCTTGCGCAGGCCGTCGAGATACTCCTCGTAAAACCGGGCCGCCTTGGGGTCCGGGCAGAAGAACGGGTTGCGCGCCACCTCGTCCCAGTCCCAGCTGCCGCGATCAATGGCATGCGGGCCCATCTGGACGAGGGCGCCGCGAATGGTGATGCCGGGAAGCACCTTGCGGGCGATGGCGCCGGCCGCCACGCGGGCCGCCGTCTCGCGGGCCGAGGAGCGCCCGCCGCCGCGATAATCGCGGATGCCGTACTTCACGTCGTAGGTGAAATCCGCGTGCCCCGGGCGGTAGGATTCCTTGATCTCGGAATAATCCTTTGAGCGCTGGTCCACGTTCTCGATCAGGAGCGCGATCGGCGTTCCGGTCGTCACCTGCCGGCCCGTGCGCTCGTCGGTGAACACCCCGGACAGGATCTTCACCTGATCCGGCTCCTGGCGCTGGGTGGTGAAGCGCGACTGGCCCGGGCGCCGGCGGTCGAGCTCCGCCTGGATCTCGGCGGCCTCGAGCGGGATCATGGGCGGGCAACCGTCCACCACGCAGCCGAGGGCGGGTCCGTGGCTTTCGCCGAAGGTGGTGACGCGGAACAGGTGGCCGAAGGTGTTGTGGGACATGGCGCTTCTTCGAGGTTCTAACGCACCGTGCGAAAAAGCGGACCCGGTTTTTCGCGTCGAACGGTGCGCCACTCAAGGGGTTGAGCATCGGACGTGAAAAGTGGGTCCACTTTTCACGTCCGATGCTCTAGGCCTCTTAGAACCAAAGCGGCCGGGTGTCACGCCCGATGCGCCGCCCCCTCGACGCGTCGATCACAGGCCGGATGCCGGCCCTTCCGCGACGCTCGGCCCGGCGCTACTCCACGCGGATCCTGTACGTTCTCGTCAGGAGCGTCTGCGTCGCCAGGTCGTTCCAGCTCCAGGGAATGTCGAGCACGACCTCGTCCATCCCCTTAAAGCCCTTCTTCGGCGTATACACGTAGGCGAGACCGCGGACCTTCGTGCCGGGGCAGCGCGTGTCCTTGCCCAGCGCCTGTTCGTGCGGTCGGATCTGGAGGGTGCCGTTGGCCGGCGCCTGGCGCACCTTCACGTCGGGGATCACCGACGGGTAGCAGGTATTGACCTCGTACCCCAGAAATCCGTCGATGGCCGAGACGGTATTGGCCTTGACGGTCCGCTCGATGGTCTCGGCGGAGCCGGGAGAAGTCAGCAGAGCCAGCCCTGCGGCGGCAACTATGAACCGGCACATGATCGATCGCCTTCACTGTAACGATGTTTCATGAGATGAGCATATTCCTCGGGCGGGCTCAAGCGGCCACCCCGGGGCGTCGCACGGGGACCAGGGTTCGCATGCTCCTGCCGGTCGCGCCTGACGAGGCACGCCCCACGACCCGGCCCGGGCGGCGCGCGACCGGAACGGGGGCATGGACCGGGAGCCGCCGCGGACGGCCGGCTCCGCCCGTGACCGGTGAGGAGCGCCCTCCGGGCGCGAGAGTCTGACCCGCGTCGTCAGATCTCGATGGAGCTGCCGATCTCGACCACCTGGGCGGCCGGGATGCAGAAGTAATCCGCCGTCAGCTCCGCATTGCGGTTCAGCATGGCGAAGATCACCTCGCGCCAGAACGCCATGCCGGGAAGCTTCCTGGAGGCCACGATCGTCTGACGGCCGACGTAATAGGTCACGGTATCCGGATCCAGACCCGGCAGGTCGAGACGGGCCGCCGCGTCGCGCAGCGCCTTGGGCACGTCGGGCTTCTCCGTGAAACCGAGGCGCAGGACGAGGCGCTGAACCCCCTCGCAGATCGGCACCAGGTGGGCACGCGCCTCCTCGCCGACCGTCGGCTCGTCGGTGACCACGACCGAGACGAGGAACACGGTCTCGTGCAGCACCCGGTTGTGCTTCAGGTGATGCAGGAGGGTCCCGGGGATTCCGGTCGGCGACGCCGACATGACCACGGCGGTTCCCGGGATGCGGATCGGCGGCTGCTGCTCCAGGAGATGCTGAAAGTCCTTCGTGGACATGCGCAGATGCGTGCGGGCGCGCTGGACGAGCTGCTGGCCCTTGCGCCAGGTCAGCATCATGAAGGCGGCGCTGAGCGCGATGAGGAGCGGGAACCAGCCACCCTCCAGCAGCTTCGTGGTGTTGGCGGCGAAGAACACCAGATCGACCAGCAGCAGGGTCCCGTTGAGCAGGTAGACGAGGATCGGCCGATGGCCCCAATGGATGGCCACGAAGGTCGCCAGGATCGTCGTGATCACCATGTCGAGCGACACGGCCAGCCCGTAGGCGCCCGCCAGGCGGCTCGACGATCCGAAGCCGAGGACGGCCGTGAAAGTCAGCAGGGCGAGCGCCCAGTTCACGAATGGCACATAGACATGGCCCCGTTCATGGGTCGAGGTGTGAATCACCCGCATCCTGGGCAGGAAGCCGAGCTGGATCGCCTGTTGCGTCAGCGAGAAGGCTCCCGTGATGACGGCCTGCGAGGCGATGACCGTCGCGAAGGTGGCGAGAACGACGAGCGGATAATGCGCCCAGTCGGGCGCGAGGTGATAGAAGGGGCTTTCGACCGTGCCCGGATTCGTCAGGAGCAGGGCTCCCTGGCCGAAATAGTTGAGCATGAGAGCCGGCAGGACGACGAAGAACCACGCGTTGCGGATGGGGGCCGGGCCAAAATGGCCGAGATCCGCATAGAGCGCCTCCCCGCCCGTGACGGTGAGGAACACCGCGGCAAGGACCGCGAGCGTGACCGACAGATCCGTGTTGAACAGGAAGGCCAGCGCGTGAATCGGGTTGATGGCGGCGACCACCCCGGGCGCGGCCATGATCCCGCCGAGGCCGAGCAGGCCCAGGATCGAAAACCAGATCAGCATGAACGGGCCGAAGACCCGGCCGATCCGGCCCGTGCCCATGCGCTGGAGCGCGAACAGCGTCACCAGGATGACCATCGTGATCGGGATCACGTAGGGCTTGAACTGGTCGGAATCGACCGCGAGGCCCTCGATGGCGCTCAGGACGGAGATGGCCGGCGTGATCGTCCCGTCCGCATAGAGCAGAGCCGTGCCGACGAGGCCGAGCACCGCGAGATACATGCGCCAGGAGCCGGGCTGAATCCGCCGGACACCAAGGAGCGCGAGCAGCGCGATGATCCCGCCCTCCCCGCGGTTGTCGGCGCGCAGGATGAACAGGCAGTACTTGATCGAGATGACCACGATGAGCGACCACAGGATCAGCGAGAGCACCCCCAGCACCGTGGCCGCCGAGAGGACGCCATGGTCGGCCGCGACCGCCGCCTCGCGGAGCGCATAGAGCGGGCTGGTGCCGATGTCGCCGAACACAACGCCGAGAGCGCCGAGAACCGCCGCCCGGGAGGCAGTGCCGGTTCTCGCATCATCGGCATGGGCGTCGGCGAATGTGGCCATGACGATCCGGGTGTGCGGCACGCCCGCGGGGCCTGCGCTTAAGGATAACCGGCAGGGTACTGCTCAGTTCCTGGATCGGGCAAGCCTCTCGCCGTCATGGTCGGCCTTGTGCCGGCCATCCAGCATCCTCGGAGCCGACGCCCACCGACGTCATGGCCGGGCTTGTCCCGGCCATCCCGATCGTTTGAAGCGTGGCGCTCTTCATCATCGGGATCGCCGGCACAAGGCCGGTGATGACGTGTGAGGTGAATGGCCGACCAAACCGTCGCGCGCTCAGCAATCCGCATCGCCATCCAGTGTCCGGAAACTCACCGATACGGGTAGCAGCGGTCGCGGTCGAGGGTCAGGCCGAGATGCACGCCCAATGCGTGGATCGCCTCCCCGTGCTCCGGATAAGGATCGCGGTTCTCCGGCCCGACGACGATGATCCTGAAATGCCGGTTCCCCTCGCCGTCGGGCGGCAGCATCGCGGTCGCCAGAGCCGTCCCCTCGGCGTCGCGGAGGGTCAGGAACAGCGGCATGACTCGCCGGACATGGGCCTTGAGCCCGATATTCTGCTCGACGAAGGGCGACGAGGTTGCCCGATAGCTGTCGGTGGCCGCCTCCCAGGCATGGCGGAAATGCTTCTCGACCGCATGGCCCATGGCGTCGGATTCGAGCGCGGCCTCGCCCTCGGTCTCGATCCGGAACCAGGTCTTCGCTCCAGGAGCATCGCAGATGTATTGCATATCCTGACAACGCGGGAGCGCCGCGAAGGTTGTCGCGCCTGCCCGTCACACCCAGCGGTGATGGCGGCCTTCGATGACGAGCACCCGGCCCTGCCAGATGTCCATGCTGGCGGCCTGGCGGGAGGAGACGCCGCAGCAGATCGACAGGAAGGCGCGGGCGACGCCGCCATGGGCGACGATCACGGTGTCGCGGGTGAGGTCGTCCAGGATCGGGCGGATGCGCTCGACCAGCATGGCGTAGCTCTCGCCGCCGCCGGGCGGCGCGTAATGCCACTTGTCCTGCTCGCGCAGGGCCGCGAGCTGCGGCTCGGCCTTGCGGACCTCCTTCCAGGTCATGCCCTCCCAGGTGCCGAAGGTCAGCTCGACCAGGCGCTCGTCGAGCCGGTAGCTCTCGGGATGCAGGCCCAGCGTCTCGCGCAGGATCTCCATGGTCTCGCGGGTGCGGGTCATGGGGCTCGCCACGTAGGCGAGGTCCTCGACATGCGGCACGAGCGCCTTCAGCTTGCGGCCCGCCTCCTCGGCCTGGACGCGGCCGACGTCGTTGAGCGGAATGTCCTTCTGACCCTGGAGTCTGCCCTCCAGATTCCAGTCCGTCTCGCCATGGCGAATGAAGTAGATCGTGGGGCGGGACGGGGTCACTGGTCTTGGTCCGATACGCTGGGGTGACGCGGCAGGCCGAGGTTAGTCCTTGTCGAGGGACAAGTCCGGCGCTTCAGGATTCTTCATGCCGACCACGTGGTAGCCGGCGTCGACATGGAGGATCTCGCCGGTCATGCCGCGCGACATGTCGGATACGAGATAGGCGGCGGTCTCGCCGACCTCCTCGATGGTGACCGTGCGGCGCAGCGGCGAGTTGTACTCGTTCCACTTGAGAATGTAGCGGAAGTCGCCGATGCCGGAGGCCGCGAGGGTCTTGATCGGACCGGCCGAGATGGCGTTGACGCGGATGTTCTTCGGACCGAGATCGGCCGCCAGATAGCGCACCGACGCCTCGAGAGCGGCCTTCGCCACGCCCATGACGTTGTAGTGCGGCATCCACTTCTCGGCGCCGTAATAGGTGAGCGTCAGGAGCGAGCCGCCGTCGTTCATCAGCTTCTCGGCCCGCTGGGCGATGGCCGTGAAGGAATAGCAGGAGATCAGGAGCGACTTGGTGAAATTGCCCTCGGAGGTCTCCACGTAGCGGCCGGTGAGCTCGTCCTTGTCCGAGAAGGCGATGCAGTGGATGACGAAGTCGATGGAGCCCCAGAGGCGCTTCACCTCCTCGAACACCGCGTCGATCGTGGCGCCGTCCGTCACGTCGCAATGGCCGACCACATGGGCGTCGAGCTCCCGCGCCAGAGGCTCGACACGCTTCTTCAGGGCATCGCCCTGATAGGTGAAGGCGAGTTCCGCTCCGTGCTGGTGGGCAGCCTGGGCAATGCCCCACGCGATCGAACGGTTGTTCGCCACGCCCATCACCAAGCCACGCTTACCGGCCAGGATGCCGGTGGCCTTTGTCTCCGCCATGATTCACCTAGATCGTCGCTGGACAGGTCAAGAAAGAACGGCCTCTTTAGCCGACGCGGCGTCAGGGGGGAAGACCTCTTGATGCGGGTTGAGACGATCCGGTCGGCTTGTGCTGTCCCTCGGGCCTCCACACCGCGTCATCACCGGGCTTGTGCCGGAGCCTCACGGGATCGGGATGGCCGGAACAAGCCCGGCCATGACGCAACAGGGTGACGTCAGCCCCTACTTGGCCTTCTCCGAGCGTCGCTTGCGGGCGTAATCCATCAGGTCCTCGTCCACCACCTCGGGCAGCCTGATCTCCGTCGTCACGAGCAGGTCGCCGTGCCCGGTCTTGGTGGGCAGGCCCTTGCCGCGCAGGCGGAAGGTGCGGCCCGAATTCGTCATGGGCGGGATCTTCATCTCCACCGATCCGGTCAGGGTCGGCACCCGCACGGGACCGCCGAGGACCGCCTCCTCGATCTCGACCGGCAGGCGCAGGCGCAGATCGGACCCGTCCGGGGTGAAGCGCTCATGGGGCGCGAACGCGATGGTGAGCAGCGCATCGCCGGGATCGATGCCGGGCGCGCCCTGGCCGAGGCCGCGCAGGCGGATCACCTGGCCGTCGCTGACGCCCTTCGGGATCACCACGTCCACGTCGCGCCCGGTGGAGAGCCGGATGCGCTTCTTGGCCTCCTGGGCGACCTCCTCCAGGGTCACGGTCAGGGTGGCGGAGACATCCTCGCCCTTTTGCGACCGGGCGCGGCCCTGCCGGGTGCCCTCGCCGCCTGAACGGAAGGCATCGGCGAAGAACTGGGAGAAGACGTCGTCCCCGAGATCAGCCCCGAAGGTGCTCCGGCTCGACCGGCGCGAGCCGCCGCCGAACCCGGAAAAGCCGCTGAACCCGGAAAAATCTTCCGACCGCGCCCCGCCGCGCCCGCCGCCGAAGCCCTCGAAGCCCTGGAAGCGCGGCTTGCCCTCCGCGTCGATCTCGCCCCGGTCGAACTGGGCACGCTTCTGGGCGTCGCCAAGGATTTCGTAGGCCGAGTTCGCCTCGGCGAACTTGTCCTTCGCCTTAGGATCGTCCTTGTTGCTGTCGGGATGGTAGGTCTTGGCGAGCTTGCGGAACGCCTTCTTGATCTCCGCTTCGCTCGCGGAGCGGGATACGCCTAGAACGTCGTAGGGGTTTCGCATCGTGAATCCATGAACCGTCGGATGGGGAGCCTAGAGCATCGGACCCAAAAGTGGACTGGCACTTTTGGGATCCATTCCGATGCTCATCCTCTGAGCCCGCGCATCGTTCGGGGCGGAAAACCGGATCCACTTTTCCGTGCGATGCGCTGGAGCTCAACGGGTTTGACGGTCATATGGGCGAAGTGTTGCCCGTTTGCAACGCCTCGGCCGCTGACAGCTTTACCTTGCCAAGGTCAGACCTTGGCCTGGGCCTTGATCGGCTTGACGTCCTTGATCGCCCATTCGCCGCCCGAAGGCCGGCAGGCCGTTCCGTTCAGGGAGGCGGAGGACGGACCGCTCAGATGGGCCGAGAAGGTGCGGCAGATCTCGTCGTTCTTCACGAAGGGCGCGCCCATCGGGGTGAAATTGCCCTTCATGCTGGTGGCGGGGTTGTCCCAGGACACCAGCGTGCCCGGCCCCTGCGGATCGAGAGCGACCGCCAGGGCCGCCTTGGCCCGGCGCCAATCCTCCTCGTCGAGATCGGCCGACAGGGGAGTGACCGCCTTGGCCGCGAGGGCGCCGGTGGATTTGGGCCCCTCGTCGTCCAGGGCGGACAGACCGAAGGAGAAGCTGCATGCGCCCGTGGACAGGGCGATCAGGCCCACGGCCAGCAGCTTGATGGCTTCGCTCCGGACAGCATCTGATCTATAACGGCGCGCATTGATCCGCGTCACGCGTCGGGTCCCCCCAGAACCTAAAGTCACAGAACGAGATAAGCATTGAACCCGTTAATAACCGGTGACTTCACTGAATCCGAAGAGCCCTTCGCGCTCTTCAAGGCCTGGATGGCGGAAGCCGAGGCTTCGGAGCCGAACGATCCCAACGCCATGGCGCTGGCGACCGTCGACGAGACCGGGCTGCCGAATGTTCGCATGGTGCTCCTCAAGAGCTTCGACGCCGACGGCTTCGTGTTCTACACCAACACGGAATCGAACAAGGGTCAGGAGCTCCTGGGCCAGAGGAAGGCGGCGCTCGTCTTGCACTGGAAGAGCCTGCGCCGCCAAGTGCGGGCCCGCGGCCCGGTGACCCTGGTGAGCGACGAGGAGGCCGACGCGTATTTCCAGAGCCGCCCGCGCGACAGTCGCATCGGCGCCTGGGCGAGCCAGCAGTCGCGCCCGCTGGAGAGCCGCTTCGCCCTCGAGAAGGCGGTGGCGCTCAACACGGCCAAATACGCCATCGGCGAGGTGCCCCGCCCGCCCCACTGGACAGGCTTCCGCATCGCGCCGGTGTCGATCGAGTTCTGGCAGGACAAGCCGTTCCGGCTCCACGACCGGGTCGTCTTCACCCGCCACGGCGACGGGTGGCGCAAGGTGCGCCTGTATCCCTGATCTCATCGAGCGGCATGGACCCCGATCCTGAACCGGGATAAGGGTCCAGGCCCTCCCACGCGAGAAACCCAGATGTCCTCCCCCAGCAATTCCCGCCGCATCATGCTGCTCACCGGCGCCAGCCGCGGCATCGGGCATGCCACCGTCAAGCGCTTCTCCGCGGCCGGGTGGCGGGTCATCACCTGCTCGCGGCACGGCTTTCCGGAAAACTGCCCGTGGGAGATGGGGCCGGAGGACCACCTCCAGGTCGACCTGGCCGACGCCCAGGACACCCGCCGGGCCATCGCGGAGGTCAAGGAGCGGCTCGCCGCCGAGGGCGGGTGCCTGCATGCGCTGGTCAACAACGCCGGCATTTCCCCCAAGGGCGAAGGCGGATCCCGGCTCGGCACCCTCGACACCCGCTACGAGGACTGGCTGCGCGTCTTCCAGGTCAATTTCTTCGCCTCGATCATGCTGGCCCGCGGCCTGCAGGACGAACTCACCAAGGCCAAGGGCTCGGTGGTCAACGTGACCTCCATCGCGGGCTCCCGGGTGCATCCGTTCGCGGGCGCGGCCTACGCGACGTCCAAGGCGGCGCTCGCGGCGCTGACCCGCGAGATGGCGGCCGATTTCGGCCCCCTGGGCGTGCGCGTCAACGCCATCTCGCCCGGCGAGATCGACACCGCGATTCTTTCGCCCGGGACGGAGAAGATCGTCGAGCAGCTGCCGATGCGGCGCCTGGGAACGCCCGACGAGGTGGCCAAGGCGATCTATTTCCTCTGCACGGAGGCGAGCTCCTACGTGAACGGCGCGGAGCTCCACATCAACGGCGGCCAGCACGTCTAGAGCATCGGACCCAAAAGTGGACCCACTTTCGGGATCCATTCCGATGCTCCAACCTCATTGAAGAGCGCATCGTTCATGCGGGCAACCGGATCCACTTTTCCGCACGATGCGCTGGACGGGAGATCCATGCACCTGCGGCATCCAGCACGAAGCCCGATGCAAGCCGTCATGGCCGTGCTGCTCTTCGGCGCGATGCAGCCGGCACAGGCCCAGGAGGCGCCCGAGAAGAACCCCTTCGCCGATCCCGACATGCAGCCCTCCTACCGCGCGCAATGCCACGAGGTCCGGGAGCTGACCAAGGATCGGGAGACAGGCGCGACCCGGGTCGACTTCAGCGTGACGGGCCCGCTCGCCCTCGTGCATTTCGACGGCACGCTTGCCTATCTGGGCCTGTGCGGCAGCGGGACCGATCCGAAGGTGCTCTGCGTCACGTATCAGACCAACGACATGAAGGTCGGTGACGTGGTGACGGTCGCGGGCGGCTACGGCCGGCCCAATGCCGACTTCATCGTCCTCGACCCGTGCCTGGCGCAGCGCCCGGAAGAGCCTACGGAGTAGGCCCCGTTCACGCCGCCTGGGCGGGCCAGGTCCCGACATAGCGCGACTGCGGCCGGATGATGCGGCCGGTGCGGCTCTGCTCGATGGCGTGCGCCACCCAGCCGGCCGTACGCCCGGCGGCGAAGAGCGGCGTGAACCCTTCGCGCGGGACCCCGAGGGCGTCGAGCAGGACGGCGGTGTAGAACTCCACGTTGGTGTCGAGTCGGCGTCCGGGCTTGCGGCGCTCAAGGGCTCTGAGGGCCGCGGCCTCCACGGCCTCCGCGAAGGCGATGCGGTTGTGCCGGCCCTTCAGCCGACCGACGGCGCCTTTGAGCACATCCGCCCGCGGGTCGCGCACCCGGTAGATCCGGTGGCCGAAGCCCATGAGACGCTCGCCTCGGGCCATGGCATCGTCGAGCCAAGCATCCGCGTTCTCGAGCGACCCGATGGCGTCGAGCATGTCGAGCACCGGACCGGGTGCCCCGCCATGCAGGGGCCCCTTGAGGGCGCACAGCCCGGCCACGACGGCGGACAGAATGCCGGCCTGCGTCGAGGCCACCACCCGGGCCGTGAAGGTCGAGGCGTTGAGCCCGTGGTCGATCACCGTCACGAGATAGGTGTCGAGGGCCTGCGCCTCGTCGGGCGCTCCTGGCGCGTCGCGCATCATGCGCAGGATGTCGGCCGCATGAGGGGCGGACGCATCCGGCTCCACCGGCGCAAGGCCCTGCGCACCCCGCACGGCCATGGCCGCCGCGACGCCCGCCGCACCGACCGCCAGGGCTGGATGGCCCTCCTCCGCGTCGGGCAGGCCCGACAGGAGCAGCCGCATGCCCTCGATGGGCGTGAGACCGGCCAGCCGGGGAGCCAGCAGCGCCAGATGACCCCAGGCCCGTGCCCGCGCCCGGCCGAGCAGCGCCCGGGGATCGGCGGCGATGTCCGGCACCAGTCCGGTCCAGAGCATGGCGACCACATCCTCGAAGGACACGCGACCGGCCAGTTCCTCCAGATCGTATCCGCCTATGATCAGACGGCCCGCCTGGCCATCCACATGGCTGAGAACGGTCTCGGCCGCCACCACGTCGTCAAGTCCGATACTCATGCGCTTTCTCCTTGCTGCAGGAGAATTTCGCGCCGGTCTTGCTCTTGGGTCAATCTTGAATCAACATATCAACATATGGATACCCGCTCCCTCGATCTCGCCTCCGCCGGCGAGGCCTCGTCCCGCCTCGGCATCAGCCGGGCGAGCCTCTATGCCTATGTGAGCCGGGGCCTGATCCGCTCCTTCGCGTCGCCGCATGATCCGCGGCAGCGCCTCTACTCCGTCGAGGACGTGGAAACGCTGGCCGAGCGCAAGGTCCGCTTCCGCCGCCCCGCCGTCGCGGCAGCGACCGCGCTCGACTGGGGGCTGCCGGTTCTGGAGACGGGCATCACGCAGATCACCGACGGACGCCTGTTCTATCGGGGACAGGACGCCGTCGCGCTCTCCCGGACCGCCACCCTCGAGGACATTGCGCGCCTCCTGATCGGCGCGCTGGATGACGATGCCTTTCACCATACGTCCCGGATCCCAATGCCCCTGGGCGGCCCGGTCATCGGCCTCCACGCCTTCGTGGCGCAGGCCGTCCGCCTTCTGGCCGAGCCGGCCCTCAGGGAGACCCGGGCCACGGAGGTCGCGGCGATCCTGCGCCTCGTGGCGGCTGCCGCCGGTGGCGATCCGGGCGCCGAACCCCTGCACGCGCACCTGGCCCGGGCCTGGGGGGCTTCTCCACAGGCCGCCGACACGATCCGGCGCGCCCTCGTGCTGTGCGCCGACCACGAGCTCAGCTCGTCGGCCTTCGCGGTCCGGGTCGCGGCCTCCACGGGCGCGTCCCTGCGCCACGCGGTCATCGCCGGTCTCGTCACCCTGAGCGGCCCGTATCACGGGGGAATGACGGAACGGGTCAGGGCCTTCCTCGACAATCCCGGGACGACACCCCGGCCGGCCTTCGGGCATCGCCTCTATCCGGACGGCGATCCCCGCGCGAAGGCTCTCCTGGAGAACGTGCCGCTGCTCGCCTCGGACGCCACGACCCTCAGGGCCATCGCGGCCGGCGGGAGCACTCCCAGCGTCGATATGGCCCTCGTCATGATGGAGCGCGCCTATGGACTGCCGGTCGGGGCTGCGTTTACGGTCTTCGCCATCGGACGCACGGCCGGGTGGCTCGCCCACGCCATCGAGCAGCGCAGCCAGGCGGCCCTCATCCGGCCGCGGGCCCGCTATGTGGCGGCGGACGATTCCTCGGCCCGGATCTTCTCCCCATGACCTCAGACCGCCTCTACCCGTCCCGCCCGATCCTCGCCGCCTCCGTGGCGGTGATCCGGGACGGGCGCATCCTGCTCGCCGCCCGGGGCAAGCCCCCGAGCGAGGGATTGTTCTCCCTGCCCGGCGGCATGGTCGAGACCGGGGAGACCCTGGGCGAGGCGGCGCTTCGGGAACTTCGCGAGGAGGTCGGGGTTGAGGCCAAGCTTATCGGTCTGATCGCCCCGGTGGAATTCATTGAAAGGGACGAGAAAGGCCATATAAAGCATCACGTCGTCATCGCCGCCCACGCCGCCCGCTGGGTTTCGGGCGAACCTCAGACAGGTCCGGAAGCAAAGGAAATCCGTTGGGTCACGGAACGGGACATCGCCGATCTGCCGATGACGGCAGGGCTCACCGGAATACTGGAACAGGCCTTCCAGCTCGCCCGCCAGGATTCAACGCCATGAGACGCGCGGGCCTGCTCCTCGTCGTTCCGGCCCTGTGGCTCGCAGTGCCTCAGCCGGCCACGGCCCAGGGCTTCTTCGAGCGGCTGTTCGGCCTGCCGCCGCGGCCGCAGCCGGGCCAGCCCGTTCCGCCGCCGCAGTACCGGCCCGTGCCGCAATCCCAGCCCCAGTTCCGCCCGCAGCCCCAGCCGCAGCAGCAGCGGCGTCCCCAGCCGCAGCAATCGCAGAGGCCGGCCGCCACTCAGCAATCGGCGCCGCAGCAGCAGGCGGAGCCCGCCCCGACGGTCGAGCCGCCGGCCGCCCCCTACGAGAAGGAATTGCTGCGGCTCGCCGAGATCATGGGCTCCCTTGCCATGCTGCGCCCCCTCTGCAGCGCCCCCGACGGTTCGGAATGGAACCGTCGCATGCAGGTCCTGCTCGAGGCGGAAGGCACCACGCCGGGCCGCCGCGAACGCCTGGCCGGGGCCTACAACAAGGGCTACCAGGCCTATGCCCTCACCTACCGGGTCTGCACGCCGTCGGCCCAGGAGGCGTCCGTTCGGTTCCTGAGCGAGGGCGAACAGCTCGCCCGCAACATCACCGGCCGCTACGGCGGGTGAGAGCAAGGCGCCGCACGTCTCTCGTAGCGACACCCCGTGTCATGGCCGGGCGTATCCCGGCCATCCGGATTGTTCTTGGCTCTGCGGCCGTCCGGTCGGGATCACCGGGACGAGCCCGGTGATGACAACGAAGGATCCAGAGGATGCGGCACGGGTGTTGCAGGGATGCCTCTTATCCACATTTTTCGGAAATGTCCCCCTCGCGTTAACCTCCTTGCAAGGTGATGCTGGCGGCGGGCCGGCGCGACGTCTAGAAACGACTCAACCGAACTCGCGCGCCGCCCCTCGAAGGGGCCTGGATCATGAACGACAACGACGTCCCTCTCACCGAGCTGCCCGAACTCAGCGCCCTCAAGCAGGCGGCCCTGAGCTATGTGACCGAGGCCTTCGCCGAGGCCGAGCTCGACGGGCTCGACGGCGACTGCATGGCGCAGGCCGCCCTCTTCGCGGCCTTTACCGAACTCGTCGCCACCTATGGCGAAGATGCCGTTGCGGAATATGCATCGACGCTCGTCGACAAGATCCGCAGTGGCGCATTCTCCATGGTGGGTGCGCTGAAGCATTGAGGGCGCGGCCCCTCAAGAATCCCACCCGAGAGACATCGGCTCATCGAACGCCGTGCTGCTGATCCCATCCTGCGGAAGGAGATCCGGCGTGGTTCAGTCTGAGTGAAACCTTTCCCGTCATGGCCGGGCGTGTCCCGGTGATGCTACGCAGAGCGTGTAGCGCACATCGGACGATCACCCTGCACGTCATCACCGGCCTTGCGCCGGTGTTCCCGCTACTGTGAAGCGCCGCGCTCTCCTGGCCGGGATGGCCGGGACTGATCCCCTGATCAAGTCCGGAGACGGCCATGCTGTGCGGAGGGGGCCAGGACGTGGAGGGTGTCAGGAAGAACAGCGGGTTGGCGGGAAGTCAAAAAGCTCACTCCGATCTGGTTCGGATCCGGCAGCCGACGGCTTGAACGGCAAGAGTGTCATCCCCGACGCATCACGAACCCATCGTCTCCTCGAACCGCACCACCTCGCCCTGCGAGGGCGTCTCGAGCGAGCCGTCCCACATCACCACATTGCCGCGCACGACCGTGCCGACGGGCCAGCCCGTCACCTTCTTGCCGTCATAGGGCGTCCAGCCGCACTTGGAGGCGATCCAGGCGTTGGTGATCGTCTCGATGCGCTTGAGATCGACGATCGTGAAATCGGCATCGTAGCCCACCGCGATGCGGCCCTTGTTGGCGATGCCGAAGAGGCGCTTGGGTCCGGCGCTGGTGAGATCGACGAAGCGCTCGAGCGTGAGCCTGCTGGCATTCACGTGGTCGAGCATGATCGGCACGAGGGTCTGCACGCCGGTCATGCCGGACGGCGTGTTGGGATAGCTCTTGTCCTTCTCCTCGCGCGTATGCGGCGCGTGGTCGGAGCCGAGAACGTCCGCGACGCCCTCGTCGAGGCCCTGCCAGAGCGCCGCGCGATGCAAGTCGTCGCGCACGGGAGGGTTCATCTGGATGTAGGTGCCGAGGCGCTCGTAATCCTCCGGCCCGACGAGCGTCAGGTGATGGGGCGTGACCTCCGCGGTCACAAGGTCCTTGTGGTCCTTGAGAAGCGCCATCTCCTCGGCCGTCGTGATATGCAGCACGTGGATGCGCGCGCCCGTCTCGCGCGAGATGCGCACGAGGCGCCGCGTGCAGGCGAGCGCCACCTCGGCCGAGCGCCAGACCGGATGCGAGCGCGGGTCGCCCTCCACGCGAAGCCCCTTGCGCTCGCGCAGCATCGCCTCGTCCTCGGAATGGAACGCGGCGCGGCGGCGGGTGCGCCGCAGGATGCTGGCGATGCCCTCGTCGTCCTCGACGAGAAGCGACCCGGTGGACGAGCCCATGAACACCTTGATGCCGGCGGCGCCCGGCAGGCGCTCGAGTTCCGGCACGTCGGCGGCGTTCTCGTGCGTGCCGCCGACCCAGAAGGCGAAGTCGCAATGCATGCGGTGATGGCCGCGCCGCACCTTGTCGGCGAGCGCCTCCGGGGTCGTGGTCTGCGGATCCGTGTTGGGCATCTCGAACACCGCCGTGACGCCGCCCATGACGGCCGCGCGGGAGCCGGATTCGAGATCCTCCTTGTGGTCGAGGCCGGGCTCGCGGAAATGCACCTGGCTGTCGATCACGCCGGGCAGGATGTGCAGGCCCCTGCATTCGATCTCCCTGGCCGCGGAGGCCTGCGACAGGTCGCCGATGGCGGCGATCCGCCCGTCGCGCACGCCGATGTCGCGCTCCACGCGTCCGTCGTGGTTCACGACGATGCCGCCTTTGAGGATCAGGTCGAAGGTCTGGGGCATGGCAATCTCATCCCTTGAGGCCGCTGCGGAACGGGCATATGTCACGCCTGGAAGAGCAAGGAGAGCGGGCACATGCCGTCAGTCCATCTGGCCGACCGGGGCGTGGTAAGGGTTTCGGGCGAGGACGCCAAGAGTTTTCTCGACAACCTCATCACGTGCGATCTGGACCGTGTGTCGGCGCACATGGCCCGCCTCGGCGCCCTGCTGACGCCCCAGGGCAAGATCCTGTTCGATTTTCTCGTGTTCCAGGCCCCGCAGGAGATCGGTGGCGCCTATTACCTCGACGTGCTGAAGGTCCACGCCCCGGATCTCGCCAAGCGGCTCGGGTTCTACAAGCTGCGGGCGAAGGTGGCGATCGAGGACCTGTCCGATTCGCTGGCCGTCGTGGCGGGCTGGGACGCTCCGAAGCCGGACGAGGAGGCGGGCCTCGTGGTCGACGACCCGCGCCTGCCGGGTCTCGGCTGGCGCGCCATCGTGGCGGCCCAGGATGCGGCGGAGTTCGGCCGGGATGCGGCGGAGGCCTATCACGCGCACCGCATCGCGCTCGGCGTCCCCGAGGGCGGCCGCGACTTCCTGTTCGGCGATGCCTTCCCGCACGAGGCCCTGATGGACCAGCTCCAGGGGGTGGATTTCGACAAGGGCTGCTATGTGGGCCAGGAGGTCGTCTCGCGCATGCAGCACCGGGGCACGGCCCGGACCAGGATCGTGCCGGCCCTCTACGAAGGCGGCTTCGCGGCGGATGTGGGCGTCGAGGTCACGGCCGGGGAGAAAGCCCTCGGCCGAACCGGGACCGGCGCCGAGGGCCGCGGCCTTCTGATGATCCGCCTCGACCGGGCGGCCGACGCGCTGCAAGCGGGCGAAACCATCCGGGCCGGCGGCATCCCGGTGCAGCTCGAGAAACCGGCCTGGATCCGCTTTCCCTTCCCGGGCGAAGCCGGCCCTGCGCCTTAAGTTCTAGCCGGTTTCGAGGAACCACCGGGACCCATCGGGGTTATAGACCACTGGGCCTGATCATGCGCCAAAGAAACGCGGACGGTCCTGTCGGGGAATTTTCTGGATGAATGCAGTGCCTGGTCATAGGACGTCGTCGGAGGGTCGCTTTCAACTCCTCGTCGACGCCGTCACGGATTACGCCATCTACATGCTCGACCCGACCGGTGTCGTGATCAGCTGGAATCCAGGCGCCCAGCGTTTCAAAGGCTATGTGGAAAGCGAGATCATCGGCGAGCATTTCTCGCGCTTCTACACGGACGAGGACAGGGCGACCGAGCTGCCGCGCCGCGCTTTGGAAACCGCCGCCCGCGAGGGCAAGTTCGAGGCGGAAGGCTGGCGGGTGCGCAAGGACGGCACCCGGTTCTGGGCGCATGTGGTCATCGACCCAATCCGCAGCCCGCACGGGGAGCTGATCGGCTACGCCAAGATCACCCGCGACCTCACCGAGAGAAAGCTGGCCCAGGAGGCCCTGAAGGAGAGCGAGGAGCGCTTCCGCCTGCTGGTCCAGGGCGTGACCGACTATGCCATCTACATGCTCGACCCCCAGGGCCGCGTGACGAACTGGAATCCAGGCGCCCAGCGCATCAAGGGCTATGCGGAGAGCGAGATCGTCGGCGAGCATTTCTCGCGCTTCTACACGGACGAGGACCGGGCGACCGAGCTGCCGCGCCGCGCTTTGGAAACCGCCGCCCGCGAGGGCAAGTTCGAGGCGGAAGGCTGGCGGGTGCGCCGGGACGGCACACGGTTCTGGGCCAACGTCGTCATCGATCCAATCCGGAACGACCGGGGCGAGCTGATCGGCTATGCCAAGATCACCCGCGACATCACGGAACGCCGAGCGACGCAGGAGGCGCTCGAAGCGACGCAGCTGGCCCTTTTCCAGGCCCAGAAGATGGAGGCTGTCGGCCAGCTCACGGGCGGCGTCGCGCATGACTTCAACAACCTTCTGACGATCATCGTCAACAACCTCGATCTCCTGACGCGCAACGCGCGCGATCCGCGCGACGTCAAGCTGATCGAGAGTGCGCAGCGCGCGGCCGAACGCGGCGCCAAGCTCACCCAGCAATTGCTCGCCTTCTCCCGCCGCCAGCCCTTGCAGCCCGATGCGCACAATCCGAACACGCTCATCGAGGGCTTCGAGTCGGTTCTGCGGCGAGCCTGCGGCGAGATGATCCGGCTGCAGCTCTCGCTGCCTCAGCGGACCCGATGGGTCTCGGTCGACGCGCCTCAATTCGAGTCCGCGCTGCTCAACCTCATCGTCAACGCGCGCGACGCGATGCCGAAGGGCGGCTCCATCAAGATCATGACGGGAAACGCCACCCTCGGCGAGCAGGAAGCGGCAGCGTCGAACCTGCCGCCGGGCCAGTACGTCTCGATCGCCGTGCAGGACACCGGAACAGGCATGACGCCGGACATCGTCGAGCGCGTGTTCGAGCCCTTCTTCACCACCAAGGAGATCGGCAAGGGCACGGGCCTGGGACTGAGCCAGGTCTATGGCTTCGTGACCCAGTCGGGCGGCGCGATCAAGATCGACAGCACCCCCGGCCAGGGCACCAAGGTCATCATGCTTCTGCCGGCCCAGGAGAGCGGCGACGAGGCGTCAGGGGAGGACGACGAGACGGAGCGTCCGGCCCGGGACAGCGCCGGGACCGTGCTGATCGTCGAGGACGAGCCCGCCGTCCTGGAGGTCGCGAGCGACATCTTCGACAGCCTCGGCTACGACGTGGTGACGGCGACCGACGCCAACGAGGCGCTCAAGGTTCTCGAGGATGACCCGTCCATCGACGTCCTGTTCAGCGACGTGATCATGCCCAACGGGATGAACGGGGTCGAGCTGTCGCGACGGGCCCGCGAGATGCGGCCCGATCTCAAGATCCTGCTCGCTTCGGGGTATCCCATGTCGGCCCTGCCCTCCGACGGCCTGGGCGCAGGCGTGTCGTTCATCAGCAAGCCCTACCGCTGGACCGAGCTCGCCGACAAGCTGCGGGCGCTCCGCACGGTCGGCTGACGCCCATCGTCCGGCGTGATGGAGAGCATCGGGATTTTTGATTGGTCCTGTCCGGCCTGAATCGCTAACATTCCCGGCCTGCTCCATCGGGAATGCCATGTACCAGCCGCCGCATTTCCGCGAGGACGATCTCGCGGTTCAACACGCTCTCATCAAGGCCCATCCGTTCGGCCTTCTGGTGACGTTCGGCAGCGAGGGGCTCGAAGCCAATCCCATTCCCTTCGTGCTGGACGCCTCGGCCTCTGCGCGCGGAACCCTCAAGGCTCATCTGTCCCGCGCCAATCCCCAGTGGCGGACCTTCGACCCCGACCAGGAGGCCCTCGTGGTCTTTCAGGGCCCCGAGACCTACATCACGCCGTCCTGGTATGCGGCCAAGCGCGAGCACGGCAAGGTGGTGCCGACCTGGAACTACGCCATCGTGCAGGCCCGCGGCCGGCTCATCATCAGGGACGATCCGGACTGGCTGCGGCGGCAGATCGGCGCCATGACCGACCTGCAGGAAGGGCCGCGGCCGGAGCCCTGGAGCGTCGGCGATGCGCCCGCCCCCTTCGTGGCCGCCCAGCTCAAGGGCATCGTCGGCATCGAGATCGAGATCACCCGGATCGAGGGCAAGTGGAAGGTGAGCCAGAACCGCTCCGAGGCCGACCGGATCGGCGTGTCGGCGGGCCTGCGCCTGTCCGCGGACGATGCCTCGCGCCGGATGGCGGAGCTGGTCGACGCGCGGGGAGCCCGGCCGCGTGAATGACGGCACCGGCCCGAGGATCGAGCCCTGCGCCCTCCACTCCCTGGAGGAATGGGCCGTCCTGCGCCATGCCCTCTGGCCGGAAGCTCCGGTGCAGGACCATCTCTCCGACGCGCAGGCCATGCTCTGGGAGCAGAAGAAGGCCGCCGCCTTTCTCGTCCGCCTGCCCGACGGCACGGCGGCCGGCTTTGCCGAGGCCGCCCTGCGCCATGACTACGTGAACGGCTGCAGCACCTCGCCCGTGGCGTTCCTCGAAGGCATCTACGTGGAACCGGAACACCGCCACCGGGGGCTCGCCCGCCTGCTCTGCCGCGCCGTTGAGGCTTGGGCGCGGCGGCACGGCTGCCGCGAGTTCGCCTCCGATGCCCTGCTCGCCAACACGGCCTCGCACGGCATGCACGAAGCCCTGGGATTCGAGGAGACGGAGCGGATCGTCTGCTACCGCAAGCCGCTGTCCTCCTCCTGAGGAGTTCTGAAAAGCGGGCCGGGGACGACACCCTCGCCGTCTTTACCGGCACAAGCCCGGCGATGACATGTGGGATGAATTGCCCCTGCCCGTCTTCCCGTTTCCCTGCAGCCCCGCTACACACGTTCCATGACCGACGGACTGATCCTGCATCCCGATCACAAGACCCGCTGCTGGTGGCCCGGAACCGACCCCTTCTACGTCGCCTATCACGACACGGAATGGGGCGTGCCGGAACGCGACGACCGGGCCCTGTTCGAGAAGCTCATTCTCGACGGCTTCCAGGCGGGCCTGTCCTGGATCACGATCCTGCGCAAGCGCGAGAATTTCCGCCGCGCCTTCGCGGGCTTCGATCCGGCGGTGATCGCCCGGTTCGACCAGGCGCAGGTCGAGGCGCTGATGCTCGAGACCGGCATCGTGCGCAACCGCGCCAAGATCGAGGCGACGATCGCCGGCGCCCGCGCCTGGCTGGTGATCCAGGAGCGCGGCGGCTTCTCGCGCTTCCTGTGGGATTTCGTCGACGGGCGGCCGGTCCAGACCAATGCGAAGACCCGCCGCGATGTGCCGACGGAGACCGAGGTCTCGCGCAAGATCTCGAAGGCTCTGAAGAAGGAGGGCTTCAACTTCGTCGGCCCCACCATCGTCTACGCCTTCATGCAGGCGGTCGGCATGACGAACGACCATCTCACCGGCTGCTATCGCCACGCGGAATGCGCGGACCTCGCCGGGACACTCTGATGGGCAAGGAACCCCGCGTCTGGCAGCGGATGCTCTCCGGCCGCCGCCTCAACCTGCTCGACCCCTCGCCCCTCGACGTCGAGCTCGACGACATCGCCCACGGGCTTGCCCGCGTGGCCCGCTGGAACGGGCAGACGGTGGGCGGGCACATCTTCTCCGTCGCGCAGCACAGCCTGCTCGTCGAGGCCATCGCCAGCCACACGAACCCGGACATGTCGCGCGAGTGGCGCCTCGCGGTGCTGCTCCACGACGCGCCGGAATACGTGATCGGCGATATCATCTCGCCCTTCAAGGCGGTGATCGGCGACGCCTACAAGACCATCGAGGCCGGGCTGCTCGGGGCGATCCATCTGCATTTCGGCCTGCCCGCCCAACCGGCCGCGGCGCTCAAGCGCTTCATCAAGCAGGCCGACCGCCAGGCGGCCTTCCTGGAGGCGACGCATCTCGCGGGCTTTTCCCGCGAGGAGGCGCTCAAGCTCTTCGGCCGGCCCGAGCCCCTGCCCCGGTCCGTGCTCGCCCTGCTGGAGCCCTGGCCGGTGGCGGACGCGGAGGACCGTTACAGCGAGAAGGTGACGATGGCGCTGGCGGGGTGAAGCCGTAGCTTCCGCATTCTTCAACGCTCGTACTCGCGTCATCACCGGCCTTGTGCCGGTGATCCCGATTGCTTGAAGCACCGTACCGTTCCGTATCGGGATGGCCGGGACAAGCCCGGCCATGACGGTGAGGGTATCCACCCCGGCGGCCGCCGAACGGGAATGACATCGGTGTTAAGTTCATGGCCGTGATCCGAATCGTGTAAGGCTGCCCGCCACCTCCGAGAACCCACCCCATGCCGACCCTGCACGTCTGCCCCCTTTCCCGCCTGACCGAGACCGTGACGGCGACCCGCGCGAGCCATGTGGTGAGCCTCATGGGGGCCGGCGCCGCCGTGGAGCGTCCCGCCGGCATCGCGGCCGAGCGCCATCTCTTCATCGGGGTCAGCGATATCGTGGAGCCCCTGGAGGGCTATGTCCTGCCGGCCGCCGAGCATATCGAGCGGATTCTCGGCTTCGTGCAGGCCTGGGGCCGGGAGAGCCCTCTGGTCTTTCATTGCTGGGCCGGAATCAGCCGCTCCACCGCGGCCGCCTATATCGCGGCCTGCGCGCTGGCGCCCGAGCGGGACGAAGCCGGGATCGCGCTCGAGTTGCGCGGGGCCTCCCCCAGCGCGACGCCGAACCCGCGCTTTGTCGCCCTGGCCGATGATCTCCTCGGGCGTCGGGGCCGCATGGTCGAGGCGATCCGGTCCATCGGCCGAGGCGCCGAGGCTATGGAGGGCACACCCTTCATGTTACAGCTTAGCTGCCGATAGCCGATTCCACCTGGGTCGGTCGCCGTGCTCGCGCATCGCGTGGAAAAGTGGATCCGGTTTTCGCTGACGAGGCCCTTCGGGTCCACCCTGAACGATGCGCCGGCCAAGAAAGGGAGCATCCGATCCGATGCTCTGACCGATGACTCGGAGGCTGCCCCTTGGACGACATGGTCCTGCTCGCTCTGCTGGTTCTGAGCATTCCCGCCTGCGCCATCGCCGGGCTGGTCCTCGGCCTCTCGGCCCGCAGGAAGCTTATCATTCTCCAAGAGCACATCGCGGCTCTCGAAGGCGAGTTGCGCCTGATCAAGGCACGGGCGGGCGGAGGCGCTCCGTCGGCCGATCACGCTCCGGTTCCGGAACCGACCGTCGAACAGCCCGCGGAGCCGGAGCCTGAACCCGACCCGTCACCGGAACCCGTTCCGACAACCGCCCCGGTCCCGGCGATCCCGGCCGCAGCGCCGCAGCCCGCCGCAAAGACACGGGACTTCGAAGAGAAGCTCGGCGCCCGCTGGGCCGTCTGGGTCGGCGGCGTCGCCCTGGCGTTCGGCGGCATCTTCCTCGTGCGCTATTCCATCGAGCAGAACCTGCTCAGCCCCGGGACGCGGATCGCCCTGGGCGGGCTTTTCGCGCTTCTCCTGATCGGCGCGGGCGAATGGCTGCGCCGCCGGGAGCAGGATCTCAGGCTGCCGGGCCTTCCGTCCGCCAACGTTCCGGCCATTCTGACGGCGGCCGGCACCTGCACGGCCTTCGCGTCGGCCTATGCGGCCTATGCCCTCTACGGTCTGATCGGACCGGGCGCGACCTTCGTGACCCTCGGCATCGTGGCGGTGCTGACCATGATCGCCGCGACCCTGCATGGTCCGATCCTCGCGGCCCTCGGGCTCCTCGGCGCAATGGGCAGCCCTCTTCTCGTGTCCTCCGACAGGCCCCAGCCCTGGGCGCTCGTGATCTACCTCGCCTTCGTGGTGCTGCCGGCCTACGGGGTCGCGCGCCTGCGCGTCTGGCGCTGGCTGGCGCTCGCCGCCCCCATCGGGGTGCTCGCCTGGACGTTCCTCATCTTTATCCTGGACGGGACGGATGCCCTGCCGGCCATGGTGCATCTCGTGATCCAGACCGGCCTCGCGGCCGCCTTCCTGGCGGTCGTCCCCTATCGGCACGTTCCCGACCAGGAGGCCCGCATCGACCGGCCCGCGAGCGGCATCCTCCTGGCCTTCGCCCTGGCCGGCATCGCCATATCGGGATCCGTCATCGTCGGCGACGGCCGCCCGGTCTTCGTCGCCGCGCTCGGGCTCGTCCTCCTGGCGACCGGCATCCGCGTCCCGGCCGCCGCGCCGGCGGCCGCCTGGGCGGCCCTGACCGCCGCGGGCGCCCTCCTGGTCTGGCCGATCGCAGCCGAGGTCGGCGGGACGCCGGAAAGCCTCTTCTATCAGGAGGGCGACGCCTTCGCGGTTCGGCCCCACGCGGTCGAGGCCTTTCTCGGGCTCGCCCTTCTGGCTCCGGCGGCCGTCGCGGGAGCCTCGCTGGTCCGGCTCGCACGATCGCCCGGTCTTCGCCTCGCCACGGCCGCCTGGTACGCGGGAGCGGCGACCGCCGGCCCGCTCCTGGCGCTCATCGCCGCCTATTGGCGTGTGACCGACTTCGAGCCGAGCCTGTCCTTCGCCCTGGTCGCCGGCGGCCTGGCGCTTGCCTTCGTGCTGGCATCGCAATGGCTCATCCGCCGCAACCCCGGGGACGCGCCTGCCCTGCGCCTCGGCCTCGGCGCCACGGCCTCGGCGGCGCTCGCGGGTCTGGCGCTCGGCCTGACCTTCGCGCTCGACAAGGGCATGCTCACGGTGGCCTTCGCCCTGACGGCCCTCGGCACGGCCTGGATCGCCGACAGGATCGCCATTCCGGCCCTGCGCTACGCGGTGGGGGCCATCGGGGTGATCATCCTGGGACGGCTGATCTGGGACCCGACCATCGTCGGGGGCGACCCCGGCCCGGTCCTGATCAACTGGCTCCTCTGGGGCTACGGTGTTCCGGCCCTGGCCTTCCTGGCGGCGAGCCGCCTGCTCCAGCGAACGGGCCGCGACTGGACCGTGCGGCTCACGGAGAGCCTCGGGATCGCGTTCGCGGCCTTCCTGGTCTTCTTCGAGATCCGCCACGCGCTCCGGGCCGGAGATCCCCTGGCCGCGACCACCGACCTTCTGGAGATCGGCCTCGTTGCGACAGAAAGCTTCGTCTTCGCACTCGTCCTCACGCGCCTCGACGTCCGGCACGCCGACCCGGTCTATCGCTGGGGTTCGCTGATCTTCCGGGTCCTGTCCCTGGTTCTCTGCGCGGGCGGGCTCCTTCTCGTGGCCAATCCCCTTCTGACCGAGGAGGAGATCCCGGGAGGGCCGATCTTCAACGCGCTCATCCCGGCCTATCTCCTGCCGGCCATCCTGGCCGCCGGTCTGGCCCTCGTGGAGCGGCGCGCCCGGCCGCCCCTCTACAGCCTCTCCTCGGCGGTCCTGAGCCTCGTCCTGTTCTCGACCTATGTCGGACTGGCGATCCGGCGGATCGCCGCCGGTCCCCAGCTCGCCCTTTGGCAGGGCTTCACGCAGGGCGAGCAATGGAGCTACTCGCTGGCGCTCCTCGTCATCGGCATCCTCCTGCTCGGCCTGGGCCTCGCCTTCAACAGCCGTCCCGCGCGGCTCGTCTCGGCCATCTACCTGGTGCTGGCAGTGCTGAAGGTCTTCATCATCGACCTGTCCAACCTGGAGGGAGTCATGCGGGCCCTGTCATTTATTGGCCTGGGGCTTGTTCTCATCGGGATCGGTCTCGTCTATCAGAGACTCCTCGCGCGCCGACCAAGCGATGCCGCAATTCCATCGTGAGATCGGGCCAGGACAGAGATTTGACGGATATCCGCATGACCGACACCGCCTCCATCAAGACCCTCCCCTTCGAGAAGGCCCTGGCCGAGCTGGAGGACATCGTCCGCCGTCTCGAGCGCGGCGACGTGCCCCTCGAGGACTCGATCGCCATCTACGAGCGCGGCGAGGCCCTGAAGAAGCATTGCGAGCAGCTCCTCAAGAAGGCCGAGGCCCGCATCGAGAAGATCACCATCGGGCCCGACGGCGCCGCCTCTGGCACGGCTCCGCTGGACGTGGCGGAATAATCGGGCCGAGCAGGAAGGTTGGGGCCTCGCGTTTGACCCGGGTGCTTCCCGAACCTATCTCCTGGTGACGGCCACCCGGCTTCAAGCTTGGCGAGAACAACGTTGTCCACACCTCTCCTCGACACCATCAAGACCCCGGACGATCTGCGTCGACTGCACGAAAACCAGCTCCGGCAGGTGGCGGACGAGCTGCGGACGGAGACGATCAGCGCCGTGTCCGTCACGGGCGGACATCTGGGCGCGGGCCTGGGCGTGGTCGAGCTGACCGTGGCGCTGCACTACGTGTTCGACACGCCCCGAGACCGGGTGATCTGGGACGTGGGCCATCAGGCCTACCCGCACAAGATCCTCACGGGCCGCCGCGACCGGATCCGCACCCTGCGCCAGGCGGAGGGATTGTCGGGCTTCACCAAGCGCCAGGAGAGCGAGTACGACCCCTTCGGGGCCGCCCATTCCTCCACGTCGATCTCGGCCGGCCTCGGCATGGCGGTGGCGCGGGACCTGGAGGGCAAGACAAACAACGTGATCGCCGTGATCGGCGACGGCGCCATGTCGGCCGGCATGGCCTACGAGGCCATGAACAACGCCGGCGCCATGCATTCGCGCCTCATCGTCATTCTCAACGACAACGACATGTCGATCGCCCCGCCCACCGGCGCCATGTCGTCCTATCTCGCCCGCCTGGTCTCCGGCGGCACGTATCGCGGGATCCGCGAGACGGCCAAGCAGCTGGCCAAGAAGCTGCCGAAATTCATCTACGAGAAGGCCCAGCGCGCCGAGGAATTCGCCCGCGGCTTCTGGACCGGCGGCACCATGTTCGAGGAGCTCGGCTTCTACTATGTCGGGCCGATCGACGGCCACAACCTCGACCACCTGCTGCCGATCCTCAAGAACGTGCGCGACACCGAGACCGGGCCGATCCTGGTCCACGTGGTGACCAAGAAGGGCAAGGGCTACGCGCCCGCGGAAGCCGCCGCCGACAAGTATCACGGGGTGGTCACCTTCGACGTGGTGACCGGCGCGCAGACCAAGGCCAAGGCGAACGCTCCGTCCTACACCAAGGTGTTCGGCGAGAGCCTGATCCGGGAAGCGAGGGCCGACGACAAGATCGTGGCCGTCACGGCCGCCATGCCGTCGGGCACCGGGATCGACCTGTTCGGCAAGGAATTCCCGGCCCGCACCTTCGACGTGGGCATCGCCGAGCAGCATGCGGTCACGTTCGCGGCCGGCATGGCGACCGAGGGCTACAAGCCGTTCTGCGCCATCTATTCCACCTTCCTGCAGCGCGCCTACGACCAGGTCGTACACGACGTGGCGATCCAGAACCTGCCCGTGCGCTTCGCCCTGGACCGGGCGGGCCTCGTCGGCGCCGACGGCCCGACCCATGCGGGCTCCTTCGACGTCGCCTATCTCGGCTGCCTGCCCAACATGGTGGTGATGGCGGCCGCCGACGAGGCGGAGCTCGTCCACATGGTGGCGACCGCGGCCGCCCATGATTCCGGCCCGATCGCGTTCCGCTACCCCCGCGGCGAGGGCGTGGGCGTCGACATGCCGGAAAAGGGAATCCCGCTCGCGATCGGCAAGGGCCGGATCGTCAAGGAAGGCAGCCGGATCGCGCTCCTGTCGCTCGGCACCCGCCTGTCCGAGGCCCTGAAGGCTGCCGAGGAGCTGGAGGCGCGCGGCCTCTCCACCACCGTGGCGGATGCCCGCTTCGCCAAGCCGCTCGACGAGGAGATGATCCTGCGGCTCGCCCGCGACCACGAGGTTCTCGTCACCATCGAGGAGGGCTCCATCGGAGGCTTCGGCTCCTACGTGCTGCAGCTCCTCGCCGACCGAGGCGCCCTCGACCGAGGCAGCCTCAAGGTGCGCGCCATGGTCCTGCCCGACATCTACCAGGACCAGGACAAGCCCGAGCGCATGTACGCCAAGGCCGGGCTCGATTCCGCCGGGATCGTCACCAAGGTGTTCGAGGCCCTGGGCCGGGAAGAAACCCGCAAGGCAAGCGCTTAGGATTTTTCCCACGTCATGGCCGTGCTTGCCCCGGCCATCCTCCGCCCGTCCTGACACCCTCTGCGTCATGGCCGGGCTTGTCCCGGCCATCCCGATACGGATAAGCGCCGCGCCACAAAGGATCGGGATCACCGGGACAAGCCCGGTGATGACCTAGAGGGTGGTGTTGGCTGCCGGTGATGACGTGGCGGGAACCAGCGAGTCCTTCGATATCAAACCGTCAGCGTTCCCGACTTCGCCGCAGCATAACGCTGGCCGATCCTGTTCCAGTCGAGCACGTTCCACCAGGCCTTGAGGTAGTCCGGCCGGCGGTTCTGGTATTTCAGGTAATAGGCGTGCTCCCAGACGTCGTTGCCCATGAGGACCCGTTGCCCGTCCATCAGGGGCGTGTCCTGGTTCGGCCTGGTGGTCAGGGCGAGCTTGCCGTCGCGGGCAACCGTGACGAAGACCCAGCCGGAGCCGAACTGCCGCTCCCCGGCGGTGTTGAAATCGGCCTGGAATTTCTGGAACCCGCCGAGGTCGCGGTCGATGGCGGCCTTGAGCTCACCCGAGGGCTCGCCGCCCGACCCGCCCATGATCTGCCAGAACATCGTGTGGTTGGCATGCCCGCCGCCGTTGTTGCGCACGGCCGTGCGGATCGATTCCGGGACCTTGCTCAGGTTCGCCAGCATGTCCTGGAGCGGCATTTTGGCCGCCTCGGCGTTCTGGGCGAGCGCCGTGTTGAGATTGTTGACGTAGGCCGCGTGGTGCCTGTCATGGTGGATCTCCATGGTCTGGGCGTCGATATGCGGCTCGTTCTTGGAGGGCGCGTAGGGTAACGGATCGAGCTTGAACGGTCCGGAGGGGGCTTGCGCCCAGGCGCGCGGAATGGCAGCGCTGGCGGCCAGCAGGGTTGCACCTGTCAGAAGATGTCGGCGGCTGAGCATGGGACCTCCGTTGGCCTTTGAAGAATTGTGACCGTAAGAGGTTCTAGGGCCGAGCCTGGTTTCTGCCCATAAAAGGATCGTGATCCAGATGAACGCGAGGCTCCGATGACCCGCAGGCGCGCCGATGTGGTGCTGGTGGAGCGCGGCTTCTTCATGAGCCGCGCCCGGGCCCAGGAGGCCATCGCGGCCGGGCTCGTGACCGTGAACGGCGCCGTCATCCGCCGGGCGTCCGACGCGGTCCCCGAGGAGGCGGTCATCACCGCCGAGCAGCCGCACCCTTACGTGTCCCGCGGCGGCGTCAAGCTCGCGGCGGCGCTCGACGCCTTCCTGATCGACCCGAGGGACAAGATCTGCCTCGACGTCGGCGCCTCCACGGGGGGCTTCACGGAGGTGCTGCTGACGCGCGGCGCGGCCCATGTCTACGCGGTCGATGTGGGGCATGGCCAGCTGCATCCCACCATCGTGGGCAATTCCAGGGTGACGAATTTCGAGGGCACGGATGCCCGTTCGCTGACCCGCGCACTCATTCCGCAGGCGGCCGATCTCCTGGTCTCGGACGTGAGCTTCATCTCGCTCAAACTCGTTCTGCCGCCGGCGGTCGCCCTGCTGAAGCCCCGGGCGGAGCTTGCCGTCCTCGTGAAGCCGCAATTCGAGGCCGGCCGCGATCACGTGAAGAAGGGCATCGTGCGCGACGAGGCGGTGCACCGCGCCGTGTGCGAGGACCTCTCGTCCTTCGTGACGTCCCTCGGCTTCGATGTGATCGGACTCGTCCCCTCGCCCATCGAGGGCGGGGACGGCAATCGTGAATTCTTGTTGGGAGCCCGCATTGGCTGAACAGGTTACCATCAGGCGCCTCGGCGCCAAGGCCGACGGCATCGCGGAGACGTCCTCTGGGTCCGTCTTCGTGCCGAAGGTGCTGCCGGGCGAGACCGTCACCATCGAGCGCGAGGGATCGCATGCGCGCCTCGTCTCCGTCGATGATCCGTCGCCGGAGCGCGAGGCGCCGTTCTGTCCGTATTTCGACCAATGCGGCGGCTGCGCGACGCAGCACATGAGGCACGGCTTCTATCAGGCCTGGAAGCAGGAGACCCTCGTCCATACCCTACGCCAAGCACGCATCGACGCGCCGGTCGAGCCGCTCATCGACGCCCATGGCGAGGGACGCCGGCGTGTCACCCTGCATGTGCGCTTTCCCGACCGCGCCATGCATGTGGGCTTCATGGCCCCGCGCAGTCACCAGATCGTGGAGATCGCGTTCTGCCCGATCTCGGAACCCGTCCTGAAGGATCGTGCGCCCGAGATCGCCAGGGCCATCGGCCAGCATCTGAAGGGACCGCGCAAGCCGCTCGACGTTCAGATCACCGCGACGCAGACCGGCTTCGACGTGGACGTGCGCGGCTTCGGTCCCCTCAAGGATCCGGAGCGCCTGCGCCTCATCGATCTCGCGGCGAGCCTCGACCTCTCGCGCCTGTCGATCCATGGCGACGTGATCGTGGAGCGCCGCCCTCCCGCCATCGCGATGGGCCGCGCCGCCGTCGTGCCGCCCGCGGGCTCCTTCCTGCAGGCCACGCGGCTCGGCGAGGAGACGCTGGCCGGATTGGTCACCGAGGCCTGCGCGCGCGCCAAGCGCGTGGCCGACCTCTTTGCCGGCGCAGGGCCGTTCTCGCTACGGCTCGCTGAAAGGGCCGACGTCCACGCGGTGGAATTCGACAAGGGCGCCATGACGGCCCTCGACAAGGCCGCCCGGGCGACGCCCGGTCTGCGCCGCGTCACGACCGAGGCGCGCGATCTCTTCCGCCGGCCCCTGCTGACGCCTGAGCTCAACGCCTTCGACGCCGTGGTGCTCGATCCGCCGCGCGCGGGCGCGGAAGCGCAGGCCAAACAGCTCGCCCTGTCGAAGGTCCCGCTCGTGGTGAGCGTCTCCTGCGACGCCGCCACCTTCGCGCGCGATGCCGCGATTCTGATGGGCACGGGCTACCGCCTCGAGCGGGTGGTTCCGGTCGACCAGTTCAAGCATTCGCCGCATCTGGAAGTGGTCGGAATCCTGAGGCGCGACGTGGCGAAGAAACGGCGGTGAGTCCGTTGCTCGCTCTCAGCCTTCTGTCATCACCGGCCTCGTGCCGGTGATCCCGATCCTGTGAGGCTCCGCGCTTGTCCGATCGAGATGGCCGGGACAAGCCCGGCCATGACGTGAGAGGGTGTCAGAGCCGAACTGGATACTCACCCTCCACGTCGTCACCGGCCTCGTGCTGGTGATCCCGATGTGAGAGGCGCCGCGCCTTTCGGATCGGGATGGCCGGGACAGGCCCGGCCATGACAGCCGGTGGATGGAAAGACCGTTAGAACAAGCTGCCCTGCTCGTCCTCGTCGCTGGAGAGCGGCTTCTTCGCCTTTGGCTTCCTCTCCGGGACCGGTGCCGGTTCGGGCCGCGTCAGCGGCTCCATCAGGCCGGGATCGTCGTTCTCGACCTTGTTCACGCGGCTGGAGACCGGCATCAGGTCGAGCCAGTCGTCCGGACAGGGGCGTACGAGGCCCATCACGTCGGCGCGCTCGTCGCGCACGTCGAGCCAGGCGGCGATGTCCTGATCCGACAGGATCACCGGCATGCGGTCGTGCACGGCCGACAGGGTGCCGTTGGCATCCGTCGTCACGATCGCGGCGGTGTCGATCTCGGCTCCGTCCGGGCTCGTGTAGGTCTCCCACAGGCCTGCCAGCGGCATGGGCCTGCGGCTGCGCGGGCGGATCATGAACGGGGTCTTCTCACGCCCGTCCCGCCGCCATTCATAAAAGGCATCCGCGAGGAAGATGCAGCGCCGGCGCTTCAACGCCGCCTTGAAGGTCGGCTTCGTCTGCAGCGTCTCGCCGCGCGCGTTGATGACGAGCGGGAAATCCTTGGGATCCTTCACCCGGGACGGCAGGAAGCCCCAGCGCACCAGCATGAAATGCCGCTCGCCCCGGTCCTCCAGCACGATCGGCACGGGCTGGGTGGGAGCCACGTTGTAGCGCGGAGGAAAGTTCGGCTGCTCGGAATAGCCGAAGAAATCCCGATAGGTCTCGGGAGGGAGCGTGATCGCGTAGCGCCCGCACATGGCACTCTCCTAAAGCCACCGCTTCCAGCGGAAGAACAGATAGGGCAGCACGGCGGCGAGCACCATCAGGCCGATCGCCCAGGGATAGCCGAACTCCCAGTCGAGTTCCGGCATGATCTTGAAGTTCATGCCGTAGAGCGACGAGACCAGGGTGGGTGGCAGGAAGATCACCGACATGACCGAGAAGATCTTGATGATGTCGTTCTGCTCCATGGTGACGAAGCCGAGCGTCGCATCGAGCAGGAACTGCACCTTGCTGGAGAGAAAGGTCGCGTGCTCCTCGATGGACTGCACGTCGCGAAGCGCAGTGCGCCATTCCGACTGGTAGCCCGCCGTCTTCTGCGGCCGCGGCATGCTGGCTGACAGGAACAGCAGCATGCGCTCCACCGACACCATGCTCTCGCGCACGTTCGAGATGATGTCGCCCTTGCGGCCGATGGACCGCAGGGCGAAGCGATAGGAGGCGGCGCGACGGGTGCCCTGCTTCTCGTTCTCGAAGATCGCCTGCGAGAGGCGGTCGATGCGCGATCCTACCGTCCCCAGGATCTCGGCCGCGCGGTCGATGATGGTTTCGAGCAGGCCGTCGAGCACCGCTTCGGGCTGGTGCCGGCATCCGCCGGGCTTCACGGCGCGCGCCATGAACATGCTGAAGGAGCGCGGCTCTCCGTAGCGCACGGTGACCAGCGCCTTCTCGGTCAGGATGAACGACACGTCGATCAGCTTCGGGTTGTCGGTGTCCGAGCTGCACAGGACGCGCGCCGTCATGTAGCGGGCGTTGTTCTCGTGATAGAGGATCTCGGACGGCTCGATGTCGGCCATTTCCTCCTTGGTCGGGATCTCGATGCTGAGATGGGCCTCGACAAGCCTGTCCTCCTCCTTGGACGGATCGATCAGGTCGATCCACAGGGCGTCGGGAGGGATGGGATCGCCGGGCGGAAGAACCTCGCGGTCGAGGGACTCGCCCATCGGGCCCTTCATCTGCGCCGGCCTGTGAATCACGATCATACGCGTACTTGCCCTTCTGGAACTTGCCTTTGTGGCATCCCAGTCATGTCAGCTCGACGCAGGCTTTGTACTCTCACGCGAACCCCCTGTCATTCCTGGTCGCCCACGATCCATCCACCACGTCATCACCGGCCTTGTGCCGGTGATCCCGATCCGTAAGGCGCGGCGCTTCACACCATCGGGATGGCCGGGACAAGCCCGGCCATGACGTCGAGGGTGGCACTCCTGGGCGGAGTGAAGCGGATTTCCCTAACCCAACGATGACAGGGGCGGCGTGTCGTCGGGCACGAAGAAGTCCGGCGCGAGCGGCTGGCTCGGATCGACTCGGTACTTCTCGAAATCGGTCACGCCCTCGCCTGACAGGAACACGTCGTCGATGAGGAAATGGCCCGAGAAGCTCTTCGCGGGTTTCTGGAAGACCGCATGGGCGGCATCCGCGAGAATCTCCGGGGTGCGGCTCGCCTGAACGAGCGCGTCGCCGCCGAGAAGGTTCTTGACCGCGCTCGTCGCGATGGTCGTGCGCGGCCAGAGCGCGTTCACGGCGATTCCCCTGCCCCGCAGCTCGCCCGCCAGTCCCAGCACGCAAAGGCTCATGCCGTATTTGGCGATGCTGTAGGCGAGATGCGGCGCGAACCACTTCTCGCTCATGTCGAGGGGCGGCGACAGCATCAGGATATGGGGATTCTCGGCTTTTTCCAGATGCGGAATGGCGTATTTCGACACCATGTAGGTGCCGCGCGTGTTGATCTGGTGCATCAGATCGAAGCGCTTCATGTCGGTCTGCGGCGTCGGCGTGAGGCTGATGGCGCTGGCGTTGTTGACCACGATGTCGAGGCCGCCGAAGGTCGCGACCGTGGTGTCGATGGCGCCCTTCACGGCGTCCTCGTCGCGCACGTCGACCACGAGCGGCAGCGCCCTGCCGCCCGCCGCCTCGATCTCCTCGGCGGCCGTGTAGATGGTGCCGGGAAGCTTCGGGTGCGGCTCGGCGGTCTTGGCCGCGATGACCACGTTCGCCCCGTCCCGGGCGGCGCGAAGGCCGATGGCAAGACCGATGCCCCGCGAGGCGCCGGTGATGAAGAGGGTCTTTCCTTGCAGGCTCATGATCTCAGCTCGCCAGCGCCAGGGTTGCATCCTGCAGGAAGCCCGCCCCGCCCATGACCGTGTCCTCCAGTCCTTTCGCCCCGACGGCGATGTTCTCGGCGAAGAAGCGGCAGAGCGCGATGCGGCCCGCATGGGCCGGATCCCCGTCGCCCGCCGCCGCCTGCGCCTGGGCGGCGAGCGCCAATTCGGCCAGGCCCGCGCCGCCCTGGGCCAGCGCGAAGAGGCGCAGGTAAGGGGTCGCGCCGGCCAGCGCCTCGCCCTGGGCGTTGGAGGAGACGGCCTTCAGGAGATAGCCCGTGGCCCGGTCGAGGCTCTCGACGGCGTCGCGCAGGCGCGGCGCGGTCGCCCCGAAGGCGGGCGTCGACTCCTTCGAAAGCCGCGCCACGGTGGCCCGCATGGAGGCGATCTGCGCCCGCACGGTCTCGCCGCCGGACAGCGGCAGCTTGCGCGTGACGAGATCGATGGCCTGGATGCCGTTGGTGCCCTCGTAGATCGGCGCGATGCGCGCGTCGCGGAAGTGCTGGGCCGCCCCCGTCTCCTCGATGAAGCCCATGCCGCCATGGACCTGGACGCCGAGCGACGCCACCTCGGCGCCGATATCGGTCGAGAAGGCCTTGGCCACCGGGGTGAGCAGGGAGGCGCGCTCGTTGGCCTTCTTCCGCCGTGCGGGATCCTGTTCGAGATGGGCGCGGTCGATCGCCTCCGCGGTCATGTAGCAGATGGCCCGCGCGGCGGCGGTCAGCGCCTTCATGGTCAGCAGGTTGCGCTGCACGTCCGGGTGCACGGCGATCGGGCTCATGCTCTCAGCGGCCCCGATTGCCCGTCCCTGCCTGCGCTCGTTGGCATAGGACAGGGCCTGCTGATAGGCGCGCTCGGCGATCGCCACACCCTGCAGGCCGACCGCCAGGCGGGCGTTGTTCATCATCGTGAACATGCAGGCCAGGCCGCGATTCTCCTCGCCGACGAGCCACCCGACGGCGCCGCCATGGTCGCCGAAGATCATCGTGCAGGTGGGCGAGGCATGGATGCCGAGCTTGTGCTCGATGGAATGGCAGCGCACGTCGTTGCGCGTGCCGTCGGGCAGAAATTTCGGCACCAGGAAGAGCGAGATGCCGCGCGTCCCGGCCGGCGCGTCGGGCAGCCGCGCGAGAACGAGGTGGACGATGTTGTCGGTGAGGTCGTGCTCGCCGTAGGTGATGAAGATCTTCTGGCCCGTGATGCGATAGCTGCCGTCGCCCGCGGGCTCCGCGCGGGAGCGCAGGGCCGCGAGGTCCGATCCCGCCTGCGGCTCGGTCAGGTTCATGGTCGCGGTCCACTCCCCGGAGACCAGTTTCTCGAGATAGCGGCTCTTCAGGTCGTCGGTGGCATGGGACGCGAGCGCCTCGATGGCCCCCATGGTGAGCACAGGCCCGATGCCGAAGGCCATGGAGGCGGCGTTCCACATCTCGACGCAGGCCGAGTTGAGCAGAGTCGGCAGACCCTGCCCGCCATATTCCACCGGACCTGGTAGCGCATTCCATCCGGCTTCCGTCCAGGCCCGGTAGGCCTGCCTCCAGCCCGGCGCGGTGGTCACCTGGCCGTCCTTGAAAGTCGCGCCGACCCGGTCGCCCTCGCGGTTGAGCGGCGCGATCACATCGTTGGCGAAGCGGCCCGCCTCGTCCAGGATGGTCTCGGCCAGATCGGCCGAGAGATCGCCGTAGAGGCCGTCGGCCACGGCTCGGTCGAGGCCCGCCACGTGCCGCATGATGAAGACGATGTCCGGGACAGGCGCGCGGTAGGTCATCAACGTTTCCTCTCGATACGTGGGCTTTTCATGTTGACGCGAGTTCTCGCGCCATTAAACCCGCCCGGCAAGGGCAAATCCCGCAAGGCACAGGCCTTCCGGACGAAGGATAGTTTAGACGTGAACGATCACGGGTCAATGCGCCAAACGATGCGTCTGACCGCCGATGCGGCGGGTCTCGCCGAGGCCGCCGCCCTCCTGCGCGGCGGAGGTCTCGTGGCCTTTCCGACCGAGACGGTTTACGGCCTGGGTGCCGATGCAACGCACGCGGAGGCGGTCGCGGGCATCTACACGGCCAAGGAGCGGCCGAGCTTCAATCCCCTGATCTCCCATCTGGCCAGCTTCGAAGCCGCCAGAAGCCAGGGGATGTTCGACGCCACGGCGACGCGCCTCGCGGAGGCCTTCTGGCCCGGTCCCCTGACCCTGGTGGTGCCCGTGGCGCCGACCTGCACCGTCTCGGATCTCGCTCGCGCCGGTCTCGACAGCGTCGGCCTGCGCGTTCCGGCTCATCCGCTCGCCCATGCTCTTCTGGAACGGACGGGACGGCCGGTCGCCGCGCCCTCGGCGAACCGCTCGGGCCGCGTGAGCCCGACCGATGCCGACCATGTCCTGGGGGATCTCGACGGACGCATCGATGCGGTGCTCGACGGGGGAGCGTCGCGGGTCGGCGTCGAATCGACCATCGTGTCGTGCCTGGGAGGCGTGCCGCGCCTGCTCCGGCCGGGTGGCGTGCCGCGAGAGGCCATTGAGGCGCTGATCGGCAGACGGCTCGAAGGCGCGCCGGAGGCAGGCTCCAGCCCGCTCGCGCCCGGCATGCTGGCATCCCACTACGCGCCGCGGGCGCAGGTGCGGCTGAACGCGGAAAGCCTTCTGCCGGGCGAGGCCGCGCTGCTGTTCGGCCCTGACGCGCCGCGGGGCATCGAGGCGGCCCCATCGGCGCTGAACCTCAGCAAAAGCGGCGACCTCGTGGAGGCCGCCGCTCATCTGTTTTCCCATCTCCGGCAACTCGACGCGTCGGGTGCCGGGACGATCGCGGTCAGTCCCGTTCCGGAGACCGGCCTGGGCGAGGCCATCAACGACCGCCTGAGGCGCGCCGCTGCGGAGCGGTGAGGCGTTCGGAAAGACCCATCGAACCGTGACCCGTCATCACCGGCACGAGGCCGGTGATGACGTGGGAGGGTCGGTTACTTCGCGGCGAGCTTCGCGGCGATCTGAGCCACGTGGCGGCCCTGGAAGCGGGCGCCGTCGAGGTCGATCTCGCTCGGCTGGCGCGAGCCGTCGCCGGCCGCGATCGTGGAGGCGCCGTAGGGCGAGCCGCCGCGGATCTGGTCGACGCCCATCTGGCCCTGGAACGAATAGGGCAGTCCGACCACCACCATGCCGTGGTGCAGGAGCACCGGCAGCGTGGTGAGGATGGTGGCCTCCTGGCCGCCGTGCTGGGTCGCCGTGGAGGTGAAGACCGAGCCGACTTTGCCGATCAGCTTGCCCTGGGCCCACAGGCCGCCGGTCTGATCGAGGAAGTTCTTCATCTGCGCCGTCATGGTGCCGTAGCGGGTCGGCGTGCCGATGATGATGGCATCGTAGTCCGGCAGTTCCTCGACGGTCGCGATGGGAGCCTTCTGATCGGTCTTGTAATGAGCAGCCTGAGCCACCTCGGCAGGAACAAGCTCCGGGACGCGCTTCACCACGACCTCGGCGCCGGTCTCGCGGGCGCCTTCGGCGGCCGCATAGGCCATCTGCTCGATGTGACCCCAGGACGAATAATACAGAACCAGAACCTTGGTCATGTGAACTCCGATCGGTTGAAACGAGGCGCAGAGCGGTCGGCGTCCGGTCGCGGATTCCATCGGGCCGGAGTTGCATCGCCTGCTGTTGTTGAACGTCGTGGAGGATAATCTTTCCCAACTGCAAAACCAGTGTTAGATTTGCAGGGTCTCTCTTGCGCGAATGCAAAACCGATGACCAAACAGCAGCATCTCGACTGGGACGATTTCAGGCTCGTGAAGATCATCGCCGAGGCCAATGGCCTGGCCGGCGCCGCGGAGCGACTCGGGGTCAACCATTCGACAGTTTTCCGTAGGCTCGGCCAGATGGAAGACAATCTCGGGGTCAAGCTCTTCGAGCGTCACCGGACCGGCTATGTCCTCACGCCTGCCGGGGAGGAGATGTCGGCGCTTGCCGAGCAGATGGACGAGAACGTCACCGCCTTCACGCGCAAGCTCGCCGGACAGGCCGTGGCGCCTACAGGAGAATTGCGGGTCACGACCAACGACACGCTGCTCGTCCATCTCCTGACCCCAATCTTCGCCCGTTTTATCACAGCCTGCCCCGAGATGCGGCTCGACGTGGTGCTCGCCAATCAGGCCCTGAACCTGTCGAAGCGCGACGCGGACGTGGCGATTCGCGCCACCGACGATCCGCCGGAGACCCTCGTTGGGCGGCGCGTGGCGACAATCGCCTGGGCGGTCTACGGACGGGTGGAGGATTTCCCCGACGTTCGCGGTCCCGACGACGTCAGCCTGACCGACCTGTTCAACCGGCATTGGGTGGCTCTGGGCGACAATCTGGCCGCCCTGAAGGCCGCCCGCTTCGTGCGCGAGCACGTGGCGCCGGAAAACATCGTCTACAAGGTCAACACGGTTCTTGGCCTCGCCGAGTCCGTCCAGGCCGGAACCGGCATCGGCCCCCTGCCCTGTTTCATCGCGGATTCGAACCCCGATCTCGTCCGGCTCTCCGACATCAATCCGGATTTCGCCGCGGGCCTGTGGCTCCTGACCCACCCGGACCTGCGCCAATCGGCGCGCGTGCGCGCCTTCATGGATTTCATGGCTGCCGAGATCGCCAAGCAGAAGAAATGGATCGAGGGCGCCGGGAGGAAGGCTTCGGCGCCCGCTCCCGTCGCTTAAGCGATTTGCACCACCACCCGGCCCTTGATCCGGCCCTCGACGATCTCACGGCCGGCCTCCAACACCTGATCGAGCGGGATCACCGTGGTCATGGCGGCGAGTTTGTCGTGGTCGAGTTCCCGGGCGATCCGGTTCCAGGCCTCCATGCGCAGGGCTTTCGGAGCCATCACCGAATCGACCCCCAGGAGCGCCACGTTGCGCAGGATGAAAGGCGCGACGGTCGCCGTCAGATCCATTCCGCCCGCAAGGCCGCAGGCGGCGATCGCGCCGCCATACTTCGTCATCGACAGGAGGTTGGCGAGCGTCGTGGACCCGACCGTGTCGATTCCGGCCGCCCAGCGCTCCTTGGCGAGAGGCCGGCCGGAACCCGCGAGCTCGCTCCGGTCGAGGATCTCGGCCGCGCCGAGACCTTTCAGGTAATCAGCTTCCTTCGGTCGGCCGGTCGAGGCGATCACATGCCAACCCGCGTTGGCGAGAAGCGCCACGGCGACCGAGCCGACGCCTCCGACGGCGCCCGTGACGATGGCGGGCCCCTGATCGGGACGCAGTCCATGTCGCTCCAGGGCCATCAGGCACAGCATCGCCGTGTAGCCTGCGGTCCCCACCGCCATAGCCTGCTCCGCCGACAGACCCTGCGGCAGCGGGATCAGCCAGTCGCCCTTCACCCGCACCTTCTCCGCATACGCTCCGAGATGGGTCTCGCCCAGGCCCCAGCCGTTGAGGACGACCGCGTCGCCGGACTTGAATTCGGGATTCGAGGAAGCCTCGACGACACCCGCGAGATCGACGCCGGGAATCATGGGAAAGCGGCGTACCACCGGGGCCTTGCCGGTGATCGCAAGACCGTCCTTGTAGTTCAGAGTCGAGTGCGAGACGCGTACGGTCACGTCGCCGTCCATGAGATCCGTCTCGTCGAACGTGCGGATCCCGACATTCTGACCTGATTCATTCTTGTCGATGACGACGGCCCTGAACGTGCTCATGCCGAATCCTCCCACGACCATCTTTTGGCGCGACCGAGGATCAGGGCAAGGGGAAAGGCTTTAGCCCTTCGCAGCAGAGGCCGGCTTATTCCGCCGGCTGCAGGGCGGGCCCGCGCTCAACAGGTTGTTCCTTGATCGGCAGGTTGATCAGCGCGGAGGCGAGGCCGAGCAGGACCGACAGCCACCAGACGGCACTGTAATTGCCGTTGATCTCGTAGAGAAGCCCGCCGAGCCAGACCCCGAGGAAGCCGCCGACCTGATGCGAGAAGAACGCGAAGCCGTAGAGCATGGCCATGTAGCGGGTGCCGAACATCAGCATCACGAGGGAGGACGTGGGTGGCACAGTGGAGAGCCAGAGCAGGCCGATGGAGATGCCGAACAGGATCGACGTCAAGGGGGAGGCCGGGACCAGGATGAAGGCCGCAATCGCCACCGAGCGGCCGAGATAGATCCAGGCGAGCAGCCAGCGCTTCGACATGCGGGTGGACAGCCAGCCCGATCCGAGGGAGCCGACCGCATTGGCCAAGCCGATGACCGCGAGCGTCCATCCGCCGACGGCCGCCGAGAGGCCCGCATCCTTGAGATAGGCCGGCAGGTGCACCGTGATGAAGGCGAGTTGGAAGCCGCACGTGAAGAAGCCGAGCACCAGGAGCACGTAGGAGCGATGTCGGAACGCTTCCGTCAGCGCCTGCTTGATCGACTGGTTCGGAACGGCCGCCGCTCCGGACGGAGCCGCGTCGCCGGTCGGACGCGTGGCGAGCGCGACGGCGAGCGGCATGACGAGAAGCACGCTCGCGGCGAAGACAAGCAGGGCCTGATGCCAGCCCAGCGAGTCGATCAGCACGTTCCCGATCGGCGGGAACAGGAACTGGCCGAATGAGCCGGCCGCCGTTCCCGCGCCAAAGGCCATCGGCCGCCATTGCTCCGGCAGAAGCTTGCCGAAGGCGCCAAGCACCAGATTGAACGAGCAGCCGGACAGGCCGAAGCCGATGAGGACGCCGGCCCCGAGATGCAGCATGCCCGGCGTGGAGGCATAGGCCATGGCGACGAGGCCGAGCGCGTAGAGGAGCGCGCCGGCGCAGAGCACCCGGAAGGCTCCGAACCGGTCCGCCACGGCGCCGGCGAAGGGCTGGCCCAGTCCCCAGAGCAGATTCTGGATCGCAATGGCGAAGCCGAAGGTGTCTCGTCCCCAACCGTATTCCGTGATCATGGGCAGTTGGAACAGGCCGGAGGACGCGCGCGGGCCGAAGGTGATCAGGGCGATCAGGCAGCCGGCGACGACGATGACTTCCGGCGAGACGCGGGTTCGAGCGGGGGAAGCGGACATGCTCACGGCCCTTTGAGGGAAGGCAGGGGTGCGCAGACTAGCCCAAGTCGTCCGCCGGCAACATTGAAAGTTTGTAGGCTTTGGTATGAGGCTTTGTGATGGATACCTGCAGAAATCCGGCTCCGATTTGCTCCGCAATCCCCTAGACTACAAAGAAGTCGTGGTGGTTGAGCTTCAGATTTTTCCCAAGAGTGGCAAATTTCATCGGGGCGCCGGCACCCGAGCCATCGGCATCGTAGGAGAGCGCGCCGGACTTCGCGTCGTAGATGACCCGATCCTCGAGATCCTGCGCCTTCTTGGCCCGAATGAACATGTCTGCCTTGAAGGCCGCCGGCTTGGATGCGCTGCCGGAGCCCAGTGCGGTGTAGATCTTGTTCTCGAGCCTGATCGAATCGTAGGCCGGGTTGAAGTCGTCGATCCGGTCGACGTTCTTGTCCCGGCTGGTTCTGGTGTCGAACACGAAGACGTCGTAACCCGCGCCGCCCGAGAGCCTGTCGCTGCCCGCGCCGCCAAAAAGGATGTCGTCGCCGCTTCCGCCGGCGAGGGTGTCGGCGCCGTCGGCGCCGCGCAGCACGTTTCCGGCCGAATTGCCCTGAAGCCTGTCGGCGAAGCGTCCGCCGGTGGCATTCTCGATCGTTACGCCGTTGGCGATCGTATAGCCGCCGGCAACGCCCTTCTCTCGGGAGATGAAGCCGCCCGCATGGGAATCTCCCGGCTCCAGGGTCGCGGCGCGAAGATCGATGACGACACCATCGAGTGCTCGGGCGGCGGTGATCGTGTCCAGTCCGCCGGCGTCCCAGAGACAGTACCACCCCTGCTCGTCGACAGTCGGATTCAGGGTCGGCAGCGCGTAGACGTTGCTCCCCTGGCCGGTTTCCATGTTCTTTCCGTAGAGCGCCTGCAAGGCCGCGATGTCGAAGGCGCCGAGCCCGGCCTGATTGCCGTAGGACAGGTCGTACCCGGCCTGCCCCCAACCGGGATTGTAGGACATGACCGTCCAGATACCCTGGTTCAGGCCGTTCGGCCCGAGGGTGCCGGAATCCGTCACGCCCGGAAAGGTCGTCGCATCCGCGCCCGTTCCGCCGTCATGCGGATGAGCCAGGCCCATGCCGTGGCCGAACTCGTGCAGGACGGTGTTGAGGCCGTCACCGCCGAAATTCATCCAGTTCCATGAGGGCATCGTCGGGTCGAAATATCCCCAGATCTGGTTCTTGTCGGGCACCTCGTGCAATCCGAGCGTGCTGCCGTCCAGCGGCATCTTCCACCAGACGACGTTGGCCTCCGCGGCGGAGCCGGCGAGTTCGAATTTCAACCCGCAGACGCTTTCATAAACCTGGATCGCATAGTCGAAGACCGCCTTCTCGGCCTTTGTCCAATTCCGGGTCGAAAGACCGCTCGTCAGGATGTCGCTGGGGCCGTGGACGGCGCTCGCCGCCGCGAAATCGCCGTTTTGGCCGAACCAGATCTTGATGGACCCGCTCGCGGTGTTCCAGGCCGTTCCTCCCCAGACCAGCGCATCGACATAGGCATTGCCATAGCCGGTACCCGGAACGGAATTTCGAATGCTTGCCACGACTTCCCCGCCTTCAATGCCGCGCCTGAGTCTTGATAGGACTTTGTTACACTCGGTGAAGTGCCGAAGCGCACGAGCAAGGTTTTTCTCAGGTCTGACCGGGCTTGAGCTTATAGAAGATGTGCCGCCCGATCACGTCCATTTTCTTCAGGCGGCGGGCCCAGTAGGGCCGGACATAGTCGGCGTGGTAATGGGTCGCCGCGCCCACATCGGCCAGGTAGGTCTTGCCCTCGAGCACGGCGCTCGCGACGCTCTTGGCGCGCTCCCAGGACTCGGTGTCGCGGATGCGCAGGGCCTTGCCCTCGCAGGCGAAGGTGAACTGGCAGGCGAGATGACGATGCCGGTTCTGATAGACCACGCCGCAGATGCTGGACGGGTAAAGCCCGCTCTTCACACGGTTGAGAACCACCTGGGCCACGGCCGCCTGCCCTTCGACGGGCTCGCTGCGGGCCTCGAAATAGACGGCCTCGGCGAGGCAGCGCTGCTCCTTGCTCGTGTTGTCCGGATCGATCAGGTCGGCATAGCGGGGACGATCCGGATCGTCGCTCTTGGGCAGGATGGACAGGTCCCCATAGCCGCCGCGGTCGAGACGCGGGGATTGCAGGGACACGGGGGCGGCTGCGATCTCGATGGGCGTTGCTTCGACCGGGGCCGGCGTCGTCGAAGACAGGGCGGTCGCGCGCTTGACCATGGGGGTGGTCGGGCTCGCTGCAGCCCCGGTCGAGCCCGCGGCCGCCGCGGCCGGGGACTGGACGGACGTGGCTTGACGCGTCGTGGTGTATTCGGGCGCCTCCCAGGGCTCGAAGGCCTGCTCCGTCTCCGGAGCCTCGAGTTGGCCTTCCATGAGGACGGTCGGCGGCAGAAGCCGCTCGTCGCGGCTGTAGAGCAGCCGGGTGCTGCCCATCTGATCGAGGGTCGAGCGCAATTGTCTCGCGCGACGGGACAGGGTGGCGTGCGGCGCCACCAGGGGATTGCCCTTCAGGGAGCGGTCCACGAGGGCATCGGGACCCGCATCGGCTTTCCTGTCGGCCTTGAGAGGCGCGGAATCGGCAGCCTCGTCCGGGAGGTCATAGCGCGGAAGGGTGCGGAGAACATCGCGCTCGATTCCGAGCTTTCCGTCGGCGATCGAGGCGCCGGTGGGCGGGATGAGCGCGGTGTCGACGAGGCGGGCGGTAGCGCTGCGCGGCGTGAAGCTCACGCCGGAATGGAGATCGTTGCTGGCCGATGCGGTAAACGAGATCAGCAATCCGGTGGCCAGCGCCCAGGGAGCCGTGGTGGCGCAGATCCATTTCACCCGAGATCGACGATACGGAAGACGCACGCGCAACACCCTGCAAAAACTCGTGAACAATCCGGAGCATCCAGCAGGAGGGCTCCGATGTCGTAAAGTTATCGCGGGTTAAGGTTGATGGGTGGTTAAGGCGAGGCTCCGGTTATCCGGGTGACGCTGCGGCAGCCTGACGCTTCTCGGCGAGACGCCTCAGCGCGGAACCGGTCTCGGGATCGGCCGGAAAGAACGCCTCGATGGCCAATTCCGACAGGGTGACGTCCACCGGGGTGCCGAAGATCGTGGTGGTGCTGAACAGGGTCAGCGGGCCCTCCCCGGTCACGAGCTGGAGCGGCACGACGATGCCGGCGTAATCGTGGCTCGACCTGGGGCCGCGTCCCGCCGCGTCCGGCGTCGGATAGGACTGCAGTTCCTCGATCAGAGCGGCGAGAACGACGTCGCCGGTCGCATCGACCTGACGATGCAGTCGATGAACCAGATGGTTGCGCCACTCGGTGAAATTCACGATCCGACGGGCAAGGCCTGCGGGATGGATGCTCAGGCGCAGCACGTTGACAGGAGGCTTCATCAGCGCCGGATCGACCTCGCCGATCACCGACACGAGAGCCTCGTTGGCGGACACGAGCGACCAGTGCCGGTCCACGGCGAGCGCCGGATAGGGATCATGCCCCCTGAGCACGAGATCCACCGCCTGACGCATGCTGACGAGCGCAGGGTCGTCGAGGGAGCGCTGCGAATAGACCGGCGCGAAGCCTGCCGACACCAGCATGATGTTGCGCTCGCGAAGGGGCATATCGAGCTTCTCCGCAAGCAGCAGCACCATCTCGCGGCTCGGTTGAGAGCGGCCGGTCTCGAGGAAGCTCAGATGGCGGGTGGAGATCTCCGCTTCGAGGGCGAGGTCCATCTGGCTCAGGCGTCGCCGCTGACGCCATTCGCGCAGGTAATCGCCCACATGTCGGTCGGTGTTCACGGGTTGAGTGCTCGCTGTTCTCATGAGAGAGACCCTAGCGTGAGACAAGCCGATCTTCCATGACCTCGGAGGTAATCGACTGTGCTCAGCGCTTCCGAGATCCTTGCGATCAGGTTGAGGTTTTCAACCGGCCCACCGCAAGGAGACAGCCATGATGACAATTCAATCTTCCCCGCTTCTTCGCCAGGCTCTCGTGGCCGACGCCACCACCAGCGGGGCCTTCGGCCTGATGATGCTCATCGGTGCCGGTGCCCTGAGCGGCGTCTTCGGCCTGCCGGAGCTTCTCCTGCGCATCGTGGGCTTGGTTCTCCTGCCTTATGCCGCCTTCATCGGCTGGCTCGGCCTGCGCGAGGAAATCCATAGGTCCATCGCCTGGGCGGTGATCCTGGGGAATGCCCTCTGGGTCGTCGACAGCGCGCTCCTCCTTCTCAGCGGCTGGGTGGCGCCGACCAGCGCGGGCTATGCGTTCGTGATCGCCCAGGCCCTCGTGGTGCTGATGTACGCGGAGTTCCAGTTCGTCGGAATGCGCCGGTCGGAAGCCGCGACGGCTTGATCCCGATAGCTAATCCCCACCCACGTCATCACCGGGCTTGTCCCGGTGATCTCGATTGCCCAAAGCGAGGCGCTTCAAATGGTCGGGATGGCCGGGACAAGCCTGGCCATCCCGACCAAAGTTTTTCGGCACATCGCCGGCGACCGTCATGCTCGATGCTAGGAACCGTGAATGATCGCCTCGATCCTGGCTGCGAGAGCCTCAAGGGTGAAGGGCTTGGCGATGACTTCCATGCCCGGTCCCAGGAAGCCCGCCGAGAGAATGCTGCTCTCCACATAGCCCGTCATGAAGAGAACGTTCAGATCCGGCCGCTCCGCGCGGAACGCGTCAGCAAGCTGCCGCCCGTTCAAGCCGGGCAGCCCCACATCGGTCAGAAGGAGATCGATCGGCTGGCCGGTTTGCAGAACCACGAGTCCCTTCGGCCCGTCTTCGGCCTCCAGAACGCGGTACCCCTGCTCCTTGAGCATCTCCACGATGAGCCCGCGCACGACGGTCTCGTCCTCGACCACGAGCACGGTTTCGTGAGCCTTTGCGCGCGCCCCCGAGACGGCCGTGGCCGAGGGGTCCTGGAGTTCCGTATCGCCGAGATATCTCGGCAGCAGGATCGTGACGGTGGTGCCCCGGCCGATGGCCGAGGAGATCCTGACATGGCCGCCGGACTGCCTGACGAAGCCGTAGACCATGGAAAGGCCGAGACCGGTACCCTGCCCGATCGGTTTCGTGGTGAAAAAGGGTTCGAAGACCCTCGCGAGCACATCGTCGGACATGCCGGACCCGGTGTCGGAGACCGACAAGGCGACATAGGGGCCGGGTTTGACGTCCTGCTGGGTGGCCGCGTAGGCGTCGTCGAGCTCCACATTGTCCGTCCCGATGGCGATGGACCCTCCGTCCGGCATGGCGTCGCGGGCGTTGATGACCAGATTGAGCAGAGCACTTTCCAGCTGGTTGGGATCGCAGAGGGTGAGCCAGAGATCCCGGCAAGACCGCAGCTCGACCTGGATCGTCTCGCGGACCGTGCGCCGGAACAGCTCCTCCATCGAGGCGACGAGAGCGTTCGCATCGACGGGCTTCGGATCGAGGGGCTGTCGTCTGGAGAAGGCGAGAAGGCGGTGCGTGAGCGCGGCCGCCCGGTTTGCCGAAGACATGGCGGCATCGACATAGCGTTCGATATCGCCGGCGCGTCCCTGGGCGATGCGGGTTCGGATGAGATCGAGGCTGCCGATCACGCCGGTCAGAAGATTGTTGAAGTCGTGGGCGATGCCGCCGGTCAGCTGGCCGACCGCCTCCATCTTTTGCGACTGCCGAAGCGCCTCCTCGGCCTGTCTCAGCGCCTGGGCGGCCTCCTCCTCGGCCGTGATATCGCGCCCGACCGCGTGGATGAAATGCTCGTCCGACACTGCCGTCCAGGCAATCCAACGGTAAGAGCCGTCCCGATGGCGCAGTCTGTTCTGGACGCTGCAGGTGGTCAGGGCATGCGCGAGCCGCCCGACGGCCAACTGTGCTTCGCTCTGGTCCTCGGGATGGATGAAGTCGAGCAGGGGCGCCTGAAGGAGATCGCCGTTCTTCCAGTCGAGCATGCGGCCCCAGGCCGGATTGGCCGTCACGATCGTTCCGTTGAAGTCGGCGACAAGCATCAGGTCGGTCGACAGATGCCAAAGGCGATCACGGTCCCGCGTGCTCTCCTCGACCCGCTTTTCCAGTCTGGCGTTCAGATGAACGAGTTCCTCGGCGGCGGTCTTCTGATCATGAATATCAGTGTTCGTACCGATCCACCGGATGACACCCCCGTCGGTGTCCCGCACGGGGACGGCTTTCGACAGGAACCACCGGTAGGTCTCGTCGCGGGCCCGCTTCAGCCTTATCTCGCCTTCGAAGACCGTGCCGTCCTTAAGGGCGCGCCGCCACGCCCGGGCGACAACCGGAAAATCCTCCGGATGGACGATACGCTCCCAGGCGCCGTTCGCTAGGTCGTCGAGCGTGATACCGAGATATTCGGGGAAGCGCCCGTTCGACCACTCCACCGATCCGCCCGGTCCCGCCTCCCAGACCTGATGCGGAACCGCCTCGACGAGAGCCCTGAACCGCTCCTCGCTGGCGCGCAGCGCCTCCTCTGACGCCTTCCGTTCAGTAATATCTCGATAGAAGCTGACGATGCCGCCGGGAACCGGGCAGACGCGCAGTTCCAGCCACCGGTCCTTGCCGAAGCCGAGATAGCGGCGCTCAAACGAGATCTGCACCTGTTCTGCGAGGCACCGACGATAGGCCATTTCCAAAGCGGAGCCCGCCGAGGTAGGCCATGCCTCCCATTGAATCTTGCCGATGATCTCCTCCGCCTGACGCCCGTCATATTTGAGCGCCGCGGGGTTGAGCTTCACGACTCGGAACTCCTCGTCGAACACGACGAAGCCGTCGCCGAGCACGTCGAGAACCGCCTCCGACCGCGCATTGCTCGCGCTCAGCTCCCGCTCTTGCCGGACATGACCGGTCACGTCATGGCCCTGCACGGCCACTCCCAGAAGCACCCTGCCCCCGCCCCAGACAGGCTGGAAGGAGAACTCGACGAACCGCTCCTCCGCGATGCTCCCGGCATCCGTTTGCGAGAAGATCGCGACCCGAAGGGGGTCCGGAAGCGTCAGGCCGGCGCGGGCTTGGTCGAGACGCTCCTTGAAGCCGGGCCAGCGGATCAGCGGTGTTGCGTCGAGGGGGCAATCGGCAATGTCCCGCCCTCCGACAAGCTGACGGAAGGCGTTGTTGGTCAGAGTAATGATGTCGTCCGGGTGACGCAGGAAGCAGAAGAAGCCGGGTCCCTGCTGGAGGATAGGCAGAAACTCCGACGCTGCAACGTCGGACGCCCCGCAATCCTTGGCTGCGGAATGGGCGCCGCGCAAGTCACGAATGACGTCATCCTTCGTAACGCTCAAACTCTCCGGCATCCTGAGCTTTCGGACGGGGAGCGGCGATCCTTCAGTCGACACCGCCCCTTCTGTTCTGATCAAATAGAGCTTTTCGCCCCTGCGAGAAGGAGCAATTTAAACAATATTTCATTTCGATTCAATTACCCTTGAGGCAGGCACGGCTCGGAACTGGGCGGCCCGAACTCAGAAGCTCCGCCCGTCGACCGGAATGGTGTCGAGTTCGGACAGGGTCACGCCCTCGAGGCAGCGGACATTGATCGCCACCGTGGCCTCTCCGGTCGGCTTCTGCCCCTCGCCGAAGGGGGCGCAGCCGCATTCCGCGCAGAAGCGATGCCGGATCCTGTGGGTGTTGAAGGTGTAGGTGGACAGGCTGTCCTCTCCGCGAAGGAGCGTCATCGCCTCCCGGGGCACGAAGGTCAGGAGATAGCCTTTCCGGCTGCAATGGGAGCAATTGCATTCGAGGATCTGTTGCAGATCCGTCTCGACCACGTACGCGACCGCGCCGCAATGGCATGAACCCTCGTGCCGCGCCATCCGTGCCCCCTGCCCCTGTCCGCGATCGTTATCCCAAGGCTACCATCGCGGTCACGATCAAGCCAGCGCCGATCACCGCCACGAATCGATCCCCCATGGTGAGCGGTTCGGCTTTGCCCTGGGCGGAGAGTTGGCCGATGATGAGATCCAGGATCAACGATACGGCGAAGGGCCAGGCCGCCGGCGGAACGGCGGCCTGCTGCCAGGCGGGCCGCTGCAGCATCAGGAGCCCGATGGCGATGCCGGATGCCAGCACCACCCCGACATAGAGAAGGCGCGTCCGAGACAAGACCATCTAGGCCTGGCTCGCTGCCTTGTTGCCGAGGGCCGCCTGCGCGGCCGCGAGGCGCGCGATCGGCACGCGGTAGGGCGAGCAGGACACATAGTCGAGACCGACCGACTGGCAGAAATGGATCGACGCCGGATCGCCGCCGTGCTCGCCGCAAATTCCGAGCTTGATGCCCTTGCGGGTTGTCCTGCCGCGTTCGGCCGCGAGCTTCACCAGCTCGCCCACCCCTTCCTGATCGATCGTGACGAAAGGATCCGCCGGCAGCAGTCCCTTCTGCGTGTACGGGCCCAGGAACGAAGCCGCGTCGTCGCGCGAGATGCCGAGGGTCGTCTGGGTGAGGTCGTTGGTGCCGAACGAGAAGAACTCGGCCGATTCCGCGATCTCGCCGGCGCGCAGCGCTGCGCGCGGCAGCTCGATCATCGTGCCGACCTGATACTCGACCGCGACGCCACTTTCCTTTGCCACCGCCTCCGCCATGGCGACGATGCGCTCCTTCACGAGGTCGAGCTCCGCCTTCGTCATGACGAGCGGCACCATGACCTCCGGCACGACCGGCTGGCCCGTCTGCTTGCCGGCGTCCACCGCCGCCTCGAAGATGGCGCGTGCCTGCATCTCGGCGATCTCAGGGTACGCCACCGCCAGACGGCAGCCGCGGAAGCCGAGCATCGGGTTGAACTCGTGCAGCTCGCGGGCGCGGTGCCTGAGCTTGTCTACCGAGGCGTTCATGGCCTTCGCCACCTCCTCCATCTCGGCTTCCGAATGCGGCAGGAACTCGTGCAGCGGCGGATCGAGCAGGCGGATCGTGACCGGGAGGCCGCTCATGATCGAGAACAGCTCGGCGAAGTCCTTACGCTGCATCGGCAGCAGCTTGGCGAGCGCCGCCCGGCGACCGGCCTCGTCGTCCGACAGGATCATCTCGCGCACCGCCACGATGCGGTCGCCCTCGAAGAACATGTGCTCCGTGCGGCACAGACCGATGCCCTCCGCCCCGAAGGTGCGGGCGGTGTTGGCGTCGAGCGGCGTTTCCGCGTTGGCACGCACCTTCATGCGGCGCACCTTGTCGGCCCAGCCCATGAGGGTGGCGAACTCACCCGACAGTTCGGGCTCCAGCATCTTGACCTGCCCGAGCAGCACTTGGCCGTTGGAGCCATCGATGGTCAGCACGTCGCCCTTCTTCAGAACCTGACCGGCGACGGTGAGGGTCTGCGCCGCGTAGTCGACGCGGATCGAGCCGGCGCCGGACACGCAGGGCTTGCCCATGCCGCGGGCGACCACCGCGGCGTGCGAGGTCATGCCGCCGCGGGTGGTCAGGATGCCCTCCGCCGCATGCATGCCGTGGATGTCCTCAGGAGACGTCTCGATGCGCACGAGGATGACCTTGTGGCCGGCCTTCTTGGCCGCCTCGGCGTCGTCCGAGTTGAATACGACCGCGCCTGAGGCAGCCCCCGGCGAGGCCGGCAGGCCGGTGGCCAGGATCTTGCGCTCGGCCTTGGGGTCGATGGTGGGATGAAGCAGCTGGTCGAGGGCGGCCGGCTCCACGCGGGTGATGGCTTCCTCTTGCGTGATCAGGCCCTCGGAGGCGAGCTCCACGGCGATGCGGAGCGCGGCTTTCGCCGTGCGCTTGCCGTTGCGGGTCTGGAGCATCCAGAGCTTGCCCTTTTCCACCGTGAATTCCATGTCCTGCATGTCACGGTAGTGCTTCTCGAGGATGCCATAGATGCGCACCAGCTCGTTGTAAGCCTCGGCCATCGCCTGCTCCATCGAAGGCTTGGTGGAGCCGGACGCGATGCGGGCCTTTTCGGTGATATCCTGCGGGGTGCGGATGCCCGCCACCACGTCCTCGCCCTGGGCATTGATGAGGAACTCGCCGTAGAGCTCCTTCTCGCCGGTCGAGGGATTGCGCGTGAAGGCGACGCCCGTGGCGGACGTCTCGCCCATGTTGCCGAACACCATGGCCTGCACGTTCACCGCCGTACCCCAGCTCGCCGGAATGCCGTGCAGTTCGCGGTACTTGATGGCGCGGTTGTTCATCCAGGAGCCGAACACGGCTCCGATGGCGCCCCAGAGCTGCTCCTGTGGGTCCTGGGGGAAGGGCTTGCCGAGCTCCTTCTCGACGAGGCTCTTGTAGCGCGGCAGGATGGCCTGCCAGTCCTGCGCCGTCATGTCCGTGTCGAGCGTGTAGCCCTTGCGGTCCTTGTACTCGTCGAGGATCTCCTCGAAGTGGTGGTGCTCGAGGCCCAGCACGACGTTGGAATACATGGTGATGAAGCGCCGGTACGAATCATAGGCGAAGCGCTCGTCGCCCGCCCCCCTGGCGAGGGCCCCGACGGTCACGTCGTTGAGCCCGAGGTTGAGCACCGTGTCCATCATGCCGGGCATGGATGCGCGGGCGCCGGAGCGGACGGAGACCAGAAGCGGGTTCTCCGCATCCCCGAAGGTGCGGCCCGTGAGACGTCCGACATAGGTCAGGGCGTTCTCGACCTGGGCTTTCATCTCTTCCGGGTAGGAGCGGCCGTGATCGTAGTAATAGGTGCAGACCTCGGTCGTGATCGTGAAGCCCGGAGGGACCGGCAGTCCCAGATTGGACATCTCGGCCAGGTTGGCCCCCTTGCCGCCGAGCAGGTTCTTCATTCCCGCCTGGCCCTCGGCCTTACCGTCCCCGAAGGTATAGACCCACTGCGTCATCGCTCGATCCCTTGGCTCTGAATACGCCCTGCTGCAGCGCAGGTGTTGGCTTGAAACATGTGGAGCCCAAACGCAAGCTGAACAGCCACGGTTCCGGAAAATTCAGGAGGGTCGCCTTTCGGCCATCGGGGCCTGCTCAGCCTGTCGGGTGGATGCTGGGCTCCCGCCGTGCGGTCACGCCTGCAGCCTGAACGATGCCTGGGACGACCCCGACGACAAGAAGAGCAAATAAAAATGGCCGGGACAGGCCCGGCCATTGTGATCCGTCATGAACCGGGGCTCACACCCGGTAGCGGCCGTTGCGTTTGACATAGACCGTCGTGCCGACCGGGACGCGCTCGTAGAGGTCGGCCACGTCCTCGTTCAGCATGCGCACGCAGCCCGAGGAGAGCTGCTCGCCGATGCTCCATGGCTCGTTCGTCCCGTGGATGCGGAAGAGGATGTCGCGGCCATCCTGGTAGAGATAGAGCGCGCGGGCACCGAGCGGGTTGTCGAGGCCGGCTTCCACGTAACGCGGCAGCTCGGGCTTGATGCCGACCATCGTCTTGGTGGGCGACCAGGCCGGCCAGACCCCCTTGCGACCAACCGACGCAATGCCCTTCCAGGAGAAGCCCTGCTTGCCGACGCCCACGCCGTAGCGGATCGCCCTGCCCTCGGGCTGGACGAGATAGAGCATGCGCTCGTCGATATCGACCACGATGGAGCCCGGCTTCTCGGAGCCGTTATACGCCACCGTCTGGCGGGCGTATTTCGCGTCCATCTTGCGCCGGTCGACCAGCGGGATGTTGTGCGGCTTGTCGGGCATCATGCCGACATACCAAGCGGAATCGGCCACCGTAGCGACCGGCTGCTGGGCGGTCTGGCAGGCAGCAAGGGGCGCGCCCAGAAGAGCGGCAATCAGGAGGCGTCGAATCATCTTCGGTCTTCTGAATTTGGATCGGTTGCCGCCTACCTAGAGCCTAGGCGGCCCGTTGGCTGTGCCCCTCAGGCCACACCTTAACATGAATTAACCCGCGGAGAATCTCTCATGCGCGTGGCGCAGACCTCCGGCATTTCGGGCGGGATCCAGCGCAGGACCGGATCCCTGCCCCAAACGCGGCTAGCCCTCGATGCGGGAGAAATCCGCCACCGTGCGGGTCGCCGCGCGGATATCGTTGAGGAGCCGCAGGCGGTTGGCCCTGAGAGCTTGGTCCGCCGCGTTCACGGTCACCTTGTCGAAGAAGGCGTCCACCGGCTGGCGCAGGCGCGACAGGGCGCGCATCGCCCCCTCGAAATCCTCCGCTTCCACCGCGGCGGCCGCCTCGCGCTTGGCACCGTCGAGAACGACGGCGAGCGCCTTCTCCTCGATCTGCCCCTGGTCGCCGACGATCTGGAGGTCGGGCGCCTCGTCGTAGGAGCGCCCGTCCTTCTTCTCCTCGATGCGCAGGATGTTGGCCGCGCGGCGGTAGCCCGCGAGCAGGTTCTTGCCGTCCTCGGTATCGAGGAAACGCCCAAGCGCCTCCACGCGGCGGACGATCATCAGAAGGTCGTCCTGGCCCTCAAGGGCGAACACGGCATCCATGAGATCATGACGCGCACCCTGGTCGCGGAGATAGACTTTCAGACGGTCGGCGAAGAAGGCGAGGAGGTCGAGCGCACGAGCGTGCATGAGACGCGCCAGCGTCTCACCTTCGACGATCTGCCGCTGCCGGAAGATTGCGGCCAGCTCGGCGACAGAGGGATGTTCGACAACGGGAGCGAACGGGCTCTGCTCAATCGCGTCGACGAGCTCCTTCGCCTTCAGAAACTCAGCAAAGAGAGCCGCATTGGCCGTTCTGGCGAAGGGCTTTGCAAGCAGGCTGGTGAGCGAAAGCTTGAGATTGTTCTCCAGCACCAGCCTGATCACGCCCAGCGCCGCACGACGCAGTGCGTAGGGATCTTTGGATCCCGTCGGCTTCTCGTCGATGGCCCAGAAGCCGACCAGCGTGTCGATCTTGTCGGCGAGCGCCACGGCCACCGACACGGGATCGGTCGGCACGCGGTCGGACGGGCCGAGGGGCTTGTAATGCTCCTCGACGGCCGCCGCCACGGACGCGTGCTCGCCCTGGAGCGTCGCATAGTAGCGGCCCATGAGGCCCTGCAATTCAGGGAATTCGCCCACCATCTCGGTCACGAGATCTGCCTTGGCGAGGCGTGCCGCACGCTCCGCGAGTTCAGGGTCGGCGCCGACCATCGGGGCCAGTTCCCTGGCGAGCGCCGCGATGCGCTCCACGCGCTCGTACTGCGTGCCGAGCTTCTCGTGGAACACGATGCTCTTCAATTTCTCGAGCCGGTCCTCCAGCTTCACGCGCTGGTCCGTCTCCCAGAAGAACTTGGCGTCGGAGAGGCGCGCGCGCACCACGCGCTCGTTGCCGCCCACGATCGTCTTGCCGCCATCGCTGGCGACGAGGTTGGACGTCAGCAGGAACTTGTTGGCGAGCCTGCCGGTGGCCGGGTCACGCAACACGAAGCATTTCTGGTTCGCCCGGATGGTGGTGCGGATCACCTCCGGGGGAATATCGAGAAACGCTTCGTCGAACGAGCCCATGAGCACCACGGGCCATTCCACGAGGCCGGCGACCTCCTCGAGCAAGCCCTCGTCCTCGACGAGCTCCAGCCCCTGCGCGAAGGCCAGGTCCTTCGCGTCGTGCAGGATCATGTCCTTGCGGCGGTCCGTGTCGATCACGACCTTGGCGCGCTCCAGGGCCGGCGCGTAATCGTCGAAGCGCTTCACGCGGATCTCGCCGGGCGCCAGGAAGCGGTGACCCTTCGTGACGTCGCCCGAAACGATCCCATCGATATCGAAGCGCACGACCTCCGGATCCTCGGTTTCGGGCCCGAACGTGCAGATGATCGAGTGCAGCGGGCGCACCCAGCGCAGCGAACCCGGCTCACGCGAGGCCGCGCCCCAGCGCATGGATTTCGGCCACGGAAAGGTTTTCACGATCCCGGGCAGAATCTCGGCCAGCACGTCGGGCGTCGAGCGGCCGGGCTTCTCGATGACGGCAACGTAGAACTCGCCCTTCTTCGGATCGCTCTCGATCTTCGCCTGCTCGATGGAGGACAGCCCGGCACCCTTCAAAAAGCCCTGGATCGCCGCGTCGGGGGAGCCGACGCGGGGACCTTTGCGCTCCTCGCGCACGTCCTGCCCCTTCACGGGCAAACCCGCCACCTGGAGGGCCAGCCGGCGCGGCGTGGCGAAGGCCTTGGCGCCCTCATAGAGGAAACCACGCTCCACGAGCGCATCGGTCACGAGCTTCTTCAGATCCTCCGCCGCGCGGCGCTGCATGCGGGCGGGAATTTCTTCGGAGAACAGTTCGAGGAGGAGATCGGGCATCGGAGAACTTTATGTCTGAGGGAGGAAGCGGATGGCAGCGGCGGTCACGCCGCCACGCCCCCGCCCTCGGTCTTCAGCCATGCCGCGCCGCAGGCCTTCGCCAGTTCGCGGACGCGCAGGATGTAGCTCTGGCGCTCGGTGACGGAGATCACCCCGCGGGCGTCGAGCAGGTTGAACACGTGGCTGGCCTTGATGCATTGGTCGTAGGCCGGCAGCGCCATCAGGTGGCGGTTGTCGTTGGAGTTAGGTCTCGGCTCGCCGGCCTCCAGGTACTTGCGGCAGGCGGCCTCCGCGTCGCGGAAGTGCCGGAACAGCATCTCCGTGTCAGCATGTTCGAAGTTGTGGCGCGAATATTCCTGCTCGGCCTGGAGGAACACGTCCCCGTAGGTGACCTTCCGGTCGCCATCGAGCCCGTTGAAGTTGAGGTCGTAGATCGACTCGACGCCCTGCAGGTACATGGCGAGGCGCTCGAGGCCATAGGTCAGCTCGCCCGCCACCGGGGAGCATTCGAAGCCGGCTACCTGCTGGAAATAGGTGAACTGCGACACCTCCATGCCGTCGCACCAGCATTCCCAGCCGAGGCCCCAGGCGCCCAGGGTCGGGCTCTCCCAGTCGTCCTCGACGAAGCGGATGTCGTGGATGCTCGTGTCGATGCCGATGGCCTTGAGCGAGCCGAGATAGAGATCCTGCAGGTTCGGCGGGTTCGGTTTCAGGATCACCTGGAACTGGTAATAATGCTGAAGCCGGTTCGGGTTCTCGCCGTAGCGCCCGTCCTTGGGGCGGCGGGAGGGCTGGACATAGGCGGCGCGCCAGGGCCTGGGGCCCAAGGCCCGCAGGGTCGTGGCCGGGTGGAAGGTGCCTGCGCCGACCTCCATGTCGTAGGGCTGGAGGATGACGCAGCCCTGCTCCGCCCAGTAGCGCTGAAGCGTGAGGATCAGACCTTGGAAAGAGCGCGCAGGGTTCATGTGCGCGGGTTCGCTCGTCATGTCGGCGTCCGGTTTGGCTTTGAAAAATGTCAGGCGAACCCTTGGGATGACGGGCCGCCCAAGTCAAGCACCGGGGTGTCCCGGCGAGTATTCCTGCAGCCGCTGGCCACTGCTCCCTTACAGCCCCAACCGCGCCCAGGCGGCCCGTTCTTCCAGGGCCCCGACGATCTCGCCGGGGTCGATCAGGCTGCTCTGTCCGAGCGAGCGCCGGCCGAGCAGGCGCCCCAGCAGCGGCGGGCGGGCCGGCTCGATCATGCGGAACTGCACCTTGTCGCCAAAGCGCTGGCGCAGGATGGTCCGGATGTCGCCTAACCCGTCGACGAGCCCGAGATCGAGCGCCTCCGCCCCGACCCAGAAGGCGCCGGAGAAGAGATCGTCGTAGGAATCGTTGAGCTTCTCGCCCCGGCGGTCGCGGACGAGCCCCACGAAAACCTCGTGGATCTGGCGCTGGAGCCCCTTCAGGCGCACCACGTCGTCCGGATTCTCGGGCCGGAACGGATCGAGCATCGCCTTGCTCTTGCCGGCCGTGTGGACCCGCCGCTCGATGCCGATGCGCTCGATCAGCTCGTGGAACCCGAAGCTCGCCGACACCACTCCGATGGAGCCCACGATGGAGGCCGGGTCGGCGTAGATCTCGTCGGCCGCACAGGCGATCATGTAACCGCCGGAAGCCGCCGCATCCTCCACGAAGGCGATCACGGGGAGCTCCTTCTCCTCGGCAAAGGCCCGGATCCGCTTGAAGATCAGGTGCGACTGGGCGGCCGAACCGCCCGGCGAGTTGATGACCAGCGCCACCGCCTTCGCGCCCGGCACCGAGAAGGCGCGCTCCAGCAAGGGCGCGACGCTTTGCATGGCCAGCCCCTGGCGCAGGGGCATCACGGCCCCGATCGGCCCCGAGAGGCGAACCACGGGCACGATGGGGTTGGGATAGGCGCGGTACTTGGCCGGAAGGAGGAATTGAAGACGAGCCGGGAGCATGGAGGAGAACGATGTTTGAGCCATGGCTGTTATCTAGGGTGCACGGCCCGGCTTCCCAAGATGAACATACCGTTAGGGAAATTGTCGGGCTGCGTTCAGTTAAGACCGATTAAATCTTGATCATGGACAACAGCCCGGTCGTGACACCGTTTCACGCTGGTGTCTGGGCGGAGTTGAGGAGAGAATGAATGCGTAAGCTGATGTTCGGCCTTCTTGGTTTTGCGGCCCTGAGCTTCGGGGCGCTGTCGGTTCAGCCGGCAGAAGCGCAACCCTATTACGGAGGCTACGGCTATCGGGGTCCCGCCGTGACGGTCCAGTACGGGCGCCCTTATTATGGCGGCCCGCGGTACGACCGCCCCTATTACGGACGCCCCTACGGGGCTTATCGCCCCGCCCGCGCGGTACGCCGCTGCTGGGTCGAGCCGCGGCGGGTGTGGAACGGCTACCGCTGGGTGCGCCGGCCGATCGAGGTCTGCCGCACGGTCGGCAGACCTGGTTACCGCTGGTAAACTCGGAGGGCCCCCATCGGGGCCCTCTCTCATAGAAGGATGGCCTCTCCCCGGTGAAGAGCCTCCGCCTGTGGGGTGAAGCGGCCGTCCGGCCCGTTCAGGATCACCGGCGGCAGGATGCTCACGGGGGCCCGGCTGTCCTTGATCCCGGACAGGAGCAAGCGAATGGCCGGCCGGTCGGCGCTCGGATGCACGAAGCGGAGTTCCAGACCTCCGAGCCATTTCCCCAGAATCCGGAGACATTCGAGCGTCCGATCGGCCCGGTGGATCAGGACGAGCCGGCCTTTCGGCTTGAGAAGTCCCGTGCAAATCTTCAGCCAAGCGTCCAATCCGCCGGTGGGCAGCGCATGAGCAGCTGCCCGGCCGCGATCGGGCGAGATCCGCGCGTGACCCTCCTCGAGGAACGGCGGATTGGTGAGGACGAGATCGGCGCTCCCGAGCCTGAGACCTGCAGCCTCGCGGGAGGTCCTGTCGAGCACGTCCGCGACGGCGACCTCGCCCGCGACGCGGTTGTCCCGGCAGTTGCGGCGGCACAATTCGGCGAGGTGAGGATCCCGCTCCACGAAGACGAAGCGCGCAGCGTCCTGCCGCGCCGCCACCATGAGGCCGACGGCTCCGGTCGCCGCGCCCACATCCATTACCATGTCGCCGGGCCTCGCCTCGGCAGAGACTGCGAGCAGCACCGCATCGGTGCCGGCCCGGTGCCCCTTTTGCGGCTGCAGGAGGCGGACCCGCCCGTTCAGGAGGAGATCCTCCGTGATCTCAGCCATGTCGCAGCTCGCCCGCGAGCCCGGCTTCGGAGACAAGGCGGCGGGCCTGGGCCAGGTGATCCTCCGGCACGAGAATCCGGCGCGGAAAGGCGCCGGTCATACCCTCCAGGGCGCTCATGTGCATGTCTGCCACGAAAACCGGGATATTGGCGTTTTCCAGGAGGGATTGTAGGAAGCCGACCAGAACGAGATCGCTGGTGCGGACGATTTCGACCATCGGCTTGAGATCCTTCCCCTGCGGTAAGCGTTTGCATTGCAGCATGGAAAGTGCCATGCCACGGTGACTGATATTCCTACCGGCCAAGCCGGCCGGCAACCCGGGTAGTGAGACGTGGGCGTCGTCGTTCCGTTCGAAGACAAGCATCCCGAGAAGAATGCGGGCATCGAGAAGCTCGTGTCCCTTGTGGCCTCCGACATGGAACGGGTCAATGCGATGATCCTGTCGCGGACGGGATCCGAGGTCACAATGATCCCGGAGGTGGCGAACCATCTCATCTCCTCCGGCGGCAAGCGCCTTCGGCCCATGCTGACGCTCGCAACCGCCGGGCTCTCCGGCTATCAGGGCGACGGGCACGTGAAGCTCGCGGCCTCGGTCGAGTTCATGCACACCGCCACCCTCCTCCACGACGACGTGGTCGACGAGAGCGACATGCGCCGAGGCAAGATCGCCGCCCGAATCAAGTGGGGCAACGAGGCCAGCGTGCTCGTCGGCGACTTCCTGCTCGGACAGGCCTTCCGCATGATGGTGGAAGTGGGGTCACTGCGGGCGCTCGACATCCTGTCGGCGGCCGCAACGGTGATCGCCGAAGGCGAGGTGATGCAGCTCGCCGCCGCCAAGAACACCGAAACCACGGAGGACGAGTACCTCGCCGTGATTCGGGGCAAGACGGCCGAGCTCTTCGCCGCCGCCTGCGAGGTGGGTCCGGTCATCGCCGGGCGCCCGAAGGCCGAGCAGGCCGCATGCCGCTCCTACGGGATGAATCTCGGGATCGCCTTCCAGCTCGTGGACGATGCTCTGGACTATGGCGGCAAGGCCGCCACACTCGGCAAGAACGTGGGCGACGATTTCCGCGAGGGCAAGATCACCCTGCCGGTGGTCCTGTCATTTCGGCGCGGCACCGACGAGGAGCGCGCCTTCTGGAAGCGCGTGCTCGAGCAGGGTGAGATCGAGGACGCGGATCTCGAGCAGGCCATCGCCATCATGCGCCGGCACCGGGCCCTCGAGGACACCGTCGAGCGGGCCCGGCACTACGGCGCCATGGCCCGCGACGCCCTCGCGCTCTTCCCGTCGAGCCCGATGAAGCAGGCCCTGCTCGACGCGGTCGATTTCTGCATCGCCCGGGCCTATTGAGCGGACACTCTGCCGTCAGACGAAGAGGAAATCCTTGAAGGAGATCTCGCCGCCGATCTTCTTATCATAGGTCACGGTGGCGATCTCCAGGGCCTTCTGCTTCGTGCCCGCGCCGTCCGCATCGAAGAACAGCTTGTAGGTCTTGCCATTCACCTTTTTGGCGATGAAGAAGTCGTTCCGATCCGTGGCCTTATCGAACGTGAACCAGCCCTTCCTGATCGTGACCGCATGGTCGAGCGAGGCGTTCTTGCCCCTTAGGTACTTGGCGATGGTCGCGTTGCCGAAGGCGGCATCGTCGAAGTAGAACGCATCGTATTTGAACTGAGCATCCTTCACCGAATCGGTGTGGCTCTTATAGTTGCTCTTAGTCACCTTGATGTCGAACAGGAATGCGTCCTTGTTCGGGTCCATCCGGCTCCATTTGCCGCCGGCGAGCGTGTCCCTGCCGGCCCCGCCCGAGAGGATGTCACCGCCGCTGTCGCCGGTGAGCGTGTCGGCGCCCACACCGCCGAACAAGCGATCGTGACCTGCTCCGCCACCGAGCGTGTCATTGCCTCCGCCACCATAGAACACGTCGTCGGCCGCGCTGCCTGCGGTCTTCTCCGGATCTTCGTTGGTGACATGTACCACGAGGTCCTTGGCGTAGGTTGCCCCGCCCTTGTCTGTCACCTGCACGGTGAGCTTGTGCGAGGAGGCCTGCTCATGATCGAGCCTGAAGCCGTCAGCCACCAGCAGCCTGTTGCCTTCGATCGTGAACCGCCCGTCCGGGTTGACGATGGCGAAGCTATGCGTTTCGTCCTCATCGATGTCCGCGGCTGACAGCGTGCCAATGAACGTTCCGGCCTTGGCGAGTTCGGCCACCGCCGGGTTGCTCAGCATGATGTTGCTTGGGGCATTGTCGCTGTCATCGTTGAGGATCGTGCCGTTCGCGCTCCCGGTCCCGATGGCTCCGCCGACGCCTGCCCCGTAGAGTTCGACCGTGAAGGTCTCGTCCGCCTCGAAGAGGAGATCGCCCCGAACCTTCACGGTGATCGTCTGCTCGGTCACCCCCGTTGCCATGGAAATCTCGCCGGTCATGACGGCAAAGTCGTTGGCCCTGACGGAGCCGGCGGGAAGCTGCACACGCCATTTGACGCTGCCATCGCCCACGTCGCTGGAGCGGGTGATCTTGAAAGTGAAATCGGTGGTGACGCCTTCGGATCCCTCGCGCCTGCTGGCCTGAACGGCCGCGACCGAGAAGACGCTCTCCGGAGGCGTTCCGCCGATGTCATCCAGATCCACGGTCTGGTCAGAAAAGCTCGCCTTCTCCACGTTGCGGAGTTCGTCGGTGCCGTCTCCGTTCTGACGGGTGTCCTTCACAATGTATTGGCCAGCGCCGAACGCGTAGATCCTGTAATCCGCGCGGGCGCCGGAAAAGACCGCCGTGTCCTCAGCCGCTTCGCCATCGAGAACATCGTCGCCTAGGCCGCCATTGAGCCGATCATTTCCGGCGCCGCCCCAAAGAACGTCGTTCCCGCCGGCGCCGTTCAGAGTATCGTTGTGATAACCGCCATCGAGCCTGTCGGTGACATTCGTTCCGTTCCAGACGAGCCCCGTCGTGTGAGCCGGGCCGGAGTAATGCGTGGTGACCGTGACGTTCGCTGGCTTCCGTTGCGTGGTATAGTCCGTCCACGGCACGTTCCGCTCCACCATCGGGTTTTCGAAGGAGTAGTAGCTCCAGAGAAACGAACCGGCGAGCCAGCGGCCGCCATAGTTCTCCATGACTTTGAAGAGAGCCTCGTAGCAGTCGACCTGCTCCTGGGGATCGTATGTGCCGCTGCCGCCGAACACGCCTGGGTCCTTGTTGGCCCCATCCATGCTCTTGTAGCCGACCTCGGTGAACAGCACCTGCTTGCCGTATTGCTCTGAGAGCGCCTTGTAATAGTCGACGACGGACTTGCCCCCGTGCAGGGTGTCGCGGACCCACGAATTGAAATGCGGCTTCACCCAGGCGTCGACGATCTGGTCGACGGTCGGATTGTTAATCTCCGAGGACGGGATGTAGGCGTCGACGCCGATGAAGTCGACCTTGTCCCAGAAGCCGACCTTCTGCACCGTGTCGTAGGTCGCCGCGTAGGTGACCTTGCCGGAATAGACGGCGCGCACGGCATCGATGATCTCGCCCCATTTCTGCGTGTATGTCTTGCCGTCGCTGCAGGTCTTGGCCGGGTCGATCATGCTGTTCATTTCGGTGCCGACGCAGATCATCTCCGCGCCGGCCACCTGAGCCACCTTGGCGTATTCGACCATCATGGCCTTGTAGCTGGCGAACCAAGCCTTGGGGTCGGTGGGTGCGAATTCCGCGCGCCAGACGCGATCACTCGTCTCCACGTGCGGCTTGAGCACGACCTTGAGGCCGCGGTTCTTGGCCGCCAGAACGGACTGCTTCACCTGCTCGAAGGTGTCGCTCTCGTTGTCCCAGGGATTGTTCGGATCTCCGAGGTGCAGTTCCACCGCGTTGCTGAACTTGTTAGCCTGGAAGAAGTTGGGGATGATCGTGACGGTGTTGGCGCCGGTCGCCACGATCTGGTTCATCGCCTTCAGGCCCGTCCCTGCGAGAATCTGTCCACCCCAGTAGGACGGCTGCGTGATGCCTTCCCACTCGAAGATCTGGCCGGGGCTGCTCATGACTCGGGGCTCCTGCTCTTGAAGACTGACGGCTGGCGTGAAGCTACCAGCCGAATCATGAGTTACTTTATAACAAGTCGCAGGCGGCGCGTCTTTCAGCCGAATGGATGAGCGCGTCTATGTCGCGTCCCAGACGCAGGGCCGAACGGCTTAGGCTCTGAACGCATAACCGGTGTGTTCTTTTTACAGAACAATTTGGTTGACTTAAAAGCCGGCAGGGCTACAAAGATCCCGTCTCGCGGCGGCTCCGGCCACAGTGAGACCGCGGAGATTTGAGACGAGCAGCTTGCCCCGCGTCATCAAAGGCTAAAGCGCCACGAGCGGCCTCCGCCTCGTGGTTCACGAGGATCGATCGGTTATGACGCGCTGCACTTCCATGACGGCATCCCTGCCCCTTCCTCGGCCTCTTCAGGCTGAGCGGTGTTGTCGCTGCGCGGCCTGATCGTTCTCGAACAAAAGCCCCGAACCACATGTCCGGCTTCGAGTTGAAGCCCGGACGCACTTTGCCCGAAAGGTAGACCCCATGTCCGTTTTCACCCGCCGCGCCCTCCTGTCCGCGACCGTCGCGCTCGGTGCCGCACTGGCCGCCGCGCTGCCGGCCGCCGCCCAGCAGAAGAGCATCAAGGTCGGCGTCATGTCCGGGGCCGAGGAAGAGGTCGCGCAGGTCGTCAAGAAGGTCGCGGCCACCAAGGGCCTGAATGTCGAGCTCGTGCCCTTCTCCGACTACGCTCTCGTCAACGAGGCCTTGGAGCGCAAGGACCTCGACGCCAATGCCTTCCAGCACAAGCCCTATCTCGACGCGCAGATCGCCGCCCGGGGCTACAAGATCGTTCCCGTCGGCTTCACCTTCGTTCAGCCGATCGGCCTCTACTCCACCAAGGTAAAGGCCGTCGCCGACCTGCCCAAGGGCGCCAAGATCGGCATTCCGAACGATCCGAGCAACGGCGGCCGCGCGCTCAACCTGCTGGCCGCTGAAGGCCTGATCAAGATCAAGGAGGGCCAGGGCCTGTCGCCGAGCCTCCTCGACATCGCCGAGAACCCGAAGGGCATCAAGTTCTCAGAGCTCGACGCCGCGCAGCTGCCCCGCGCCCTGCCCGACCTCGACGCGGCGGTGATCAACACCGACCATGCGCTCAATGCGGGCCTCGACATCCGCAAGGACACGATCGCGGTCGAGAAGCGCGAGGGCAACCCCTATGCCAACTTCGTGGCCGCTCGCCAGGGCGACAACCGTGCGGAGATCAAGACCTTCGTGGAATCCTACCAGTCCCCCGAGGTCGCCAAGTTCCTGGAAGAGCGCTTCAAGGGCGCTATCATCCCGGCCTGGTAAGCCGCTGCCGCGCTCTCCCATTCTTCGCCATGTGATGGCCGGCCTCAAGCCGGCCATCCTCGTTCGAAGAGCGCTGCGTCTCAGGGGATCGGGATCACCGGCCCAGGGCCGGTGACGACGTCGAGACGCGATCTAGCGAAGGCTCGTCGCTTTCGCCCACCAATCCGGCCGCGCGCGCCGGACGGCCTTCGCGGCCTCCGCGGCCGTCTCGCAATCATCGTAGAGGCCGAACACGGTGGCGCCCGATCCGGACATGCGGGCCAGCCGGCAGCCTTTCGTCCGCCGGATCAGGCCGAGCGCCTCGCCGATCAGCGGCTGAAGACGCAGCGCGGGCGGCTCGAGATCATTGCGAGCGGCCTGCAACGCATCGATGAGGCCGCTCCGCTCGATGCTCGGATGGCCCTCGCCGGCCAGTCGCTGGCCAGGCTGCAGCGCGAGCGCCTTGAACACCGCCGGGGTTTCCACCGGCACGCGCGGGTTGACCAGGGCGGCGAAGAGGCGCGGCAGATCCAGCGCAGCCCCAATCTCGGCGCCCGTGCCCCGCATCATGCGTGCTTTCGGTTCCAGGCAGACGGGCACGTCCGCTCCCGTCAGCCGGGCCGCATCCTGGACGGCCGGATGCGACAGCGGCAGGCCGTTGAGGCGCGCCAAGAGCCGCAGGGCCGCGGCCGCATCCGAGGACCCGCCTCCGATCCCGGCTGCCACGGGCAGACGCTTGGTGAGGTGAAACGTCCCGAGCCGGAGGCCCTCCACGCGGTCGGCCAGGAGACGCGCCGCCTTCAGGACGAGATTGTCGGCACCGCTTCCGGCGAGCGCGGCCGTCGGACCATCCACCTCGAGCGCCAGTCCCGCTCCGGGTTGGAGCCGCAGGTCGTCGCCCGTGCCGGCGAAGGCCACGAGGCTCTCGAGCTCGTGATAGCCGTCGGCCCGGCGCCCGAGCACGTGGAGCGTCAGGTTGATCTTGGCGGGCGCGCGGGTGGCAAGCGGCTGAGGCATGGCGCTTCCATGCCCGAGAGCGGGCGTGATGGGAAGGCCTGCCGCGCCGCGGGCGCCGGCCTTCCCTTGTCCTTGTCATGGCCGGGCTTGTCCCGGCCATCCCGACCCGGCAAGGCTCAACGCTTCAAGCAATTGAGATCACCGGCACAAGGCCGGTGATGACAGAGGGGAATATGGTTCGACAGGCCTTAGCCGCCGTTGTGCTTCGGCACTTCCGGCTGAGGCGGCGGTGCGTTCTCGGCGGCGGCCGGCTTCGGATCCTCTTCGAGACCATTGTCGATCTTCTTGAGGATCTTCACGAGTTCCTCGTGCTCCGGATCCGAGTTCTTGGCGTGGTCCCACTGGAACTTCGCCTCGAGCTTGCGGCCGACCTTCCAATAGGCATCGCCCAGATGGTCGTTGATGGTCGGATCGCCGGGCTTGAGCTCCACGGCCTTCTCCAGCTCGCGCACCGCGTCGTCGTAGCGGCCCATGCGGTAATAGGCCCAGCCGAGCGAGTCGATGATCATGCCGTCGCGCGGGGCAAGCTCGACGGCCTTCGTGAGCATCTTGAAGGCTTCGTCGATATTCATGTTCTGGTCGACCCAGGAATAGGCGAGATAATTCATCACCTGCGCCCGGCCGGCCGGCAGCCCCTCGGGGACGAGCTCCAGGGCCTTCTTCAGGTCGGCCTCGGCCTTGTCCCACTGCTTCGCGCGCTCATAGGACGTGCCGCGATAGAAGTAGAGGATCCAGTGGCCGCGCTCCGGCTGGCCGATCAGCTTGATCGCCTTGTCGTAGGTGTCGGCCGCCTCGGCGAACTTCTTGCGCGAGCGCTGCACGTTGCCGAGCGCCATGACGACCTCCACGTCGTCCGGCCGCTCCTTCATGAGCTTTTCGAGATGCGCGATGGCGTCGTCGCCCCGTCCCATCAGCTCGAAATTGTGGCCGATGGAGATGTCGGCGCTCGGCCGCACGGGAGAATCCTTGGGGATGCGATCGAAGATCGCATTCGCCTTATCGTACTGCTTCAGGCGCTCGTAGACGTCGCCCAGGGTGACGAGGGCGAGCGGATGATCGCCCTTCAGGTCGAGGCCGAGGCGCAGATAGATGATGGCGGTGAGCTCGTCGCCCTGGGTGTTGCCGACGACGCCGAGCCCGTAGAGCAGCTCGGCCGCACCGTCCTGCGCGGTGTTGACCAGCGGCAGGAGCGGCTTGTCCTCCTCCAGCGCCTTCATGGCCGCACGGACGATCGGATGGCGCGGCGCGGCCTCGTCGAAGGCCTTGTAGATCTTCAGGGCCTCGTCCTTGCGGCCGCGCTTGGCGAGGAAGCGGCCATAGGCGTCGACCACCTGCAGGGTGTTGCGCTCGCCCTCGTAGGCGGCCTTGAAGCGCTTCTCGGCCTCGACGGGGTTGCCCACCACATCGGCGATGAGGGCGGCATGATATTCCCTGAACTGGTCGAAGGCCCGCTCGTTCTTGAGCTTGTCGACGGTGGCGAGCGCCTGCTTGCCGTCCTTGGCGCCGGCATAGGTCCAGGCGGTCAGGAGCGTTGCCGTCAGATCGGCCTGACGCCCGCGGGCGCCCTTCGAGAGGCGCGTCCGGGCATCGGCGTATTTCTGGCCCTTCAGGGCCCGGACCGCGAGGGCGAACTGCGCTAGGTTGTTGGACGAGTCCTGGCCCGAGAGGCGCTCGGCCGCGCGCACGGCCTCGTTCATGGACCCGTTGGCCAGGAAGGCCACGAAGGCCCGCTCCAGAAGCTCCTGGTTGCGGGGATCCTCCTGGATCGCCTCCCGGAAGAAGATGGTCGCCGCCTCGGTGTCCCGCGCGGAGCCTGCCACGTAGGCGGACAGGAAGTTGCCCTCCAGGCTCTGGGCAGGCTGCAGGATCTCGTCTTCCGTGTTCGCAGCGACGGCCGGAGCGGCCAGCAGGCCGGCAGCCACCAGCATCAGGGCAGGCAGCCCCTTACGGGCAAAGGACTTTTTCAAGATGGGCACGAAGCGCGGCTCCAAAAATCACAGCATCTCTCGTCAGGGGAGATGTGCGCCAAATCAGGCCGGAGAATGGCGTCTCCCTCCGATGGCTGCAAGGGGACAATTGCCGCTGGGGCGTAAAAGCGTCGTGAGGAGCGGAATCGTCGGGAACGCCCTCTTCCTGTCGTCACCGGGCATCCCCGACCCGTCCCGGCTGATCGAGACGCGGCGCCCGTCCGGATCGGGATGGTCGGGCACCGATCCTCTCCCCGTCATCGCCTGGCTTGTCCCGGTGATCCCGCTTCTGTAGGCCGCCGCGCCTTTCCGTATCGGGATGGCCCGTCCTGATCCCCTCTCCCGGTCATCACCGGGCTTGTCCCGGTGATCTCGCTTGCTTGAAGCGCCGCGCCGTTCCGATCGGGATGGCCGGCACAAGGCCGGCCATGACGGGCGGAGGGTGGCGGGACGGGGGAGCGTCACGCTGTGGTGCGGGTTTGTGATCTGTGCTGATGTCAAAGAGCAGCACCTGCGGGCCCGCAGCTTGCGCTGCGAGCCTTCAGGATGATCGAGGGTGGCGCGAGTGGCAGCCCGGCTCGATGTCTGAGGTGATAAGCGAGAGCCAAGCTGCTCGTCGCGCACGGTTCTTTTCAGGCGGACCAGCTGGGCAGAGCCCAAGGTCGGCCTCCTGCGCGCCCAGGGGTGCGAAGCCTGTCGCAGGACCGTGCCGGCTCCCACACTTGCGACGCCTCGCGAGCGCGCCCCTCGAAGGAACCGATCTGCGCCATGATATAGCTTAGCTTGATTGAGCTGTCAAGAACAAAGTGAGAACATGACCTCACCAGCTCGAGCTCACCCTCTCATCCTCACCCGCACGTCATCACCGGCCTTGGGCCGGTGATCCCGACCCGTAAGGCACGGCGCTTCACATGAGCGGGATGGCCGGGACAAGCCCGGCCATGACGTCGAGGCTGACGGAACGACCCTGGGAAAACCGGGACAAGCCCGGCCATGACGAGGAGAGTCGGACGACGCGAGGGACCTGCTGCGGGAGCGAGACGAGACCGGCTCATCCCTCGCCTCTGCGATGCAGGAGAGAGGAAACGAGCAGGCGCGCCATCACATGTTGACGTAGTTCGGGCCGCCGCCGCCCTCGGGGGTGACCCAGTTGATGTTCTGGTTCGGGTCCTTGATGTCGCAGGTCTTGCAGTGGACGCAGTTCTGGGCGTTGATCTGGTAGCGCGCGCCCCCCTCGCCCTCGACCCATTCGTACACGCCCGCCGGGCAGTAGCGCTGCGAGGGACCGCCGAACACGTCGTGCTCGGACGCCTTCTGCAGGCCCATGTCCTTCACCTTCAAGTGGACCGGCTGGTCCTCCTCGTGGTTGGTGTTGGACAGGAACACCGAGGACAGCCGGTCGAAGGTCAGGACCCCGTCCGGCCTGTCGTATGTGATCGGCCTGACCTGATCGAGCGGCAGCAGGCACTCGTGGTCGGGCTTGCCGTGCTTCATCGTGCCGAAAGGCGACCAGTTGAAGATTTCGGTCAGCCACATGTCGAGCCCGCCCAGCGCCACCCCGGCCGCCGTACCGTATTTCGACCAGAGCGGCTTCACGTTGCGAACCCGCTTGAGATCGTAGCCGATCGGCGAGGCGCGCCAGGATTCCTCGTAGGCCGCGATCTCGTCGTTGGCCCGGCCCTCCTGCAGGGCCGCGAAGACGTGGTCGGCGCAGAGCATGCCGGACAGGATGGCGTTGTGGCTGCCCTTGATGCGCGGCACGTTCACGAAGCCGGCCGAGTCGCCCACCAGGCAGCCGCCGGGGAAGGCCAAGTTCGGCACCGACTGCCAGCCGCCCTCCATGATGGCGCGCGCCCCGTAGCCGATGCGCTTTGCGCCCTCGAACACGTCCCGGACCATCGGGTGGGTCTTGAAGCGCTGGAACTCGTCGAAGGGCGACAGGGTCGGGTTCTTGTAGTTGAGATGCACCACGAAGCCGACGGACACGAGATGGTCGTCGAAATGGTAGAGCCAGGAGCCGCCGCCGGAATTGTTGGGCAGCGGCCAGCCCATGGAATGGCGCACGAGACCGGGTTGAAACTTCTCCGGCCTGACCTGCCAGAGCTCCTTGATGCCGATGCCGTATTTCTGGTGATCGCGGCCCTGGTTCAGGCCGAAGCGCTCGACCATCTGCTTGGTGAGCGACCCGCGGGCGCCCTCGCCGAAGATCGTGTACTTGGCGCGCAGCTCCATGCCGCGGGTGAAGTTGGCGTTGGGCTCCCCGTTGCGGCTGATGCCCATGTCGCCGGTGGCGACGCCCACCACCTTGCCGTCCTCGATCAGCACCTCTGCGGCCGGGAAGCCCGGATAGATCTCGACCCCGAGCTCCTCGGCCTTGCGGCCGAGATAGCGGGCGACGTTGCCGAGCGAGCCGACGAAGTTGCCGTGGTTGTTCATGAGCTTGGGCATGAACACGTTGGGCAGGCGAATGCCGCCGGCATGGCCCAGATACATGAACTCGTCGGCGGTGACTTCCGTCTTCAGGGGCCGGTCGGGATCGGACCGCCATTCCGGCAGGAGACCGTCGAGGCCGATCGGGTCGATCACCGCGCCGGACAGGATGTGGGCACCGACCTCGGAGCCCTTCTCAACCACGACCACCGAGATGTCCGCGCCCTGCTCCATCGCCCGCTGCTTGAGCCGGATAGCGGTCGCCAGGCCGGCCGGACCCGCGCCCACGACGACGACGTCGAATTCCATCGATTCACGGGCGGGCAGATCGGACATGGCTTCCTCCTGGTACGCGGCTTCAACGCTTGGACGGCCGGATGGTTTACATATGAACGATCCGACGGATTTCTCAAGTCGCTCTCGTCACGTTCCTCTCCTAGCTTCATTGCCGGACGGCTGAAAGTTCTCTTTCCGCATAAGGTTATGCCGAAACCCGATGACCGTGACGCACCCGGGACAGGGAACCGGCCCGGTCGTCCGCTCGCAAGGCCCGCGACGGCCCTCCCGAGTTGTTCGCCGGCCGCAGGAGGACTACAAAGAGCCATGCAGGATCCTCCCTCCCGCGATGCGGTGTTCTACACGCTGTTCGAGACGGCCATCGGCCCGTGCGGTCTCGCCTGGAACGGGCGCGGGATCGTGGGCTTCCAGCTTCCCGAGGACGACGCATCCCGGCTGCGCGGCCGCCTCGCGCGGCGCTTCCCCGGCCTCGTCGAGGCCAAGCCGCCGCCGGACATCCAGGCCATCGTCGCGGACGTCACGGCCCAGCTGCACGGGGAGGCGCGCGATCTGTCCACGGTGCGGCTCGACATGGACGGGGTGCCGGACTTCGACCGGCGCGTCTACGAGGTGGCCCGCGGCATCCCGCCGGGACGGGTGCTGACCTACGGGGAGATTGCATCCCGGCTCGGCACCGGCAATGCTCGGGCGATCGGCCAGGCCCTGGGGCGCAACCCGTTCGCGGTCATCGTTCCCTGCCACCGGGTCGTGGCCGCCGGCGGCAAGCTCGGCGGCTTCTCGGCGAATGGCGGCGCCACCACCAAGCGCCGCCTCCTGGCCATCGAAGGCGCCCGCCGGGACGAGACCCCGACGCTCTTCGACGGTATCTCATAGGAGCCCGATTCGAGGCCTTGCTTGTCCTTGTCTCGGACCGGCCTCGGCCAGCTTGGCCGGCTTTGATCCTCTCTCACGTCATGGCCGGCCTTGTGCCGGCCATCCCGATACGGGAGAGCGCCGCGCCTCTCGCGCCGGGATCACCGGGACAAGCCCGGTGATGACGGGGTGGAGACGGCCCGATCCTGTGCAGACCCGAGTTGTCCACAGCCCCTGGAATGCTTACATACGCTTCATGCAGGATGCACCTTCCGACCGCGATGCTCTTCAGGCGCTGCTCGACTTCCATGTCGAGGCGGGCGTCGACCTCGCGCTCGACGAGACCCCGCACAACCGTTTCGCCGAGCCCAAGGCCGAGCCCGGCCCGGCCAAGGCTGCCGCCCAGGCCGCCGCGCCCAAGTCCTCTCCGGCACCCGCCGCTCCCGCTCCCCGCGCCCTGCCGAAAGCGGCCGCCGGCGCGCCCGAGGAGGTGGCGAGCCTGGCCCGCGAGCAGGCGCGCCATGCGCAGTCCTTGGAGGAGCTGGAAGCGATCCTGGCAGGCTTCGACGGCTGCGCGCTGAAGTTCTCGGCCAAGAACCTCGCCTTCGCGGACGGCAATCCGGACGGACGCGTCATGCTGGTGGGCGAAGCGCCAGGCGCGGACGAGGACCGGATCGGCAAGCCCTTCATGGGCCGTTCCGGGCAGCTGCTGGACCGGATGCTGGCCACCATCGGGCTCGACCGCACGCAGGTCTACGTGGCCAACATCGTGCCCTGGCGCCCGCCGGGCAACCGTACGCCGACCCCGCAGGAAATCGCCATCTGCAAGCCGTTCATCGCGCGCCAGATCGAGCTGGCGTCGCCTGAATTCGTGCTCTGCCTCGGCGGGCCGGCGGCCCAGAACCTGCTCGGCGTCAAGGACGGGATCCTGCGCACCCGCGGCCGCTGGTTCACCTACAGGACCGAGGACGGACGGGAGATCCGGGCCCTGCCGACACTCCATCCGGCCTATCTGCTGCGCCAGCCCCTGCAGAAGCGCCTCGGCTGGCGGGACTTTCAGGCTCTGCGACGGGCTCTCGACGGACGGGAGTAAGGCTCTCTTGCGGGCCTTCTCGGAACCGGTCCATATGCTTACGCCTTAAGATCCTGCGGAGCCTCATGCCGCGGCTGGAAGGTGGATCATGCGCTGGGAAGACTTTCGAACCTCGTCCAATGTGGAAGACCGTCGCGGCATGGGTCTGCCCGGGGGTGCGGGCGGTCTCGGCATCGGCACCATCCTGATCCTCGGCCTCGTCGGCTGGGCGCTCGGCATCGATCCGCGCATCCTGATCGGCGGCGCCGAGATGATGACGGGCGGCGGCTCCGGCTACCAGCAGCAACAGCAGGGCCGCCAGGGCGCCCCGCAGGACGAGGCCGGACGCTTCGCGGCCGCGATCCTGGGCAACACGGAAGACGTGTGGAAGGAGGTTCTGCCCAAGCAGGCCAACCGGCAGTACCAGGCACCGAAGCTCGTGCTGTTCTCGGACGCCACGCGGTCCGGCTGCGGCGGCGCGCAATCGGCCATGGGGCCGTTCTACTGCCCGCTCGACCAGACCGTGTACATCGACCTGTCGTTCTTCCAGGAGATGCAGCGCCGCTTCCGCGCCGGCGGCGATTTCGCCTATGCCTATGTGCTCGCCCACGAGGTCGGCCACCATGTGGAGAACCAGCTCGGCATCCTGCCCCGCGTCCAGGAGCGCCAGCAGCAGGTCGGGCGTGCGGAAGCCAACCAGCTCTCCGTGCGCGTCGAGCTGATGGCGGATTGCCTGGCGGGCGTCTGGGCGCATCATTCCAACCAGCGCTGGCAGTCCCTCGAGCCGGGCGACATCGAGGAGGCGATCCGCGCGGCCGAGGCCATCGGCGACGACCGCCTGCAGAAGCAGGGCCAGGGCCGCGTGGTGCCCGACAGCTTCACGCACGGCTCCTCCGAGCAGCGCATGCGCTGGCTCACGACCGGGTTGAAGTCCGGCTCGATCCAGGCCTGCGACACGTTCCGGACGAGCCAGCTCTGATGTCTCGCTCAGGCGTGGCAGACACCCTCCTCGTCATGGCCGGGCTCGTCCCGGCCATCCCGATGCATTGAAGCGCCGCCCTTCCCCTATCGGGATCACCGGCACAAGGCCGGTGATGACGGGGTGGTTGGCCTTCCAGGTCTGATCATCGTCAGACAACCGCCACGACCTGTGTGGAAGCCTGGACCCTGCTGCGCTACATGAGACCCCGCGCCTTCCAGAGTCTCCCATGCCCGGCATCGACGACAGCCTCCCCTTCATCCCCCTTCGCATCGCCGTTCTGACGGTTTCCGACACGCGCTCACTGGACGACGACAGGTCGGGTGCGACGCTGGCCGAGCGGCTGGCCAAGGCCGGCCATCGACTTGCGGACCGGGCCATCGCGCCGGACGACGTGGAGGCGATCCGCGGCAGGGTTCGGGGCTGGGTCGCCGATCCGGCGGTCGACGTGGTGATCACCACGGGCGGCACGGGCTTTACCGGCCGCGACGTGACCCCGGAGGCGATCGAGCCCCTGTTCGACAAGCGGATGGAGGGATTCTCGGCGGTCTTCCACCGCATCTCCTACGACAAGATCGGCACCTCGACGATCCAGTCGCGGGCGACCGCAGGCATTGCCGGCACGACCTTCGTGTTCGTGCTGCCGGGCTCGCCCGGCGCCTGCAAGGACGCCTGGGACGGGATCCTGGCCCATCAGCTCGACTACCGTTACCGGCCGTGCAACTTCGTCGAGATCATGCCGCGGCTCGACGAGCATCTGAAGCGCGGAACGCCGAAAGCCTGAACAGCGCTCAGCCGAACACCGGATCGCGCTCGATGGTGGCCGCGAGCCGCACGGGCATGCGCGCCCGGACCTCGTTCGCCAGCACGCGGCGATGCACCAGATCCCCTCCCCGCACGGACGAGCGCGCGAACAGGCCGCGGAGCGCATTCGCCAGCCCGGTCCGCTGCCGCCGCATCCGCGCCAGACCCTGGTCGGGCCGGGACAGGGCGACGAACCGGTCGAGCACCCGGATCCAGCCCTCCTGCGGGATGTCGCCGTCGTCGAGGCAGAGCAGCCAGTCGCGCCGCGCCGCCTTCGCCCCCTCGAGCCACGACCCTTTCGGCGCCACCACGAGGGTCGCCCCGACGGCGTCGGCGACGGTCGCCAGGGTGTCGTCCGGCTTCTCCGCCAGGATGACGGCGTCGCCGACGAGCCCGGCGGCCACCGCCGGAACGAGGGCGCTCAAGGTGGCGGCCAGGGCTTCGGGCCCATGCGTGACGCGGACGAGAACGGTAATCATCCGAAGAGTATAGCCTCTCGGCTCCAGGCCGTCGCCAGGACATTTCTGCCGACGCACCCTTGATTTTGTTCCTGATTTGTTCTTAAGCTTGCGGCCTCCACCGACAGATTCGTTCGAGGCCGCCATGAGCGTTCGCGCCAAAGATCCCGCCCGCGATCCCCTCCGCATCCGGCCTGTGAGGCGCACGCCGCTCGAAGCGGCCGAGGCGGCGCGGCGGCGCATGGACGACCCGGCCTACCGCGTCGAGGTGGAGCGGCGCCGCGGCCGCGGCGCGTCCGCGAACCCGTCCGGCCGCTACGAGCCGGCGCAGCGCGAAGCCTTCGACGACGGCTGGGACCTGGACGATGAGCTTCCCGCCCTGCCGACCGAAGTCATCGTCGAGAAACCGCGCACGATCGTCACCCGGAACGATTCGCCCGACATCCTGTTCGAGAAATCGATCAACCCCTATCGCGGCTGCGAGCACGGCTGCGCCTATTGCTTCGCGCGGCCCACCCATGCCTTCCAGGGCCTGTCCTCGGGCCTCGACTTCGAGACCAAGATCTTCGCGAAGCCCAATGCGGCGGAGCTCCTGGAGAAGGAGCTGCGGGCCGCGAAATACGAGCCGACCACGATCGCGCTCGGGTCCAACACGGACCCGTACCAGCCCGTGGAGCGGCGCTTCCGCATCACGCGCTCCATCCTCGAGGTGCTGGACCGGATGAACCATCCCGTGGGCATCGTGACGAAATCGGGCCTCGTCACCCGGGACATCGACATCCTGAGCCGGATGGCCGAGCGGCAGCTGGTCAAGGTGGCGATCTCGGTCACGACACTCGACCCGAAGCTCGCCCGCCGCATGGAGCCGCGCGCGGCCGCGCCGGCCAAGCGCCTCGACACCATCCGCAGACTCACCGAGGCGGGCATTCCGGTGTCGGTCCTGGTGGCGCCCATCATCCCGGCGATCAACGATCACGAGATCGAGGCGATCCTGAAGGCCTGCGCCGAGGCGGGCGCGCAGGAGGCCGGCTACGTGCTCCTGCGCCTGCCGCACGACCTCAAGGACCTGATGCGCGACTGGCTCGCCGAGCATTACCCGGACAAGCTCAAGCACGTGTTCACGCTGCTCCAGGAGGCGCGCGGCGGCAAGGATTACGATGCCGAATGGAGCACCCGCCAATCCGGCGTCGGACCCTATGCCTGGATGCTCGGCCGTCGCTTCGAGACCGCCGCCGAACGGCTCGGCCTGAACAAGCGGAACCTGCGCCTGCGCAAGGACCTGTTCGCCGTGCCGCCGAAGGAGACCGGGCAGCTGAGTCTGTTCTGACCGCTTCGCACGAGGCGTCATCCGGACGCCGCGGGCCGGCCATCTCACGCGTCATACGATCCTCGCCTGGCGCCGCTCTGGCCATGCACCGCGGGCCCGCTATAGTGCCCCGTCCCTGCCTGAAAGCCGGAGCGCACCGTGAGCCCCTACACCGGATCGTGCCATTGCGGCACCGTTCGTTTCCGTATCGATGCGGAGATCGTCGAGCTGACGACCTGCGACTGCTCGCTCTGCGTGAAGAAGAACGCCCTGATGACCAAGGTCCACGAGAGCGCCCTGACCATCGTGGCGGGCGAGGAGGCCCTGTCCCTCTATCAATGGAACACGCGGCGGGCGAAGCACTACTTCTGCTCCCGCTGCGGCATCTACACGTTCCATCGCAAGAGAGCGGCCCCCGACCATTACGGCGTCAACATCTTCTGCCTGGACGGATTCGACCCTTCCACGATCCCGATCCGGGCGACGGAAGGCATCGGCATGTCGGTCGTCGACCCTCTCGCCCGCGCGGAATGGCCCGGTCCACGGGAGGAGGAAGATCGCCTATAAGCGGCCCTCATGACCGCACCGATTCGCGCCTCCCGTCTCCCCGATCTCGGCCTCGACCGCGAGCTCGCCGCCCGCGCGCAGGGTCGTTCATGCATCGCTGGCCTCGACGAGGTCGGGCGCGGGCCGCTGGCCGGCCCGGTGGTGTCGGCCGCGGTGGTGCTCGATCTCGACAACGTGCCCCAGGGCCTGGCCGATTCGAAGGTCCTGACGGCTTCGAGGCGCGAGGCGCTGTTCACTGAAATCCTCGCCACGTCCCATGTGGGAATCGCCTCGGTGTCGCATCAGGAGATCGACAGCATCAACATCCGGCAGGCCTCGCTGCTCGCCATGTGCCGGGCGCTCGCCGCTCTGCCGTGCCGGCCGGACATGGCCTTCGTCGACGGTAACGATCCGCCGGTGCTGCCCTGCGCCACGGAAGCGATCGTCAAGGGTGATTCGCGCATCGCCTCGATCGCGGCCGCGTCCATCGTGGCCAAGGTGGTGCGCGACCGGATGATGGCGCGGCTCGGGCAGGCTTACCCGGCTTACGGATTCGCCAGCAATGCGGGCTACTGCACCAAGGCCCATCTCACGGTGATCGCCAGCGAGGGCCCCTGCCCGTTCCACCGCATGAGTTTCTCACCCCTGCGCCAAGGGTTACTGGATCTGTAACCTCTCTTAACGCTGATTAACGGAAAAACCCAATCTTTTCAGCATGTAGGCAAGTTTTGCCGATCCAAAATATTTGCATTTTCTCAGCTTTGGAAACCTCCTCTTTACCCTATCCCATCATGATCCGGAGTGTCAGTTGCGTAACCGGTGATCACCCATGGGTACCTTGCGTACCGGGGCTGCCGGCGCCGCCTCCCGGATCCATGTCTCGCGTACCGGGCGGTCTGCGCCGGCTCCTCGGACGGGGCGTAAAACGCCCCTCTCCGTTCTGCCGCCGTCTCTTCCTCTCAATGAGATCCTTCTCGGCGACTGCATCGCCAATCTCGAGAAGCTCCCGCCCGAGAGCGTGGACGTGGTCTTCGCGGATCCGCCTTACAATCTCCAGCTCGAACAGGCGCTGACGCGCCCCGACCAGAGCCTCGTCGATGCGGTCGACGACGACTGGGACAAGTTCGCGAGCTTTGCCGATTACGACGCGTTCACCCGCGCCTGGCTTCTCGCCGTGCGCCGCGTGATGAAGAAGAACGCGACGCTGTGGGTGATCGGCTCCTACCACAACATCTTCCGCGTGGGCTCGGCGCTCCAGGACCTGAACTTCTGGATCCTCAACGACATCGTGTGGCGCAAGGCCAACCCGATGCCGAACTTCAAGGGCCGCCGCTTCACCAACGCGCACGAGACCATGATCTGGGCCTCGAAGAGCGCCGGTTCGAAGGGCTACACCTTCCATTACGATGCGCTGAAAGCCGGCAATGAAGACGTGCAGATGCGCTCGGACTGGTTCATTCCCATCTGCACGGGCGACGAGCGCCTGAAGGACGCTCAAGGGCGCAAGGTCCACCCGACCCAGAAGCCCGAGGCGCTGCTTGCGCGCATCCTTCTCTCCTCGTCCAACCCCGGCGACGTGGTGCTCGATCCCTTCTTCGGCTCCGGCACGACGGGCGCGGTCGCCAAGATGCTCGGCCGCAGCTTCATCGGCCTTGAGCGGGATCCGACCTACGCCAAGGCGGCGCGCGCCCGGATCGATGCGGTCGAGCCCCTGTCCGACGTGTCCATCGCGGCTGCGCCCGAAAAGCGCACCGAGGTGCGCGTGCCGTTCCTGTCGCTCGTCGAGGCGGGCCATGTGAAGGCAGGCGAGACCCTGGTGGACGAGCGCCGCCGCCACAAGGCGGTGGTGCGCCCCGACGGGACCGTGGCGCTCGGCGCCATCGTGGGCTCGATCCACAAGATCGGCGCCCTGACCCAGGGCTTCCCCTCCTGCAACGGCTGGACGTTCTGGCACGTGGAGCGGCAGGGCAAGCTCGTGTCGATCGACGAGTTCCGGGCGAAGGTGCGTGCCGAATTGGCCGCTTGACCTTTGCGACGATTTGGACTTTTCGAGAGGGCCAGCCCAAAGCTGGCCCTTTTCGTTTCCCGCACTAACCTTTCGTCACAGAGGCGTCATCTGATACCGCTAGCGCGGGCAGGCCTTCGCCAACCGAGAGGACTGTCCCGTGTCCACCAAGCGCATTCTCCTGTCTCTCCTTGCCGCCCTCGTGCCCGCAATCGCTCAGGCCCAGGGGCTCTCCGGCAACCTCGTCCTCTACACGAGCCAGCCCAACACCGACGCACAGCAGACCGTCGACGCGTTCAAGGCCAGGAACCCGGGGGTCACCGTCACGTTCGTGCGCGACGGCACCCCGAAGATCCTGGCCAAGCTGAGCGCCGAGTTCGAGGCTGGGCAGCCCCAGGCCGACGTGCTGCTCATCGCCGACAGCGTCACCATGGAGGGCCTCAAGAAGGAGGACCGCCTGCTGGCGCACGAGAAGGCCGACGTCTCGGCCTATCCGGCCGGAACGCACGATCCGCAGAAATTCTGGTTCGCCACCAAGCTGATCACCACGGGCATCGCCTACAACACGAAGGCGGGTTTCAAGCCGGCCTCGTGGCAGGACCTCACCCGGCCGGAGGTCAAGGGCCAGCTCGTCATGCCGAGCCCGCTCACCTCGGGGGCGGCCCTCATCCATGCCGCGACCCTCACCGGCGCCATGGACGGCGGCTGGAAATACTACGAGGCCCTCAAGGACAACGATGCCGTCGCCGGCGGCGGCAACGGCGACGTGCTCAAGCAGGTGGCCGGCGGCCAGAAGCTCTACGGCGTGATCGTCGACTACATGCCGATCCGCGAGAAGGCCAAGGGCGCGCCGATCGAGTTCGTGTTCCCGAAGGAAGGCGTCTCGGCCGTGTCCGAGCCCGTCGCCATCCTCAAGAGCACGAAGAACCCGGAGGCCGCCCGCGCGTTCGTGGACTTCCTGCTCTCGAAGGAGGGCCAGGAGCTGGCGCTCAAGCAGGGCTACATCGCGGCCCATCCGGCCGTCGCGCTGCCGGCCGGATATCCGGCCCGTGAGCAGATCAAGGTCATGAGCTTCGACGCCGGCAAGGCGCTCGCCGACGAAACCAAGAACAAGGCGGCCTTCGCCGACATCTTCGGACAGTGAGACATCGCGCACAGAGCAGGTCGTTCCTGGAGCGGGGAGGTTTCTGCCTCCTCGCTCTTGTCGCTTTGATCGTCGTCGCCTTCGACGTCCTGCCCGCCCTGCGGCTGCTGTGGGCCGCGCTCCTGCCCGGCGGCGCCTTCAACCCAGACGCCATGCTGACGGCCTTGTCGAGCCGGTCGGCGGTGCGGGCGGCGCAGGCCTCGCTGGAAACGGCCCTGCTGTCGACGCTGCTGGCCCTGCCGCTCGGCACCGCCATGGCGCTCGTCCTCGGCATCACGGATCTCCGCCGACGCCGCGTCGCGTCGTTCCTGTTCGTCCTGTCGGTGATGATCTCGCCTCAGGTGATCGCCCTCGCCTTCCTGCACCTCGCCGGCCCGGCCTCGCCGATCCTGAACACCCTCGGCTTCGCCCCGGAGGCGGGCAGCGCCAATCCGATGATGGGACGCGGCGGCATCATCCTGGTGCTGGGCCTGCACCATGCGCCGCTCGTCTACGTGGTGATGAGCGCCGGGTTGAAGCGCATTCCGCTGGCGGTCGTCGAGGCGGCCCGCATCGACGGCGCGCGGCCCTTCCGGATCCTGACCGACCATCTGATGCCGCTGCTGCGCCCGCATCTCGCCAGCGCGGCCCTGCTCGCCTTCGTGGCCGGAATCGGCAATTTCGGCATTCCGGCGCTGCTCGGCGCCCCCGTGAACTATCTGACGCTCCCCGTCCTCATCTACCGGCGGCTGTCGAGCTTCGGCACCGACATGATCGGCGATGTCTCGGCGCTCGGCCTTCTCGTCGCGGCCATCGCGATCACCGGCGTCGCCGCAAGCCAGGTCCTGATGCGCCGGAACGACGTGCAGCTCGAGGACGACGCACCCTTGAGGCCGTTCTGGCTCCTCGGCCGCGCGCGTGTCGCGACCGAGATCTTCGTCGCGCTCGTCCTCGCGGTCACGCTGGTCCTGCCGGTCCTGTCGCTGCTCGCCTCCGCCCTCGTGCCGTCCTACGGCATGCCGCTGTCGCTCGCCACGATCACCCTCGACAACTTCGTCGAGGTGCTGGCCCGCCAGGACGTGACGATCCGCGCCTTCACCAACTCGCTCCTCTATGCCGGCGGCGCGGCCGGCCTGCTTGCCGGGCTCGCCGTGCCCCTCGCCTACGGGTTGGTCCGCCTGATGGGGCGGGCCCGCATCCTGGCCGTGTCCCTCCTCGAAATCGCCTACGTGCTGCCGGGCATCGTGCTCGCCATCGCGTGCATTCTCCTGTTCCTGAAGCCGCTGCCGCTCCTGGGGTTCTCGCTCTACGCGACCCCATGGATCATCCTGTTCGCCTATCTCGCGCGCTTCCTCTCGGTGGCGCTCAAACCCGTGCTCGCCGGCATGGTGCAGGTCGACGTCGCGCAGGAGGAGGCCGCCGCCATCGACGGCGCCCGGCTGGCGCAGCGGCTCTTCGGCATCGTGCTCCCCTCCCTGCTTCCCGCCGCAGTCGCCGGCGGGCTGATGGCGTTCCTGCTCGCCTTCAGCGAGCTCACCGTCTCGGCCCTGCTCTGGTCGGCCGGAACCGAGACCATCGGGGTGGTGCTCTACAACCTCGAGGAAGCCGGCCTCGCGAGCCAGGCCTCCGCGGTCGCCGTCGTGATCGTGGCCGTGGTGACGGCCGCCATGCTCGTCCTCGATGCGCTGGGCCGCCATCTGCCGGCCGGAGCCCTGCCGTGGCAGAGCGCCATGGAGGACGAGGCGCACATGAACCGCGAACCGGCTCGGGCGCCTGCCCGCACGTCCGTCCTCGATCGGCTCGAGCCGAAGGCGGCGCTGAGCTGAAGGTTTCGCCATCTCCGGCCGACAGTGACACCCTCTCACGTCATGGCCGGCCTTGTGCCGGCCATCCCGATAAAGTGAAGCGCGGCGCCTCACACCATCGGGATCACCGGGACAAGCCCGGTGATGACGTCAGAGGATTGTCCGCCGCAGCACATCAAAACTGAGCCGCTCCCTCACGCTTCTGGCGGGCTGCGGAAGAGCCGATGCGGCGCGATGGTCGGGGCCGGTCCACACGCCGGAACATTCCCCTATGCCGAACCCGGTTCAACGCTTTAGCATCCTGTCATGGCTTCTTCGTCTCTCGATCCCTTCCGCCTCGCCTTCACGGAACCCTCCTGGGACGACCTGCGGATCTTTCTCGCCGTGGTGGCTCATGGATCGATGAACAGCGCCGCGAAGGCGCTGGGCCAGAGCCAGCCGACCGTGGCGCGGCGCATCAAGGTTCTGGAGGAGACGCTGGGCCTCTCCCTGTTCCAGCGCGGCCCGAACAACCTCGAGCTGACGGAAGCGGGACAGGCGGTCCTCGAAGCCGCCGCCCCCATGGGCGAGGCGGCCGCCGTGGTGTCGCGCACGGCCGCCGCCTACCGGCCCGACCCGGACGCCCCGGTGCGGGTCACGGCCACCGCGTCGGTGACGCTGTTCCTGTCGCTCTACGCGGCGGAGCTGCACGAAGCCGCGGCCCCCGTGGAGATCGCCTATATCCCGACCCGGCGCCGGCTCGATCTCGCGTCCGGCGAGGCCGATATCGGCCTGCGGATGCGCAACCTGCCGGAGGGCACGGATGATCTCGTGGCCCGCAAGATCGGCCAGATCGCCTTCGCCATGTATTCCCGCACGGAGAACCCCGGTTCCGTCATCGCGCCGCCGGAGGATCCGACCCTCTCGCGCCAGGCCGCCTATGTGGCCGAGTTCGCGCAAGGTCGTACCGTCGCGGCCAGGATCGGCGACATGCCGATCCGCTACCAGGCAGCCAAGGCGGGCCTCGGCGCCGCCTTCCTCCCGTGCTGGCTCGGCGATTCGGACCCGGACCTGATCCAGATCACGAAGCCCGAGGGCGACTTGGTCGAGGACGTGTTCCTGGTCATGCACCGGCGCAGCCGCAGCCGCCCCAACGTGGCCCGGGTGGCGAATGCCCTGGCGGCTCTGTTCAAGCGGAGCCAGAAGGCCCTGGTGGGCGGCTGATCGTCCGCGTCGCCCCTCTCCTACACCCGCCACGTCATCACCAGTCCTGTGCCGGTGATCCCGATCGGAAAGGCATGGCGGCTCATCGTATCGGGGTGGCCGGGACAAGCCCGGCCGTGACGTCGAGGAGAGTGGCGGGCTCGGCCTCACGCCCCCTTCACCGGCTTCTCGCTTTTCGCCTTGCCGCCTGGCAAATCCCCCAGGGCATGCGCCAGCACCTTCTTCATGGCGCCGGGGAGCGCCTCCTCGTGCAGCTGAAGGCGCGGGGTCCAGCGCATGTCGTCCGGAGCGGGTGTGCCCTTGGACACCTTGGCGAACATCACGGTCAGCTCGAGGGGGAAATGGGTGAAGACGTGCCGGACCGTGCCCGGCAGCCGCTGCCAGCGCGCCTCGATGGGCGCGTCGAGCACCGCGCGGGAGGGCTCGTAATCGGGCTCCCACGGGCTGGTCGGCGGCTCCGCCATGCCGCCGAGCAATCCTTGCGGCGGGCGGGTACGCAGCAGGATCGTGTCGTCGGCGCGCAGCACCACGAAGGCCGCGCCCTTGCGCAGCTGCCCGGCCTCCTTCTTCTGCTTCTTCGGGAAGGCCTCCTGCAGGCCCTCGGCCCGGGCCCGGCAGGGCACCATCCAGGGGCAGAGCGCGCAGGCGGGGCGCTTGGGAGTGCAGATGGTGGCGCCGAGATCCATGACCGCCTGGGCGAAGTCCCCGGGCCGGTCCGCAGGCACCAGGGCCTCGGTCAGCGCGCGGATCAGGGGCTTGGCCTTGGGCAGCGGCTCCTCGATCATGAACACGCGGGACATCACCCGCTCCACGTTGCCGTCGACCGCGGCCGCCTTCTCGTCGAACGCGATGGCCGCGACCGCCGCCGCCGTATAGGCGCCGATGCCCGGCAGCTTCAGGAGCTCGGCCTCGGTGCGCGGAAAATGCCCGCCATGCTTGTCCACGACCGCCTTGGCGCAGGCATGCAGGTTGCGGGCGCGGGAATAATAGCCGAGGCCGGCCCAGGCCTGCATCACCGCGTCCGCAGGCGCTTCGGCGAGAGCCTCGACGGTCGGGAATCGCTCCAGGAATTTCAGGTAATAGGGCCGGACCGCCGCCACGGTCGTCTGCTGCAGCATGATCTCGGACAGCCAGACCCGGTAGGGCTCGGCGGTCACGCCGGGCTTGGCGCGCCACGGCAGGTCGCGCCGGTGACGGTCGTACCAGGCGAGAAGATCCTGCGGGTCGGGCTTGGTCGCGCTCGCGGCGGGCGTTAACATGGGACTTGGAATAGCGTTCTAAACGGAATATTCCAACGCGGCTTTTGGACATTCAACATGAGACGACCGAGGCGACATTGAGACGCCCAAGGCCTTTGGCCCGCCCCCTCGCCGAGTTTCTCGACGTCTGCCTGTCCCCCAGTCTGGCGGCGCAGGGCTTCGCCACGTCCGACATCCTCATGGCCTGGCCCGACATCGTCGGCGAGCGCCTGTCCGCCTTCACCCAGCCGCTCAAGATCGAATGGAAGCGCAAGGCCCCCCACGCCGACCCGGAGGCGCGGCCGGATCCGGCCACCCTCGTGATCCGGGTCGAGAGCGCCTTCGCGCTCGAGCTGCAGCACCTCGCCCCCACCATCATCGACCGGGTGAACACCCATTACGGCTGGCGCTGCATCGGCAAGCTGGTGCTGAAACAAGGGCCCGTGCGGCGGGTTGAGAAGAAGCGCCCCGTCGCCCGCCCCCTCACCTCGGCGGAGAGGGAGAAGGTGGACAAGGCCGTCGAGCCCATCCAGGAGGAATCTCTGAAGGCGGCGCTCGATCGGCTGGGTCAGGCCATCGTCAGCTCCGGTTCACGCACGAAAGCGTGAGATGGCGGGCGCTTGCCACGAAGGCCAAGTCATCTTACCGCAAATCATTCGTTCGCAGGACGAAATCTCTTCAGGAGCCTCCCCACGATGATCACCCGGCGTCAGACGCTTCAGCTTCTCGGAACCGCAGCCGCGACCGCCTATCTGGCCACGAGTCTTCCGGCCTTCGCCCAGAACGTGGCCGTCCCGGATCTGGCGGTCCAGGGGCCCCTCGGAGACGTGGCCCAGGGCCCGGACAACGCCAAGGTGACGATCATCGAGTATGCCTCGCTGACCTGCTCCCACTGCGCGAACTTCCACAAGACCACCTGGCCGGAGCTGAAGAAGCGCTACATCGAGAGCGGCAAGGTGCGCTTCGTCCTGCGGGAATTCCCCCTCGACCCGCTCGCCACCGCCGGCTTCATGCTCGCCCGCTGCGACGGCAACGACAAATATTACCCGATCACGGACCTGCTGTTCGAGCAGCAGCGTAACTGGGCCTTTGTGGACAAGCCGCTCGATGCCCTGCGCGGGCTCATGCGCCAGGCGGGTTTTTCACAGGAAAAATTTGAGGCTTGCCTCAAGGACCAGAAACTATATGACGCAGTCAACGCGGTGAAGAACCGGGGTATGGAGCAGTTCAAGGTGGACTCCACGCCCACATTCTTCATCAATGGTCAGCGTCATCCTGGAAGCCTTTCGATCGATGAGCTTGAAAAGGTCATCAAGCCTCTCCTGGGCGAATAAGCTCCATTATCCTGCCCCTCGGGGATCGGGCCCAAAAGTGGTGTCCACTTTTGGGATCAACCCGATGCCCTCTCGCTTGATGCGCGTATCGTTCGAGGCGGAAAACCGGATCCACCTTTCGCTGACGCGGCCCTCTGGGTCCGCACGATGGGCTAGCGTGCGGGACGGGAGGGCGCGTCCATGAAGCTGACGCGCCTTCGCATCGCGGGCTTCAAGACCTTCGTCGAGCCCACCGACTTCCTGATCGAGCCGGGCCTCACCGGCGTCGTCGGGCCGAACGGCTGCGGCAAGTCCAACCTCGTCGAGGCCCTGCGCTGGGTCATGGGGGAAAACTCCTTCAAGAACATGCGCGCCACGGGGATGGACGACGTCATCTTCTCTGGCTCCGGCGGCCGCCCGGCCCGCAACTGGGCCGAGGTGATGCTCACCATCGACAATGGAGAGCGCACGGCGCCTGCCGCCTTCAACGACACGGACCTGCTGGAGATCTCCCGCAAGATCGAGCGGGATGAGGGTTCGACCTACCGGGTCAACGGCAAGGAGGTCCGCGCCCGCGACGTGCAGATCCTGTTCGCCGACGCGGCGACGGGCGCCCGGTCGCCGGCCCTCGTCCGCCAGGGCCAGATCAGCGAGATCATCTCGGCCAAGCCCCAATCCCGCCGCCGCATCCTGGAGGATGCCGCCGGCATCGCCGGCCTCCACGCCCGCCGCCACGAGGCTGAGTTGCGGCTCAAGGCCGCCGAGGACAACCTGGTCCGCGTCGAGGACGTGATTCGCGAGCTGGAAAGCCAGATCGAGAGCCTGAAGCGCCAGGGCCGCCAGGCCTCACGCTACAAGAACCTTTCGGCCGAGATCCGGCGCCTCGAAGCTCTGATGTACGCCATCAGCTTCGCCGAGGCGCGGGAGCAGGCCGCTACCGCCGAGCGCCAGGTGGCCGAGGATCTCAAGGCGGTTGCAGACGCCACCGAGGAGCAGACCCGGGCCGCCACCGCCCAAGCCGTCGCGGCCCATGGCCTCCCGGCCCTGCGCCAGGCGGAAGCCGCGGCCGCGGCCGCCCTGCAGCGGCTGACCCATGCCCGCAACGAGCTCGAATCGGAGGAGCGCCGGTCCAAGGAGCGCGTGGTCGAGCTGGAGCGCCATGTCGGCGACCTCAACCGGGACATCGCCCGCGAGGCCGCACAGCGCAGCGACGCGGAGGCCACGATCGAGCGCCTCCAGACCGAAGCCGCCGAGATCTCGCTCACCACCGACGGGGCGGACGACGCCCGCGCCGAGGCCCATGAGCGCCTCCAGGGCGCCGAGGCCGAGCTGGCGGAAGCCGAATCCGCCTTGAGCGCCCTCCAGGCCCAAACCTCGGATCTGAACGCCCGCCGCGCCGCCCTGGAGCGAGCCGTGCGCGAGGAGCTGGAGCGCGCCTCCCGTTTCCGATCCGAGAAGGAGCGGATCGAGCGCGAGATCGCGGCGCTCTCCGCCTCGCCCGAGGACGGCCCCTCCCTCGACGACCTGCGCGAGGACATGGCGATCGCCGAGGAAACGGCACAGGGCGCCGAAGAGGCGGTGGTCGAAGCCCGCGAAACCCTGTCGGAAGCCCGCGAGGCCGAGAACCGCCTGCGCCAGCCCCTGAACGAGGCGGAGCGCAAGGCGCAGCGCCTCGAGACCGAGGCGCGCACCCTCGCCAAGCTGGTGACCTCCGCGACCGGCGACCTCTGGCCCCCGGCCGTCGACCAGATCACGGTCCAGAAGGGCTACGAGACCGCCCTGGGCGCAGCCCTCGGCGACGATCTCGAAGCCTCAATCAACCCATCGGCTCCCCATCACTGGGCCGAGACCCATGCCGGCGAGGACGATCCGGCCCTGCCGGACGGGGTCCGCTCCCTGGCGGATCTCGCCCAGGCGCCCGCGGCCCTGCAGCGCCGCCTGCGCCAGATCGGCGTGGTGAGCAAGGATGACGGCCTGCGCCTGCGTGGCCGCCTGAGGCCCGGCCAGCGCCTTGTCACTCAGGCAGGCGATCTATGGCGCTGGGACGGCTTCACGGCCGCCGCCGAGGCGCCCTCCCCGGCGGCCCGTCGCCTCGCGGAGAAGAACCGCCTGGGCGACCTGGAGCGCGAGGCCGCGGAAGCCCGCGAGCAGGCCGAGCACCTGCGTCACGAGGCGGAGGCAGCCCAGGAAGCCGTCCGCAGGGCGGCCTCTCACGAGACGCAGGCCATCGAATCCGCCCGCCAGAGCCGTCAGGCGCTCGATGCCGCCCGCACGCGCCTCACCGCCGCCGAGCGCAAGGAGGCCGAGCTCGGCCAGCGTCGCTCGGCCCTGCAGGAAGGCCTCGCCCGCCTGTCGGAGAGCGAGGCGGAGGCCCTGGAACGCGTGCAGGATGCCGAGAGCGCTCTGCAGGACCTCGCCCCGGCGCCCGATCTCGAAAGCCGCCTGCTCGAAGAGCGCACCCGGGTGGCCGAGCGCCGGGCGACCGCCTCCGAGGCCCGGGCCGCCCTGCAATCCCTCATGCACGAAGCCGAGCTGCGCCGCCGCCGGCAGGAGGCGATCGCGGCCGACATCCGCCTCTGGACCGAGCGGGCGGGCCGCGCCGCCAAGGCGTTCGAGGATCTGGGCGAGCGCCTGGAGCGCGCGCAGGACGAGCACCAGCGCCTGCTGGAGGCCCCCGACACCTACCTGCAGCGCCGCCGCGCCCTCATGGCCGAGGTCGAGGAGGCCGAGGCCAAGCGCAAGGAAGCGGCCGACCACCTGGCCGATGCCGAGACGGGTCTTGCCGAGTCGGATCGCGCGGCCCGCGCGGCCCTCGAAACCCTCGCGGCGGCCCGCGAGTCCCGTGCCGGCTCCCAGGCCCGCCACGAGGCCGCGGTGGCCCGTCTGGCCGAGATCACCCGCGCCATCACGGAGAACCTGGAGACGACGCCCGCCGGGCTCATCGAGCTCGCCGGCTTGAAGGAAGCCGCCGATCTGCCCTCCCATGGCGAGATCGAATCGAAGCTGCACTCCCTCAAGAACGACCGGGAGCGCCTCGGCGCCGTTAACCTGCGCGCCGACGAGGAGCTGAACGAGCTCGAGACCAAGTACAACGGCATCGCGGGCGAGCGCGACGATCTCGTCGAGGCCATCAAGCGCCTGCGCCAGGCCATCGGCAGCCTCAACCGCGAGGGCCGCGAGCGCCTGCTCGCCGCCTTCGACGTGGTGAACAACCACTTCAAGCGCCTGTTCACCACCCTGTTCGGCGGCGGCACGGCGGAACTGACCCTGGTCGATTCGGACGATCCGCTGGAAGCAGGCCTCGAGATCCTCGCCCGTCCGCCCGGCAAGAAGCCCCAGAGCATGACCCTGCTGTCGGGCGGCGAGCAGGCCCTGACGGCCACCGCGCTCATCTTCGCCGTGTTCCTTACGAACCCCTCGCCGATCTGCGTGCTGGACGAGGTGGACGCGCCTCTCGACGACGCCAATGTGGAGCGCTACTGCGCCCTCCTCGAGGACATGGCGCGCCAGACCGAGACCCGCTTCGTGGTCATCACCCACAACCCGATCACCATGGCCCGGATGGACCGCCTCTTCGGCGTCACCATGGCCGAACGGGGCGTCTCGCAGCTCGTCTCCGTCGACCTGCAGAGCGCGGAGCGCATTCTTGAGGTAGCCTAAGGCTTTCAGCCCTGCCTTGCTTCAGCCTCAAAAACATGTGGGCTTTCGGCCCGGGGGCACCTGAAAACATCGTTAACCCAATTAAATCAGAGACTTAGATGTTTTCAGACGGTTCTTGACAGGGGGGACCCCCGCTCATATGGTGCGCCCGGCTTTCGGGGCTGGGCTTCCAAGCATTTTCCCGCAACGCTTCAAAGGAGATCGCAATGGCGGACCCTCACGAGCGGAACGGCGAGAATGAGCGGAAACCGGGCAGTGCCGACGATGCCGACCTGTCAGCGAGACTGAAGTCTCTCGACGCACGGATCTCCCAAGCATCCGCGCATCGAGCCGAGTCAGAGCCTCGTGCCCGTCCGACGTCAGATTCCAGCGCTCTCGGCCAAGCCTTCAGGCTCTCGGCCGAATTCGTTGCAGGAGTGGCGGCCGGCGGGATCCTGGGTTGGATCGTCGACCGCGTGTTCGGAACGTCCCCTTGGGGTCTGATCGTTTGTCTGATACTCGGCTTCTGCGCCGGGATGCTCAACCTGATGCGAGCGGCCGGGATGGTCAAATCCGCCCGGTATGACGACAAGCGGTGACGGACTTAGACCTGCGAACGCCGAACGGCATTTGATAACATCGAACTTTGAGAGCGGATCATGGCGAGCCCGATCGAACAATTCCAGATCAAGCCCATCATTCCGGTCATCAACTTCACCAATTCATCCCTGTTCATGATCGGCGCGGCCGCCGTGATCGTGGGCGGCCTGCTGTTTGCGACCCGCAAGCGCGCCGTCGTTCCAGGCCGCGCACAGTCGGTCGCCGAGGTCCTGCACGATTTCGTCGCGAACACGCTGGTCGATGCGACAGGCAAGGAGGGGATGAAGTTCTTCCCCCTCGTGTTCTCGCTGTTCATGTTCGTGCTGACGGCCAACCTGCTCGGCATGATCCCGGGCTTCTTCACGGTCACCAGCCACATCATCGTAACCTTCGCCCTGGCCTTGCTCGTCATCGGCACCGTGGTGATCTACGGCTTCATGAAGCACGGCACCCACTTCCTCGGCCTCTTCGTGCCGTCGGGCGTGCCGGCCTGGCTCCTGCCCTTCATCGTGGTGATCGAGCTCATCTCGTTCCTCTCCCGGCCGATTTCGCTCAGCCTGCGTCTCTTCGCGAACATGCTCGCGGGACACATCGCGCTGAAGGTTTTCGCAGGCTTCGTGGTGGCGCTGCTCGGCGCCGGCGGTGCCCTGACGATCCTCGCTCCGCTGCCGCTCCTCATGGCGGTTGCCCTCATGGCGCTCGAGTTCCTCGTCGCCGCTCTGCAGGCCTACGTCTTCACGGTGTTGACCTGCATCTACCTCAACGACGCGCTGCACCCGGGCCACTAGGTCTGCGCCGAGTTACACCTTCCCTCCCGATCACAGTATTCCCAAGGAGATCACAATGGATCCGGTTGCTTTCAAGTTCCTCGGCGCGGGCCTCGCCTGCATCGGCATGGGCCTCGCCGCCATGGGCGTCGGCAACATCTTCGGCAACTTCCTGTCCGGCGCTCTGCGCAACCCGTCGGCCGCTGACGGCCAGTTCGCCCGCGCGTTCATCGGCGCGGCGCTCGCAGAAGGTCTCGGCATCTTCTGCCTCGTCGTCGCTCTCGTTCTGCTCTTCACCTAATCTCGAAACGGTGATCGGGAGGTCGAGGCGTGCGAACGCTTCGCCTCGACAGGAGTGACGGCGGATTGAACCGCCGTCATTCATGTTTGTAGGATTCTTTATCCGTTAGGATCTGCTCCATGGCTCAGGCTCAAACGAACCACGCCACAACAGAGGCCCCCGGCGGCGCTCACGAGGACATCGGCTTTCCGCCCTTCGAGACGGAGACCTATGCCGGTCAGCTCCTGTGGCTCGCCATCACCTTCGTGGTGCTCTACACCCTGCTCTCACGGCTGGTCCTCCCTCGCCTGGGCGGAATCATCGAGAACCGCCGCGCGATGATCGCCAACGATCTCGACGACGCGGCCGCCATGAAATCCCGCGCGGAAGAAGCCGGCTCCGCCTACGAGAAGGCCCTCGCCGAAGCCAAGGGCCGGGCCCAGGCCCTCGCCCAGGAAACCCGTTCCAAGCTCGCGGCCGAGAGCGATGCCAAGCGCAAGGCGCTCGAGGCCGATCTCAACCAGCGTCTGGCCGAGTCCGAGGCGACCATCTCGGCCAAGAAGGCGGAAGCCATGAGCCACGTGGACGCCATCGCCCGCGACACCGCCTCCGCCATCATCGAGCGCCTGACCGGCAAGGCTCCGGCCCCGCAGAAGGTCGAGGCCGCTCTCAACCAGATCAAGGCCTGATCGGGAGATCCGCATGTTTCAAAGCGCTGAATTCTGGGTTGCGGTCGCCTTCGTCATCTTCTGGGGCATCCTGTTCTACAAGGGCGTTCCCGGGAATGTGCTGAACCAGCTCGATTCCCGCGGCAAGCGCATCGCCGGCGAACTGGCCGAGGCCAAGCGTCTGCGCCAGGACGCCGAGCGGCTCCTGAAGGAGTACGAGTCCAAGCGCGCCGCCGCCGAGCGCGAGGCCGCCGACATCGTGTCCAGCGCCCGCGACGAGGCCGAGCGTCTCGCCCGCGAAGCCCAGGAGAAGATGGCCGACTTCGTGAAGCGCCGCACGGCCACCGCCGAGGCCAAGATCGCCCAGGCCGAGTCCCAGGCTTCCGCCGAGGTGCGCGCGGCCGCCGTGGACGCCGCCATCCGGGCGTCCGAGCGCGTCCTGCGCGACGAGATCACCGGAGCCACCGCGGCCTCGTTTGTCACGTCCAGCCTCGGCGACGTGCGCTCGAAGCTGCAGTAAGGCTTCCGTCCGGACCCAACCCATCGAAGGCCGCCCCTCGAGGCGGCCTTTTTGCTTGGAGAGCATCATGCTGCTGATCTTCGACTGCGACGGTGTCCTGGTCGATTCGGAACCGTTGAGCTGCCGGATCGACGCCGAGATCCTGACGGAATGCGGCGTGCCCTACACGGCCGAGGACGTGGCCCGCGACTTCACCGGAGTGAGCATCAAGGACCAGATCGCGCGAATCGAATCGGAACGCGGCACCAGGCTCCCGGCCGACTTCACGGAGCGGCTCAACCGCACCCTGTTCCAGCGCTTCGAGACCGAGTTGAAGCCCATTCCGGGTGTGCGCGAGGCCATTTTGGCCCTGCCTTTCCGCCGCTGCGTCGCCTCCTCGTCCATCCCGGAGCGAATCGCTCTGTCGCTGCGCGTCACCGGCCTCGCGGACCTGTTCGACACCATCTTCAGCTCGACCCAGGTCGCGCGCGGAAAGCCGGCGCCGGACCTCTTCCTTCATGCGGCGAGGCAGATGAACGCCCGCCCCGAAGATTGCCTGGTCGTGGAGGATTCCATGGCGGGCGTTCAGGCGGCGATCGCCGCCGGCATGCGCGTCATCGGGTTTGCCGGCGGCGGCCATTGCGGACCGGACCACGCAGAAAATCTGCGGCGGGCGGGAGCCCCTATCGTGATCAACCGGATGGCCGATCTGCCAGGGACTGTTCAAGAGCTGGCGTGAGCAGCCCGCGTCGCACGACCGACGGCCACTCGCTCAGTGCACGAACCCTTCAGGCGTCGGATTGCCCGAAATCTCCTGTCCGGCGGCCGAGAAGAGATCCGGGCGGACTTGACGGATCTTTTCTTCGAGCGGCACCGCAAGGGTTCGGGCATACTCCATCGTGATATGATGCGAATCCCTCAAGACCAAGACGTTGCCGATCACCGGGAAGCAGTGCGTCTCATCGCAGAACCGGTCGGTGAGATCGATAAAGCTCACGTTTGCCGGCTTATCGGCGAGCCTCGCGACGGGATCCACTCGATCAAAGATTTCGGATCGCGGTCGGGCACATTTCAGGATCGCGGCCGCGTTCGCATCCACGCATTCGATATTGCTCCTAGAGAAGCGAGCATTGTCCCGGACGGCAATGATCGTAATGCCCACTTGCGCTAAGCGTTCCCAGTGCTTCTGGTAGCCGAGTGGCACCTCCTCCTTCCAGTCCTGTGCATTGGCTCCGATTTTGCGGGTCGACGTCATGAAGACTGCATCTGGATGGAGGCGGATCAGGTTGACAAGCGCGCTTTCGTTCCACTTTCGACAATGCGAAGCGCCCCTTCCAGCCATGAAGGGACAGGCGCTCTTCGTGATCGCCACGATGGTCCAGCTGTTCTTGGAGGCGATGTCCTCGAGAGCCGGCAGCCAGTGTTCGGAATGGGAGCCGCCGACCAGGGCGATCGTCTTGCGAGCGCCTTCCTGCACACCGTACCGGCACAGGGTGACCTCAGGATCCCTTTCGTTCTGCTGGCAGCGATTGGCATGCTTGTGCCTGACCCGCTTGGTATCCGGGTAAACCGGTACGCCCGGCTGCAGGAGCCTTGCCCGCGACACCGGGAGAGACCCTCCGGGATAATCCCTGCTTCGGCTCTCCATGGCCCGCTGCTGGCGAACCTCCGCGATCTCGTTGGAGACGAGCCAAATTCCTGCCGTCACGAGAACGGGCAGCGCCAGCGCGGCCCCCGCCGCATGGACATGCCAGCTCGCTTTCCGTCCGATCGAGGAACGCTGGATGGGCCGCTCCAGCCAGCGGGCCGTCGCATAGGCTCCGCACAGGGCAATCGCGATCACGGCCAGACCGCCCCAGAGGCCGAGCTGCTTCTGACGGCTCACGATCAGGACGAAGATCAGCACAGGCCAATGCCAGAGATAGAACGAGAACGAGATTTCCCCTACGGCCACGAGCGGCCTCACGGCTAGGACCCGGGCGACGCCGAAGCGTGTCGTCTCGCCGCCCGACAGAAGGACGAATGCGGCTCCGAGGGTCGGCCACAGCGCCACGTATCCTGGATAATGGGCAGAGGCCGGGATGATGAAACCGCAACTCACCACGGCGGCCAGTCCAGTCCATCCGGCGACGTCCCGCAGCCGCCCGGGCAAACGCATGTGTGGAAGAGAAACCGCGAGCGCGCCCCCGAGGGCGAACTCCCAGACACGCGCGAGCGTATTGAAATAGGCCGGGGATGGATGAAGGCGCGTCTGCACGACCGAATAGGCAAGGGAGCCCGCGAACACGAGGGCCAGGGCCGCAGGATAGGCATAGGCCCCTGCGCGCAGCTTCTTCGCGGCACGGGGAACTGCGAGCATCAGGAACGGCCAGACCGCATAGAACTGCACCTGCACCGACAGGGCCCAGAACTGCTGGACCGGGCTCGGTGCCTCCTCTCGGGCGAGATAATCGACCGAGTTCATCATGAGCTTGACGTTCTCGAGATGAAAGGCGCTGTAGAAAATCTCGATAAGAAAGCCCTGCTGGCGGGACCGGGGCATCCACAGCACGGCCGCGGCCAGCGTCAGAGCCAGAATGACGTAGGTCATCGGAGCGATGCGTTTCGCGAGTCGCGCCCAGAAGGCAATGATACGAATCGTGCCTGTCTTCTGAACCTCCCTGTAGAGCGAACCGGTGATGAGAAAGCCCGAGATCACGAAAAAGACGTCGACCCCTCCGGACACGCGCCCTCCCCAGATATGGAAGATTGCAACGAGCAAAGCGCCGATCGTGCGGATGCCCTGAATCTCCGGGCGATAACTCGCGGAAGCCTTCCTGGAATCTATCATCGTGTCTGTCTTTGCCAGCCACGATGCCGGGCACCGTCTCACGAACTGCTACGCTCGATCGCGCAGGGGAGTTCCGGTCCCATGCGCCTGCCCGGCACCATTCACACTGCCGTTACGTTACAGCATCCATAGAGGAAACCGGGCTCTTTGCCTCCTCTCTGAACGGGGAGGCTGGCGGGTTTCTGAAACCGGGACGTGGATGGCAGCAGACCCGAAAACGACAATGCCGCCCGAGCGGGCGGCATTATCCTGAACCAGGATGGAGGGTGGGTCTTACTCCGCCGCTTCCGCCACCGGGACCGGCGGCGTCCACTTGAGAACCGGGCTGCGCGCCGCGCGGGTCTCGTCGAGGCGCCGGCGCGGGGCGTGGTAGGGAGCCCCGGTGAAGCGCTCCGTATCGCCGTTCTTCGCCGCCATGGCGAGGTCGCGCAGGGTCGCGATGAACAGGTCGAGGGACGACTTCGATTCGGATTCCGTCGGCTCGATCAGCATGGCGCCGTGCACCACCAGCGGGAAGTACATGGTCATCGGGTGATAGCCCTCGTCGATCATGGCCTTGGCCACGTCGAGGGTGGTCACGCCCGTATCCTTGAGCCATGAATCGTCGAACAGCACCTCGTGCATGCACGGCTTGTCGCCGAAGGGCAGCGACAGCAGATCCGACAGGCCCGCCCGGATGTAGTTGGCGTTGAGCACCGCATCCTCGGAGGCCTGCTTCATGCCGTCGGCGCCGTGCGAGAGCATGTAGGACAGAGCCCGCACATACATGCCCATCTGGCCGTGGAACGCCGTCATGCGGCCGAAGGGCTTTTCAGCCGCATCGGATTCCTGCTCCACCAGCTCGAATCCGCCCTTGCCGGCCCGCACGAACGGGACCGGCGCGAACGGCGCGAGACGCTCGGAGAGCACCACGGGACCGGAGCCCGGACCGCCGCCGCCGTGGGGCGTCGAGAAGGTCTTGTGCAGGTTGATGTGCATGGCGTCGACGCCGAGATCGCCCGGCTTCGCCTTGCCCACGATGGCGTTGAAGTTCGCGCCGTCGCAGTAGAAATAGGCGCCGGCGTCGTGGATCGCCTTGGCGATCTCCACCACCTGGGGTTCGAAGAGGCCGCAGGTATTGGGGTTCGTGAGCATGATCGCCGCGACGTCGGGGCCGAGCCGCTCCTTCACGTCCTCAACGTGCACCCAGCCGTCCTCGCGCGCCGGCACCGGCTTCACCTTGAAGCCGATGAGGGCGGCGGTCGCCGGGTTCGTGCCGTGCGCCGAATCAGGCACGAGCACCACGTTGCGGGTCCCGCCCTCGCCCTTGGCCTCGATGGCCGCCTTGATCGCCATCATGCCGCAGAGCTCGCCATGGGCGCCGGCCTTCGGCGACAGGGCCACGGCGGTCATGTTGGTGAGCGTGATCAGGTAGCGCCCGAGCTCGCTCATGAGCTCCAGCGCGCCCTGGACGGTGGAGACCGGCTGCAGCGGATGCACGTCGGAGAAGCCCGGCAGGCGGGCCATGCGCTCGTTGAGGCGCGCATTGTGCTTCATGGTGCAGGAGCCGAGCGGGAACAGGCCCGTGTCGATGCCGTAGTTCTGCTGGCTGAGGCGCACGTAATGGCGCATGGTCTCGGGCTCTGAGAGGCCCGGCAGACCGATGGGCTCCCGGCGCTCTAGGCCACCAAGGCGCGGCGCGAAATCCTCCGGCTCGTCGAGATCCACGCCGGTCGTGTCGGTGCGGCCGACCTCGAAGAGCAGCGGTTCGATCTGCGCCAGCGCCTTGTTGCCGGTGAAGGTCGGGTGAGACCCGCCGGCGGAGCCGGAAACAGGGCTGGCATCGCCCTGCAGGCGCGCCGCCTGATCGCCCATGCCGGCGGCGGGATCCGCCACGCCATGGGCCTGAGGTGCGGTGGGACGTCCCTGGCGGTTCAACATCACAGAACCTCCTTCAAGGCAGCCACAAAGGCCGCGCGGTCATCATCAGTGTTCACTTCGGTGGAAGCCACGAGCAAAAGGTTGTCGAGGCCGGCGCCCGGCATGAGTCGCGACACGGGCACGCCCGCGAGCACGCCCTTGTCGGCGAGACGCTCCACGACGTCGGCGGCGGGCTTCGCGAGCTTCACGGTGAATTCGTTGAAGAACGTCCGGTTGAGAACCTCGACACCCTTCACCTGGCCGAGCAGGTCCGCCAGCTTCACCGCGTTGGCATGGTTGATGCGCGCCAGACGCGTCAGCCCCGCCTCGCCGAGCAGCGTCATGTGGATGGTGAAGGCGAGCGAGCACAGCCCCGAATTAGTGCAGATGTTCGACGTCGCCTTGTCGCGGCGGATATGCTGCTCGCGTGTCGAGAGCGTGAGCACGAAGCCGCGGTTGCCATCCGCGTCGACCGTCTCGCCGCACAGGCGGCCCGGCATCTGGCGGATGTATTTGGACTGGGTGGCGAAGAGGCCCACGTAGGGCCCGCCGAAGTTCAGCGCGTTGCCGATCGACTGGCCCTCGCCCACCACGATGTCGGCCCCCATGCTGCCCGGCGACTTCAGGAGGCCGAGCGACACGACCTCCGTGAACACGGCGATCAGCAGCGCGCCGTGCTGGTGCGCCTTGTCAGCGATGGGCTTCAGGTCGCGCATGTTGCCGAACACGTCGGGCGTCTGCACGACCACGCAGGAGGTCTTGTCATCGATCTGCGAGAGGATGTCCTCGGTGCCGGCCACGTCCGGCGACAGAATGACGGTTTCGTCGCTTGCCATGTCGGACAGCGTCTTCACCACGTCGGCATAGTGCGGATGCAGGCCGCCGGAGAGAACCGCCTTGCGGCGCTTGGTGACCCGGTGCGCCATGAGCACCGCCTCGCCCGTGCCGGTCGAGCCGTCATACATGGAGGCATTCGCCACATCCATGCCGGTGAGTGCCGCCACCTGGGTCTGGAACTCGAACAGGTATTGCAGCGTGCCCTGCGCGATCTCGGGCTGATACGGCGTGTAGCTCGTCAGGAACTCGGAACGCTGGATCAGATGATCGACGGTTGCCGGAACATGGTGCTTGTAGGCGCCCGCGCCGACGAAGAACGGCACCGAGGACGCCGGGACGTTCTTGGCGGACATGCGGGAGAGGATCCGCTCCACGTCGAGCTCACCCTTGCGGCGCGGCAGGTCGACCGGCTCTGTCAGGAGCAGGTTCCTCGGCACGTCGGCGAACAATTCATCGACGTGGCTGACGCCGATCCGGGCGAGCATCTCGCCGCGGTCGGTGTCGGACAAAGGCAAATAGCGCATCGGCAAAAAACCTTGAGAGTTAGTGCGAGGGAATGCCCGCCACGACAATCTCCGTGAGGACGGAATTGGCGATGAAGCATTCCTTGTGGGCGAGGTGATGCATGTCGGCGAGCTGCTCCGGCGTCGGCTGCTTGTCGCCCGAGAATTCGATCCGCGGATCCAGGGTGATCCTGGACACGAAGAGCTTGCCGTTCTCGTTCTTGGTCATGATCCCGAGCGCTTCGTCCTCATAGAGGTCGACGACGAAACGCTTCTTGGCGGCGATCGACAGGAACGTCAGCATGTGGCAGCTGGAAACCGCCGCCACGAAGGCTTCCTCCGGGTCGACGGCGTCTTCCCGCGACAGGGGCAGCGGCACGACGGACGGCGATGCGGAGCCCGGCACCTCGACGCCGCCATCGAAGCGCCAGACGTGGCCACGGCTGTAGCGGTTGTCGGAGAAAACCTCGTCCGCTGCCCGCCTCCAGCGGATCGTCGCCTTGTAATCGTGCGCCATGGCCGCGTTCTCGTTCTAGGAGATCGACTTCACGAATTCCTGGTACTGCTCCTCGGTCATCAGGCCGTCGAGCTCGCCCGGGTCCGTGAGGCGGATCTTCATGAACCAGCCGCGGCCGGCCGGATCCTCGTTCACCGTGCCCGGGGAAGCTTCCAGATCGCTGTTGACCTCGACCACCTCGCCGGAGACCGGCGCGTAGACTTCGCTCGCCGCCTTCACGCTCTCGACGACGGCAGCCTCGTCGCCCTTCGACAGGGTTTTGCCGACGCTCGGAAGCTCCACGAAAACTACGTCGCCGAGCTGGCCCTGAGCGTAGTCGGAGATACCCACGGTGCCGGCGTCGCCCTCGACGCGGATGTATTCGTGATCCTTGGTGTAGCGCGTGGTCATGATGGAATCCCTCTTCTTGAAATGTCAGCGCTTGTAGCGGTGGGGGGCGAACGGCATGGCGGCGACCTTGGCGGGCAGCGGCTTGCCGCGGACGATGAGGTGAAGGTCCGTGCCGGCGGCGGACACGTCCTTGGCGACATAACCCATGGCGACCGGTCCGTTGACGGTCGGACCGAAGCCCCCGGAGGTCACGATGCCGACCTCGCGACCGTCGGGCGTGGCGATGACGGCTCCCTCGCGGGCCGGCGCGCGGCCTTCCGGCCTGATGCCGACTCGGACGCGCTGAGCCCCGTCCTTGATTTCGCGCTGGACGCGCTCGGCTCCGGGAAAGCCCCCCTCCTCGCGGCGGCGCTTCTGGATCGACCAGATCAGGCCCGCCTCGATAGGCGAGGTCGTGGTGTCGATGTCATGGCCGTAGAGGCACAGGCCCGCCTCGAGGCGGAGCGAATCGCGTGCGCCGAGGCCGATGGCCTTCACCTCCGGGTCGGCCAGGAGCCTGGTCCAGAGCGTGGGCGCGTCCTTACCGTGGCAGGAGATCTCGAAGCCGTCCTCGCCGGTGTAGCCGGAGCGCGAGACGTGGCACCAGATCCCGTCGATCTGCACATCCGCCGACATCATGAAGGGCAGCGCGGCGGCCTCGGGCGCGAGCTTGGCCAGAACGGCCTCGGCGGACGGGCCCTGGAGGGCCATCAGGCCGAGATCGTCCTTGCGCTTGAGGGTGACGCCCTTGGGCAGCCGGGCTTCGATATGGGCGTAGTCGGCCTCCTTCATGGAGGCGTTCACCACCAGATAGAGCCAGCCCTCGTGACCAGGGGCGCCGACGCGGGTCACCATGAGGTCGTCGAGGATGCCGCCGTCATCCGCCAGCAGCTGCGAATAGCGCTGCTGGTTCGGCTTGAGGTTCAGCACGTCGGCGGGAATCAGCGCCTCGAGCGCCCGGGTCACGGTCTCGTGGCTCTTGTCCTCGGCGACCAGGAAGGCCTGCCCCATGTGGGAGACGTCGAACAGGCCCGCATGCTCGCGGGTCCAGTTGTGCTCGGTCAGGATGCCCGTGGGATACTGCACGGGCATGGCGTAGCCGGCGAAGGGCACCATGCGGGCGCCTAGGTTCACGTGCTCGGCATGGAGCGGGGTCTGCAGGAGCGGCTCGTCGCTAGGCGCATGCTCGGCCATGGGGTTCCCTCAAAGGTGCGCGTTCCATCGAGCCTTTCGGCCCGTTGCTGTGCGCCCCCTCTGTCCCGAGACCTGAGAGATTTCCCTTAACCGCTTACGCGGCAGGTTACGCCCGTCGGTGGGCGACGTCGGAACGTCGCCGCTTTCCAGAGTGCCAGCTCCCACGCGGTCCTTTGGCCTGAGCGTTTCCGGGGCGGTTGCGCCTTCGGCGCCGGACCTTTGGGTCCGGTCTCTTCCGCGGGGATCATCGGCTGGGTTTAGCTCTGAAGAGGAAATCGGGTCCTGTCAACAAAGCAGGCTGCCGCACAGGATAACTCCCCGCCTTAATTGACGGCAGACCCCGGACACTCCATCTTAGGCGCCTCATCCACAGAAGGGGAGAAGCGCGGCCTGATCCGGTCAGCAGCTCCACGCATCGTTGCTCGAACTGATCATCGCTCTCGCTCTCGTCGCCCTCAACGGCGTCTTCGCACTTTCCGAACTCGCCATCGTGTCCGCCCGTCGGGCCCGCCTCAAGGCCATGGCCGAGCAGGGTCGTTCGGGCGCCACCACGGCCCTGACCCTCATGGAGGATTCAGGCCGCTTCCTGTCCACGGTCCAGATCGGCATCACCCTTGTGGGCATCCTGGCCGGCGCCTTCTCGGGCGCGGCCCTCGGCGACCGGCTGACCCAGATCTTCCTCGACCGCGGCATGCCCGAGGGCGCGGCCGAGCCTCTCGGCTATGGCATCGTAATCGGCATCATCACGTATCTTTCGATCGTCATCGGCGAGCTGGTGCCCAAGCAGCTGGCGCTCCGCAATCCGGAGGGCATCGCCTGCACCATGGCGCCCCTGATGCTGGTGCTCTCGAAGGTCGCCGCGCCTGCCGTCTGGCTTCTGAACGCCTCGACCAGCCTGATCTTCAGCCTGCTCGGAGCCAAGTCCGACGACGGCACGACCGTGACGGAAGAGGAGATCAAGATGCTCGTCGGCGAGGCCGAGAGCGCCGGCGTGATCGAGGAGGAGGAGCGCCGCATGATCTCGGGCGTGCTCCGCCTCGGAGACAGGACGGTGCGCGGGCTCATGACCCCCCGCACGGACGTGGACTGGATCGACCTCGACGACGACGAGGACTCGATCCGCGCACTGCTGATCGAGACCCCGCATTCCCGCCTGCCCGTCAGCGAGGGAACGCCCGACAACGTGATCGGCGTCGTTCAGTCGCGGGAGCTCCTGGCGGCCCTGCTGTCGGGCCAGCCTCTCGATATCCGCGGCCACGTTCAGCAGGCCCCCGTCATCCCCGATACGCTCTATGCCCTCGACGCCCTGGCGACCCTGCGCGACGCCGAGGTCCCGATGGCGATCGTCCATGACGAATACGGCCATTTCGAAGGGGTCGTGACCCCGGCGGACGCCCTGGAGGCCATCGTGGGCGCGTTCCGGTCCGATGGCGAGGCGCCGGAACCCGACGCCATCCGCCGCGACGACGGCTCCTGGCTGCTCGCCGGATCGATGCCCGTGGACGAAATGGCCGAGGTTCTCGGCGTCACGCTGCCCGAGACCCGCAGCTACCACACGGTCGGCGGCCTGGTGATCAGCGAACTCCAGCATCTGCCCAACACCGGCGAGCACGTGGACACCCTCGGCTGGCGCTTCGAGGTGATCGATCTCGACGAACGCCGCATCGACAAGGTCCTGGCCGCCCCGCTCAATCAGCGGGCGGGCGCCGCCGCGCTCTACTAACGCATCGTGCGGACGATGCGCTGCCTAAGGCATTGAGCGTCGGAGCGATCCGACGCTCTGGAGCTTAGCCGCGGCGACCCCGGGCCGGCGCACCGCCGAGGCCGACCTCGATCTCGAAGTCGTTGGCCGAAGAGGCGGGCACGACGATGCCTTCCTCGACCACCGACACGGTCGTCTGGGTCTGACCCGCCGGGATCGCAGCCGCCACGCGGCGGGACCGGTTGGCGAAGACCGTCGACCCGTCCTTCACCACGATATGGACCGGGATGTCGTAGCGGCCGGCCGACCCACCGACGCCGATGAGCGCCCGCGCCTCGATGCCGACCTTGACCAGAGTCGAGCCGTCCGCCTGGCCGATGCATTCGCGGGCCAGGTCGCCGAGGGAGATCTGGCTCCGGACAGAGCCCGCCTCCCCGCCTCCGCGAACCTGGATGGCGGAGCCCCCGTCCACGACCTCGACGGCCGGACAATAGACATCGTCGAGCTGCGCCGCCTTGACCTGAGCCGGTGCCTGCGAGGCACCGGCGGTGAGCAGCATGTCGCCCATGCCGAAACCGCCTTCTCCCGACGTGCCGCAGCCCGTCAGGGCCGACAGGCCGACCACAGCAAGCGCCCACCCGGCCTTCCGGCCCAATCCTTCTCTCATGATCGCCCCCACGTTCTTGTTCACCGCTTACGGCAAGGCATCGAACCCGGCCGCGAATCCGTTCAGGGATACGGGAATGCCGATCCCCTCCTCAGGCGTCTGGAAGACGATGAAGGTGGCCGCCTGACCCGACTTCATCTGGCTGATCAGGTTGTCCTCCATCACCACCTCGGCCACGCATCCCGTGGCCAGGCAGCGGACGAACCCGGCGCGGCCGATATCCGTCTGGTCGATCTTGAGGCCCAGACCCGACGGCAACAGAATACCAAGAGGTGCGACGACGCGCAGGAGGCGGCTTTTGCCGTCGGCGGTTTTCAACACGATAATGACGAGCGTGACGTTGGGCCGATCCTCGGCGACCACGTTCTGCACGAGGGCGCATTGCTCGGCCGTGGCGCCGGCCGGTGTCTCGCAGCGCATCTGCCACTCGCCGAAAGTGTTCTTGACCATGCCCTGAGCGCTGGCGCCGCTGGCCCCGAACAGGGCCGACAGCCCCAGGATTGCCGCCGCACAATGGCGAGCCCACCGCGATGCGCCCATCGGTTTCTCCATCTGTTAACCCTGCCAGAGGGTCGCGGCCGGCCGCCGCTTCCAAGTCCAATGTTGGCCCGTTGGGACCATGGCAGGGGGCGCGATGTCAAGCGAGAGGGGCCGATTGAAAGGCCGAATTGCGTTTTGGCGGTTATGACGCACAGTTTGGAACGCTTCTACCGTTGCGCTTCATCGCGTCCTGTGATCTTTGACGCAGATCAAAGGTGATGGCGCAAGCCGGGCACCGCTTTCCGCACGCCCGCGCCTTCCCCGATGCTTTCATGGCCCTGGGCCATCACATCTTTAGGAGCTTTGGAACGCCGATGCGGATCGAGACTGGACGTCGATCGGTGACCGCCCTCTCCACGGCAGCGGTCGCACTTGTGTTGGGCATAAGTGAGGCGTGGGCCGCCGCCGGCCGGCCTTCCCCATGGGAAACCGGCATGCAGGAGATGGTGACCGAGTTGGGACAGAGCGTGTCCAACTTCCACACCTACCTGGTTTGGCTGATCACCGTGATCTGCCTCTTCGTGCTGGCGCTGCTCCTCGTGATCGTCGCCCGATTCAACGAGAACAAGAACCCGGTTCCCTCGCGGACCACCCACAACACCCTCCTCGAGGTGGCCTGGACCATCGTGCCGGTCCTGATCCTCGTAGCGATCGCCATTCCGTCCTTCCGCCTCCTGCGCCAGCAGCTCGTGCCGCCGCAGGCCGACATCGTCGTGAAGGCGACCGGCTATTCCTGGTATTGGGGGTACGAGTACCCGGCCGACCAGGGCGGCGGCTTCAAGTTCGATTCGAACATGATCACGGAAGCCAAGGACCTGAAGCCCGACCAGCCGCGTCTGCTGGGCGCCGACAACGCCATGGTCGTGCCGGTCGGCAAGGTCGTGCGGGTCCAGGTGACTTCGGCGGACGTGATCCACGCCTTCGCCATGCCGTCCTTCTACATCAAGGTCGATGCGGTCCCCGGACGCCTGAACGAGACTTGGTTCAAGGCCGAGAAGGAAGGCGTCTATTTCGGCCAGTGCTCGGAGCTCTGCGGCAACGGCCACCCCTACATGCCGATCGAAATCCGCGTCGTGAGCGAGCAGCAATATGCCGCCTGGCTGACCGAGGCGAAGCAGAAGTATGCTTCGACCGAGGGCTCCGCTCCGCTCAAGTTCGCGACCGCCCAGTAATCGTAAGAAGGACCACAGAGGTCTCATCATGGCACATGCAGCTGATGCCGCTCACGCGGATCACCACGATCACCTTCCGAGCTTCTGGCGCCGGTGGTTCTACTCCACGAACCACAAGGATATCGGAACGCTCTATCTCATCTTCGGCTTCACGGCCGGCATCGTCGGCGGCCTGCTGTCGATCGGCATGCGCCTGGAGCTCCAGGAGCCGGGTCTGCAGTTCTTCTCCAACCCGCAGGCGTTCAACGTCTTCGTGACGGGCCACGGCCTCATCATGGTGTTCTTCATGGTGATGCCCACGCTCATCGGCGGCTTCGGCAACTGGTTCATCCCGATCATGATCGGCGCGCCCGACATGGCCTTCCCGCGGATGAACAACATCTCCTACTGGCTCACCGTCGCGGCCTTCTGCCTGATGCTCTGCTCGCTCTTCGTCGAGGGCGCTCCGGGCTCGCTCGGCTTCGGCGGCGGCTGGACGGTCTATCCGCCGCTCTCGGTCACCGGCCACCCGGGCCCCGCGCTCGACTTCGGCATCCTGGCCCTGCACCTTGCCGGTGCCGCCTCGATCCTCGGCGCGATCAACTTCATCACGACGATCCTCAACATGCGCGCTCCGGGCATGACGCTGCACAAGATGCCGCTGTTCGCCTGGTCCATGCTGGTGACCGCGTTCCTGCTGCTCCTGTCGCTGCCGGTTCTCGCGGGCGCGATCACGATGCTGCTCACCGACCGTAACTTCGGCACGACCTTCTTCGAGCCGTCGGGCGGCGGCGATCCGGTGCTCTACCAGCACCTGTTCTGGTTCTTCGGCCACCCCGAAGTGTACATCATGATCCTGCCGGCCTTCGGCATCGTGTCCCACATCATCTCCACCTTCTCCAAGAAGCCGATCTTCGGCTATCTCGGCATGGCCTACGCCATGGTGGCGATCGGCGTGGTCGGCTTCGTCGTGTGGGCGCACCACATGTACACGGTCGGCCTCTCGCTCCAGACCCAGGCCTACTTCGTGTTCGCCACGATGGTGATCGCGGTTCCGACCGGCGTGAAGATCTTCTCGTGGATCGCCACCATGTGGGGCGGGTCCATCCGCTTCACGGCGGCCATGCAATGGGCCGTGGGCTTCGTGTTCCTGTTCACGGTCGGCGGCGTCACAGGCGTCGTGCTGGCGAATGCTCCCGTCGACCGCTACATGCACGACACCTACTACGTGGTGGCTCACTTCCACTACGTGCTGTCGCTCGGCGCCGTCTTCGTGATCTTCGCGGGCATCTACTACTGGTTCCCGAAGATCACCGGCTACGTCATGCCCGAATGGATCGGCCAGCTGCACTTCTGGGTCGCGTTCATCGGCGCCAACGTGCTGTTCTTCCCGATGCACTTCCTCGGGCTGTCCGGCATGCCGCGCCGCTACGCGGATTATCCGGACGCCTTCGCGGGCTGGAACATGGTCTCGTCGATCGGCTCCTACATCTTCTTCGCCGGGCTCTTCATCTTCATGTTCGGCGTGGTCTATGCCTTCATCCGCAAGGAGCGGGCTGCCGACAATCCGTGGGGCGAGGGTGCGACGACGCTGGAATGGACCCTGTCCTCCCCGCCTCCGTACCACCAGTTCGAGACGCTGCCCCGCGTCATCGACACCGGGCACTAAAATCAGACGAGTGGGCGGCATCGCGCCGCCCGCTCCTCCCCAGAGGGCTTGCGACGCCAAGCCCTCCGGCGAGGAGCCGACCATCCGGAGGCCTTTTCGGCCTCGTCCCGGCATTTCGGAAGATCACCAGTTATGAGCACCATGTCGAACAGTCTGGCCGAGAACCACGCAGAGCACCTTGCCACGGCAGGCCTCTCGCAGGGGGAGGTGTCCGACTTTTTCGCCCTTCTCAAGCCGCGCGTGATGTTTCTCGTCGTGTTCACGGCGCTCGTCGGCATGGTCGTAAGCCACCCCGACGTCCATCCGGTCGTGGCCTTCGTGTCGCTTCTGATGATCGCCATCGGGGGCGGCGCGTCGGGATGCCTGAACATGTGGTGGGACGCGGACATCGACGCCGTCATGACCCGCACCCGCAAGCGTCCGATCCCGGCCGGCAAGATCCAGCCGGGCGAGGCGCTGGCCTTCGGCGTGACGCTCGCGGCCGGATCGGTCATGATCCTGGGTCTTGCCAGCAACTGGCTCGCGGCCGGTCTGCTCGCCTTCACGATCTTCTTCTACGTGGTCGTCTATTCCATGTGGCTGAAGCGCACGACGCCGCAGAACATCGTCATCGGGGGCGCCGCCGGCGCGCTTCCTCCGATCGTCGCGCAGGCCGCCGTGACGGGCCACGTCGCCTGGGACAGCGTGGTACTGTTCGCCATCATCTTCATGTGGACCCCGCCGCATTTCTGGGCCCTGGCCCTGGTCAAGTCCGGCGATTACGAGCGCGCCGGCATCCCCATGATGCCGAACGTGGCCGGGCCCGATTCCACACGCTTCCAGATCCTGGCCTACACAATCCTCCTCGCCCCGCTCGGCCTCGCTCCCGTGGCCCTCGGCTTCGGCGGCCTGGCCTATGCGATCATCGCGCTGATCGGCGGCCTCGGAATGCTGGCGCTCGCCGTGCAGGTCTACCGCCTGCGCCAGGGCGAGCCGGCCATGCGCGTCGCCCAGCAATTGTTCGGCTTCTCGATCCTCTATCTTTTCCTGCTCTTCGCGACCCTTCTCGCGGAGCATGGCTTCGGCTTCTTCCGCCCGGTGCTGGGGTAGTCGGATGAAGGACCGCATCGACTACGTCCGCCTGACCCCGGAGGAGCAGAAGCGCCGCCGCAGGCGCTCCGTGGCTCTGGCTCTGACGCTCGCGGCCTTCTGCATCCTGCTCTTCGCCATCACGCTTGCGAAGCTCGGGCCGGGCGTCCTTCAGCGTCCCCTGTGAGGCTCCCATGGCAGAAACCACCAACCTCCAGCGCAAGATGCACCGCACGGCCTTCGCGTGCGTCGGTGTCGCCGTCGGAATGGTCGGCCTCGCCTATGCGTCCGTGCCGCTCTACGATCTCTTCTGCAAGGTCACCGGCTTCGGCGGCACGCCGATCGTGCGCGACGCCAACGGCTCTGAGGTCATGGACCGGACGATCGCCGTCCGCTTCGACTCCAACGTCGCGCCCGGCCTGAGCTGGCGCTTCGCGCCGGAAAAGCCCGAAGTCACGGTTAGGCTCGGCGAGACCACGACGGTCTACTACAAGGTCACCAACACCGGCGACAGGCCGAGCACGGGCATCGCGACGTACAACGTGCAGCCCGATCTCGCCGGCACCTACTTTTCCAAGCTCGAATGCTTCTGCTTCACGGAGCAGACCCTGCAGCCGGGCGAGACCCTGGAATCCGCGGTCGTGTTCTACGTCGATCCCCGCCTCGTGCAGGACAACGACGTGAAGGACCTGACCTCCCTCACCCTCTCCTACACCTACTTCCCCTCCAAGGGGGGCAAGCCGGTGGCGGAGGTGACATCTTCCACCAAACCCATCGCTCAATAAGGGACGTGACAACTTAAGCGGAAACGTCTTAAAGCGAGTTCACATTCGAGGCACGGAGACGACACGAAATGGCCGAGGCCCACGCCAAGAACCACGACTACCACATTCTTGAACCGAGCCCGTGGCCGCTCGTCGGCGCGGTCAGCGCCTTCCTGATGGCGTCCGGGTTCGTGACATGGTGGAAGGACATCGCCATCGCCGGGATGCATCTCGGCCCCTTCATCTTCGGCGCCGGCATCATCGGCGTGCTCTACACCATGCTGAGCTGGTGGACCGACGTGGTGAAGGAAGCCAACACCGGCTTCCACACTCGCGTGGTGCAGCTCCACCACCGCTACGGCATGATCATGTTCATCGCCTCCGAGGTGATGTTCTTCGCGGCCTGGTTCTGGGCTTATTTCGATGCCGCCCTCTACGCCGGCGATCCTCAGCTCTATGCGCGGGTCGAGGCGCTCGGCGGCGTATGGCCGCCCAAGGGCATCGAAACCTTCGATCCCTGGCACCTGCCTCTCCTCAACACCCTGATCCTGCTCACCTCCGGCACCACGGTCACCTGGGCGCACCACGCGCTCCTGGAGAACGACCGCCAGGGCCTCAAGGCGGGCCTGTGGCTCACGGTACTCCTGGGTGCAATCTTCACCTGCGTTCAGGCCTACGAGTACAGCCACGCCACCTTCGGGTTCAAAGGCAACATCTACGGCGCCACCTTCTTCATGGCGACGGGCTTCCACGGCGCGCACGTGATCATCGGCACGATCTTCCTCGCCGTCTGCCTGCTGCGCGCCTATCGCGGCGACTTCACGCCCAAGCAGCACCTCGGCTTCGAGTTCGCGGCCTGGTACTGGCACTTCGTCGACGTGGTGTGGCTCTTCCTCTTCGCGGCCATCTACGTGTGGGGCTACGGCGGCGCGGTCGCCGGCGGCGGCCACTGAAACCGCTCATTGCAGCATGATCGAGCAGGGGCGGCTCTCAAGGCCGCCCTTCGCTTTTTGAGCCCTCCCGGCACCAACGCCCGGGGAGTTCGTTGACCGGCAACCCTTTGGAGAAACGCCGTGGCCCATGACCCGTCCGCCCCCTCGCCCATCCTCACCGGCCTCAAGGGCCTGTGCCCGCGTTGCGGCAAAGGGCATCTCTTCCAGGGCTACCTGAGGGTTCGGCCGAAATGCGAGGCCTGCGGCCTCGACCTCGCCTTCGCCGATACGGGCGACGGCCCGGCTTTCTTCGTCATGTCCTTCGTCGGCATCGTGGTGGTGGCCCTCGCTCTCTGGGTGGAGTTCACCTATGCCCCGCCGATCTGGCTCCACCTGGTCATGTGGACGGCCCTGAGCATCGTCCTGAGCCTCGTCCTCGTCCGGCCGCTCAAGGGCGTGCTGGTGAACCTGCAATACCACCACAAGGCCGAGGAAGGGCGCTTCCACTAGTGACTGCCTCGTCTCACAAGGGCCGCTCGCTGATCATCCCGGGGCTGGCGGCGCTCGTCGCGCTCGCCATTCTCGTCGGCCTCGGCACCTGGCAGCTCCAGCGCAAGGCCTGGAAGGAAGACCTGATCGCCCAGATCGAGGCCCGGGCCTATGGCGAGCCCGGCGCCATCGTGCCCGAGACCGACTGGACCGCATGGCGGGCGGACCAGGACGAGTTCCGCAAGGTGCGGGTGACCGGCGCCTTCCTGCATGAGTTCGAAGCCCCGGTCTACGGCCTCGCTCCCGGCGACCGCCAGGGCGCGCCGCTCCAGGGCTATTACCTGGTCACGCCCCTGAAGCTCGCCGGCGGGGCCATCGTGATGGTCAACCGCGGCTTCGTGCCCATGGACCTGCGCGATCCGGCCCGTCGGCCCGGAAGCCAGCCCGCCGGCGAGGTGACACTCACCGGCCTCGTGCGGGCGCCCGAGGCCCGCAACACGTTCACGCCGAAGGACGATCCCGGCCGGAACCAGTGGTTCGCCCGCGACCCGCAGGCCATCGCGGCGGCCCATGGGCTCACGCGCGTCGCGCCGTTCCTGATCGACGCCGACGGGAGCCCCAACCCGGGCGGCTGGCCCCGGGGCGGCCTGACCCCGCTCACCCTGCCGAACAACCATCTCCAATATGCCGTCACCTGGTTCGGGATCGCCCTCACGCTGATCGGCGTCTTCACGGCCTTCGCCTGGCGGCGGCTGAAGGAGCCGGCCTCAGCCGAGCTGGAATAGGAAGAAGAGCCCAAACCCGAGGATGACGAACCCGGCACTGACGATCTTCGCGATGGAAAGGACCTTCAGCAGGACGCGCGCCTCCTCGCGGCGCTCGGCGCGTTCGGCCCGGCTCATGGTCTCCTGGGCCTTGATCTGCTCGGCGTAGAGCGAGGTCGTCATGACGTTGCTGGTGGCCCCGTCCTTCTCCAGTTCGATGCGCTGGGCCATGACCCCGATGACGAGGCCGAGGACGCCCAGGCCGAGGAAGCCGGCAACGAGATAAGCCGCCAGGACGGCCCCTGCCAGCACGGCCACCAGGATCGGCAGCAGGATCCAGTCGATTCGGGTCATGTGCATGGGACCACCCTCGCCGAAAGCCATGACCGCACCAGGATAGCAGAATCCGCCGACCAAGTCCGCCGGGTGCGGCCCGATGCGGCTTGCCGCAAGCGGCCGCTCCCCCTAATGTCCGGCCGAATTTCCAGGAGATCCACCGTGCTCCATGTCTCGACCCGGGGGGAAGCCCCGGCGCTCGGCTTCGCCGATGCCTTGCTGACCGGCCTCGCCCGGGACGGCGGGCTCTACCTGCCGGACCACTGGCCGGCCCTGTCCCCGGACACGATCCGGGGCTTTGCCGGCAAGCCCTATGGGGATGTCGCGAAGGCCGTGCTCGGCCCGCTGGTCGATGGCGACATTCCGGAGGCCGACCTCGGCCGCATGATCGACGAGTCCTACGCCTCCTTCCGTCACGCGGCCGTGTGCCCGCTGACCCAGATCGGCGACAATCTCTTCGTGCTCGAGCTGTTCCACGGTCCCACGCTCGCCTTCAAGGACGTGGCCATGCAGCTCCTCGGCCGGCTCATGGATCACGTGCTCAAGGCCCGCGGCGCCCGCGCGACCATCGTGGGCGCGACCTCGGGCGACACGGGCAGCGCCGCCGTCGAGGCGTTCAAGGGCCTCGATCAGGTCGATATCTTCATCCTCTACCCGCATGGGCGCGTCTCGGACGTGCAGCGGCGGCAGATGACCACGGTGGCCTCGCCGAACGTCCATGCGCTCGCCGTCGAGGGCACGTTCGACGATTGCCAGACCATGGTGAAGGGCATGTTCAACCATGCCCGCTTCCGCGACGAGCTGCAGCTCTCCGGCGTGAACTCGATCAACTGGGCCCGTGTCGCCGCGCAGGCGGTCTACTACTTCACCGCCGCCGTGGCGCTGGGCTCCCCTCACCGCCCGGTCTCGTTCTCGGTACCGACCGGCAATTTCGGCGACATCCTGGCCGCTTACGTGGCCAAGCGCATGGGCCTTCCCATCGACCGGCTGATGATCGGCACCAACGCCAACGATATCCTGGCCCGCACCCTCGGCTCCGGGTCCTACGAGATCAAGGGCGTCGAACCCACGACCTCGCCGTCCATGGACATCCAGATCTCGTCCAATTTCGAGCGCCTGCTGTTCGAGGCCTATGGCCGCGACGGCGGGGCGGTCCGCCGCCTCATGGCGAGCCTCGCCCAGTCACGCGCCTTCATGATTGAGGCCGGCCCTCTCGCCCGCATCCGCGAGGAGTTCTCGGCCAGGGCCGTGAACGAGGACCACGTGATGGCCGAGATGGCCGACACCTATCGCGCCACCGGCTACGTGCTCGATCCGCACAGCGCGGTCGGAACCCGGGCGGCGCGCACCCTGCTCGAGCGGGATCCCGCAACTCCCGTCGTGGCCCTGTCCACCGCGCATCCCGCCAAGTTCCCCGATGCGGTCGAGCGCGCCACGGGCCTTCGCCCCGCACTTCCGCCGCACATGGCTGATCTGATGGAGCGCAGGGAGAGCTTCACGGTTCTTCCCAACGACCAGGCTGCGGTCGAGCGCTTCATCCGCGAGCGCGCGCGGGCGGTCAAAGGCGCGGCCGCATGAACCAGCACTTCGTCCACGAGAAGCGGATCGAGATCACGACCCTGTCCAATGGCCTGATGGTCGCCACCGAGCGGATGCCCGCGATCGCCACGGCGACCCTGGGCGTGTGGGTCGGCACCGGCTCGCGGCATGAGCAGGCCCACGAGCACGGGCTCTCGCATCTCATCGAGCACATGGCCTTCAAGGGCACGGCCCGCCGCTCGGCGCGCCAGATCGCCGAGGACATCGAGAACGTCGGCGGCGACATCAATGCCGCCACCAGCGTCGAATACACGAGCTACACGGCCCGCGTTCTCGGCGAGAACGTGGATGTCGCGCTCGACGTGCTGGGCGACATCCTGATCAACTCCGCGTTCGATGGGGGCGAGCTCGCGCGCGAAAAGGGCGTGATCCTGCAGGAATACGCGGCCGTCGAGGACACGCCCGACGACCTGATCTACGACGCCTTCATGGAAACGGCATTCCCGAACCAGGCGGTCGGGCGGCCGATCCTCGGCACGCCGGAGACGATCAGGAGCTTCGACGAGGCGGCGATCCGCGCCTTCCTGGCCCGCGAATACACGCCGGGCAAGATGGTGCTGGCCGCGGCCGGCGACGTGGAGCACAGCCAGATCGTCGACCTGGCGGAACGCCTGTTCGGCGGGATGCCGGCGGTTGCTCCGCGCCAGCCGGAACAGGGGCGCTACGCGGGCGGCGAGAGGCGGATTTCGCGCAAGCTCGAACAGGCCAACCTGGTGCTCGGCCTGCCCGGCCTCTCGTTCAAGGACCCCGGCTATTACGCGGTCCATCTCTTCGCCCACATGCTAGGCGGCGGCCTCACTTCGCGCCTGTGGCACGAGGTCCGCGAGACCCGCGGCCTCGCCTATTCGATCGACTCCTTCCACTGGCCGTTTTCCGATTGTGGACTCTTCGGCATCGGAGCCGGAACGGCGGGCTCGGACGTGCGCGAGCTCATGGACGTGACGCTCGCCTGCATGGCGCAGGCGACCCGCGACATCAGCGAGATCGAGCTCGTCCGCGCCAAGGCGCAGATGAAGGTCGCCCTCCTGACGGCCCTGGAGACACCGGGCGGCCGGATCGAGCGCGTCGCCCGCCAGCTCCTGTCCTGGGGCCGCGTGGTGGCGAGCGAGGAGATCATCAGGAAGGTCGATGCCCTCGATGTCGAGCATGTCCGCGATGCCGGACGCCGGCTTCTGCAGGGAGCCCCGACCCTGGCGGCAATAGGCCCCATCAAGGAGCTGTCCTCCCTGGACGAGATCGCCGCAGCGCTGCGGACCTGAATTTTTTAGCCGGACCTTCCCCATGGTCACGGCTAATTCTCCTCAATCCCGCCGCAAACTGGCCTCATGGCCACATAGTAACGATAACAAACGAGTCCTGCGGACAAGTGACGGGCCCCTCCGGCCCCAGCTTGCTCTCAAGGCTCCTGACCGGTACCAATCCTGTTCCACTGTTTTAGTACCGGACGAAAGACCGAAGCATTGCGGATCGTATCTTTCGCCATAACCCTTCTTTTGGCGGCATTCCTGGGGCTGGCCTTTCCGTCGTCCGGCTGGGCGGTCGAATCCGTTCGCGTCGATCCCAAGATGAAGGCCATTGATCTCACCCCGGCCATCGAGCGCTACAACTCGGACGGGGACGAGATCAGGATTTCCACGGCGCCGGGGCGCGACGGCATCGTCCGGCGCATCGCCGTGAAGGCGCGCGAGGCCGGAACCCGGCCCGACTGGATCGTCTTCGCGCTCACCAACGACACCGACGAGCAGGTCGACCGCCTTCTGGTCGCGCCGCATTTCCGCCTGACCGGCTCCGGCGTTCTCTGGCCGGATCTGGGCGCGACCCGGATCGCCGCGATCACCGCGAGCCAGGGCATCCGGCCCGACCGGGACGACAGCGCGGATGCGGACATCTTCCTCATCACCCTCGATCCGGGCACGACCGTCACCTTCGTGGCGGAGCTGCGCTCCAACAATCTGCCCCAGCTCCACCTGTGGGACGCCAACGCCTACAAGGACCGGGTCAACGGGCTGACCCTCTACAAGGGCATCATCATCGGCATCGCGGGCCTGCTGGCCCTGTTCCTGACCATCGTGTTCGTGGTGAAGGGGGCCTTGATCTTCCCGGCCGCCGCCGCCCTGGCCTGGGCGGTGCTGGCTTATGCGTGCATCGATTTCGGCTTCTTCCAACGCATCTTCCCGATCAGCGAAGCGACCGAGCAGGTCTATCGCGCCGGCGCGGAGGCGGTGCTCTCGGCGACGCTGCTCGTCTTCCTCTTCGCCTACCTCAATCTCAACCGCTGGCACGTGCGCTACAGCCACGTGACCGCCTTCTGGCTGCTGTTCCTCGGGGCCATGGTGGCGCTGGCCATCGTCGATCCGCCGGTGGCCTCGGGCGTCGCCCGCATGTCGATCGCGGCCGTCGCCGGCATCGGCTTCGTCCTCGTGATCCATCTGGCCACGCACGGCTACGACCGCGCGGTGATGCTCGTCCCCACGTGGCTCCTCCTGGTCGCCTGGGTGACGGCCGCGAGCTTCACGGTCGTCGGCCAGCTCACGTCGGACCTCGTTCCCCCGGCCCTCGTCGGCGGCCTCGTTCTCGTCGTCATGCTCATCGGCTTCACGGTCATGCAGCACGCCTTCGCGGGCGGTGCCTTCACGCGCGGCTTCGTGAACGACACGGAACGCCGGGCCCTGGCCCTGACCGGCGCCGGCGACATCGTGTTCGACTGGGACGTGGTCTCCGACAACATCTTCGTCAGCCCCGAGGTCGAGCATCAGCTCGGATTGAAGCGCGGCTCGCTCGAAGGACCCGCCTCCGCCTGGTTCGACCTGATCCATCCCTTCGACAAGGACCGCTACCGGCTCGCCCTCGATGCGGTGATCGAGCAGCGCCGCGGCCGGCTGACCCAGGATTTCCGCCTGCGCTCGGCGTCCGGCGCGCACAATTGGTATCGCCTGAAGGCGCGGCCCGTGATCGGCTCGGACGGCGAGGTGCTGCGCATCGTCGGGACCCTGGCCGACGTCATGGACAGCAAGACCGCCGAAGAGCGCCTGCTCTACGACGCGGTGCACGACAACCTGACGAGTCTGCCGAACCGGCAGCTCTTCTACGACCGGCTGGAGGCCGCCCTCACCTTCGCCGGCCAGGACGATGCCTTGCGTCCCACCGTGCTCGTCGTCGACATCGACAAACTGAAGGACGCGAACGCGACGGCGGGATACGCGGCCGGCGACTCGGTGCTGCTCACCCTCTCCCGCCGCCTGAGCCGCCTGCTCAAGCCGCAGGACACGCTCGCGCGCATCTCGGGCGACGAGTTCGCCATCATCCTGCTCTCCGAGCGCGAACCCGACCGCATCATTTCCTTCGCCGACATGGTCAGGCGCGTCGTGACCACGCCGTTCACCTATGCGGAGCGCGAGATCTTCCTCACCGCGTCCATCGGTATCGCCCTCTACGATCCGCAGATCGCGGCGCGGCGCGAGGAGGTGCTGCGCAACGCCGAGATCGCCATGGCCCATGCGCGGCGCCACGGCGGCGACCGGATCGAGGTGTTCCGGCCGACCATGCGCTCGGACCGCAGCGACCATTTCACCATGGAGACGGACTTGCGCCACGCGCTCGACCGCAACGAGATGCGCGTGCTGTTCAAGCCCATCGTGCGCCTGGAGGACAGGACCATCGCGGGCTTCGAATCGATGCTGCGCTGGGACCATCCGCGTCTCGGACGGATCGGGCCCGAAGACTTCATGTCGATCGCCGAGGAGACTGGGCTGATCATCAAGCTCAGCGTCTTCCTGCTGGAGCAGACGGGCCGCGAGCTCGCCGCCTGGCAGAACGCCCTCGAGGTCGAGCCGCCGATCTTCGCCAGCGTCAACATGTCGAGCCATCACCTGCTGCGCCACGACCTGCTGCAGGACGTGAAATCGGTCGTGGCCCGCACGGGGGTCGTTCCCGGCACGCTCAAGATCGAGATGACCGAGAGCCTCGTGATGGAGAATCCGGAATATTCCGCCCAGATGCTCACGCGCCTGCGCGATCTCGGAGCGGGCCTCTCGCTCGATGATTTCGGGACCGGCTACTCCGCCCTCTCCTACCTGCAGCGATTCCCGTTCGATACGATCAAGGTGGACGAGTCCTTCGTGCGCCTGATGGGCTCCGGCAAGCCGGTCATCCTGCGCTCCATCGTCAAGATGGCCCATGAGCTCGGCATGGAGATCGTGGCCGAGGGGGCGGAAAGCGAATCGGAGGTGATCGAGCTCTACCAGCTCGGGTGCGAATACGCCCAGGGACCGGTCTTCGGAGAGCCGATGTCGACCCTGCAGGCCCGCCAGCTCGTCGGCGCGGCCCCGGCGGCGGCGTAAGAAACCGTCGCCCTAGAGCATCGAGCCGATGCTCTTCGTCTTGGCCGGCGCATCGTTCGGGGCGGACCCGGAGGGCCGCACGACGCGCTAGGCGTGGCCGGTTTCCATCGACAGCATGGCGGGTTCGATCCCGATCCGGCGCAGGGCCATCTCGTAGCGCAGGTCGGCCGCGGTGTTGAAGACGAGCTCCGCGTCGGCCGGGCAGTTGAGCCAGCCGTTGGCCTGCAGCTCCATCTCGAGCTGCCCGGCGCCCCAGCCTGCATAGCCCAAGGCCAGCACCGCGTTCTCCGGCCCGTCGCCCCGGGCGATGGCGCGCAGGATATCAATGGTCGCGGTGAGGCAGATGCTGTCGTCGATGGGCAGGGTCGATTGGGCGAGGTGGAAGTCCGGGGAATGGAGAACGAAGCCCCGGCTTGTCTCCACGGGCCCCCCCATCAGCACCTGCATGGAGCCCACCTTCTGCGGCAGCCGGATGCGATCCGGCTCGGGAAGGATCTCGAGCTGCACCAGCAGGTCCGGCATGTTCAGGTTTGCGGCCGGCCGGTTGAGGACGATCCCCATCGCGCCTTCGGCCGAATGGGCGCAGATGTAGATGACCGACCGCGCGAAGCGCTCGTCCATCATGCCCGGCATGGCCACGAGGACCTGCCCGTCCAGGTAAGGGGATCCGGTGTCGTAGGAAGGAAGGAAAGAGCCCATATGCTAAATTCTGCCTTGCCGGACCCAAGCCCCCGATCACAGGATCGTGGATGGCGGGCCCGAAGATAAATGCATAAGGGAAGCGCGTCAGGGAGGTGTCAGTTCCATGGCATTCATGTTCCGCACCGTTTCGGTCGCGATTTTTTTGTTCTTGTCCGTCACCGCCATCGCCGCACAGCCCGCCAAGCAACCCGCCTCGTCCCAGGGCTTCCATTCCCGCGCCCGCCTGATCTCCGGGGGGCAGCAGGGGGACGTCTGGCTTGCCGGGATCGAAATCGCCCTCGACCCGGGCTTCAAGACCTACTGGCGCAATCCGGGCGATTCCGGCCTGCCGCCCCGTTTCGACTGGACCGGCTCCGAGAACGTGGCCGGCACCGAGATCCGCTATCCCGCCCCCACCCGGCACGAGGATGCCGCGGGCGTGGCCTATGTCTACGGCAAGAAGGTCGTGCTGCCCGTCCTGGTCAGGGCACAGGACAGGACCAAGCCGGTCAGGCTCGTCCTGGCGGCCGAATACGGGGTCTGCAAGGACATCTGCATTCCGGCCCGGGCCGATCTGAGCCTCGACCTCACCGCCGGCGGCCAGGACCGGGACGCCATCGAGGCGGCTATCGCGAAGGTGCCGCGCCCGCAGCCTCTCGGAGCCCCGGCCGATCTGGCGGTGCTGTCCGTCGAGCCCGCGACGCGGGACAAGCCAGCCTATTCCGTTACGGTGCGTGCCCCGGAGGGCGCAAAGCCCTCCCTGTTCGCCGAGGGTCCGGAGAACTGGATCGTCTCGACCTCCCTGCCCGACCACGCGAACCGCTTCACGGTCACCGTCGAGGACAAGCCCAAGGAGGCCGCGGCGGCCGTCCCCCTGCGCCTGACGCTCGTGGCCGGGGGAAAGTCCGTCGAGACGGACGTGAGCCTCGACGGGAATGGGATGCCGCGCTAGGGATGGAGCATTCAACGGCATTCCTTCGGAGACATATGCCCATGCCCATCCAGGTTGGAGAACGCCTTCCCCAGGTCACCTTCCGCATCATGACCCCCGACGGGCCGGTCGCCAAGACGACCGACGACCTGTTCAAGGGCCGCAAGGTGGTTCTCGTCGCCGTGCCCGGCGCCTTCACGCCGACCTGCCATCGCAACCACCTGCCCGGCTACGTGCAGAAGAAGGACGAGATCCGGGCCAAGGGCGTGGATTCCATCCTCGTCACGTCGGTCAACGACGTCTTCGTGCTTGATGCCTGGAGCAAGGCCTCCGGGGCCGAGGGCATCGAGTTCCTGTCCGACGGCAATGGCGATTTCGCCAAGGCCATCGGCCTGTCCATGGACGGCTCGGGCTTCGGCCTCGGCACCCGCTCGCAGCGCTATTCGATGGTGGTCGACGACGGCGTGGTCCGGGCGATCAACGTGGAGGATGCCCCCTCCAAGGCGCAGCATTCCGGCGCCGAGAACATCATGAAGGATCTCTGATCCGTCTCCAGCAATGGATCGGACGTTCACCTCTCGTCATCACCGGCCTTGTGCCGGTGACCTCGATCGAAGAGACGCGGCGCTTTTCGCATCGGGATGGCCGGCACAGGGCCGGCCATGACGTGCCAGGCGGCAGGACCGGAGAGTGCCGCAACGGACGGTCAGACGCGCGCTCTGCGGCCCTGGCTCTTGAACGGCTTCATCGCCGCGACGGCGAGTTCGTCGACCCGGATGTTGGTCGGATCGTCCGCGTGCCCCTTGACCCAGTGCCAGGCCACGTCGTGCCGGGACGCGGCCGCGTCGAGTTCGCGCCAGAGATCCTCGTTCTTCACCGGCTTGTTGTCGGCGGTGCGCCAGCCGCGCCGCTTCCAGTTGTGCATCCATTGCGTGATGCCCTGGCGCACATACTGCGAATCCGTGAAGAGATCGACCGCGCAGGACCGCTTGAGGGCGTTCAGGCCCTCGATGGCCGCGCGGATCTCCATGCGGTTGTTGGTGGTGTGAGCCTCCCCGCCGGAGACCTCCTTCTCGCTGCCCTTGAAGAACAGGATCGCCGCCCAGCCGCCCGGCCCGGGATTTCCCGAGCAGGCGCCGTCCGTGTAGATCATCACGCGCTCCGCCCCGCTCATGCGCCGAGCCCGAGTTCGCGCGCATGCTTCACATGGCGGTGGAAGTTGAGCTTGCGGTCGTATTCCAGCGGGTCCTTCGGCTTCACCAGGGCACCCGGCGGCACGTTGAGCCAGTCGACCAGGCGGGTCAGCATGAAGCGCATGGCGGAGCCCCGGCAGAGGATCGGCAGGGCCTCGACCTCGTCCGGCTCCAGGCGCCGCACCGACTGGTAGCCCGCCAGCATCGCCCGACCCTTGGTCAGGTTGAACGAGGCATCGATCTCGAAGCACCAGGCATTGAGGCAGATCGCGACGTCGTACGCGAAGGCGTCCGTGCAGGCGAAGTAGAAATCGATCAGCCCCGACACCTCGGACCCGATGAAGAACACGTTGTCGGTGAACAGATCCGCATGGATGATCCCGGACGGCAGGTCGTGGGGCCAGGCGTCCGCGAGGCTTGCGAGCTCGCGCCGCGTGCGCTCGGCGAGGCCGATCGAGACCGTGTCGGCCTGAGCCTCGGCCTGGGCGAAGAGCGGCGCCCATGCCTCCAGCGAGAGGGCGTTGGGCCGCCGCATCGTGAAGTCCTGCCCGGCCAGATGCAGCTTCGCCAGGGCGGCACCGAGCGCACCGCAATGCTGCGCCGTGGGACGGCGGATCGCGATGCCTTCGAGAAACGTGATGATCACGGCCGGACGACCGGCCACGCGCCCGAGGGGCTCGCCGCGGCGGTTGTTGACCGGCAACGGGCAGTTCAGCCCCCTCAGGGCCAGATGCTGCATGAGGCCGAGGAAGAAGGGCAGGTCGTCCTCCCGCACCCGCTTCTCGTAGAGGGTCAGGATGTAGGAGCCCTTCGTAGTGTGAAGGAAATAGTTGGTGTTCTCCACGCCCTCGGCGATGCCCTTGTAGGAGAGCACCGTACCGATGTCGTAGGTATCGAGGAAAGCCGACAGCTCCTCGTCGCTGACTTCCGTATAGACCGCCACCGCTTACTCCGCCGCCTGCTCACGAAGCTCGCGAGGCAAAGGAAAGAAAACGCTCTCGTCCGCCGTCGACACGCTCTCGACCGACACCTCGAAACGTTCCGCGAACGCATCGATGATCTCCTCGACCAGGATCTCGGGCGCCGACGCGCCGGCCGTGATGCCGAGACTGCGGATGTTCCCGAACAGGCTCCAGTCGATGTCCTCGGCCCGCAGGATCAGCCGGACCAGGGAGCAGCCTTCCCGCTCGGCCACCTCCCGCAGGCGCTGGGAATTGGAGGAATTGGGCGAGCCCACCACGATCATGGCATCGACCAGGGGCGCCACGCGCTTGACCGCGCCCTGTCGGTTGGTGGTGGCGTAGCAGATGTCTTCCTTGTGCGGGCCGACGATCGACGGGAACCGTGCCCTCAGGGCATCCACCATGTCCTGGGTGTCGTCGACCGAGAGGGTCGTCTGGGTGACGAAGGCCAGGTTGTCCGGGTCCGCAGGCTGCATCCGGGCGATGTCGTCCACGGTCTCCACCAGGGTGGCGGCCCCGTCGGGCAACTGGCCCATGGTGCCGATCACCTCCGGATGCCCCGCATGGCCGATCAGGATGATGTGGCGGCCCCGCTTGTAGTGGACTTGTGCCTCCCGGTGCACCTTGGTCACCAGCGGACAGGTGGCGTCGATCCCGAAGAGGCTGCGGGCGGCCGCCGCCTCCGGGACCGATTTGGGGACCCCGTGAGCCGAGAAGATCACCGGCGCCTTCGTGTCCGGGACCTCGTCGAGCTCCCGGACGAAGACCGCGCCCTTCCGCTTCAGGTTTTCCACGACGTATTTGTTGTGCACGATCTCATGGCGCACATAGACCGGCGCCCCATGGATCGCGAGCGCCTTCTCGACCGCATCAATGGCACGGACGACCCCGGCGCAGAAGCCGCGCGGGGCACAGAGCAGAATGTCGAGAGAAGGCCTGGTCATGATCTGGCGATGTGGCGAGACGAGACCCCTCCTGTCAAGCGGGAGCGACGCAGTTTCGCGGCGGACGTGACATCCTCTCCCGGCATGGCCGAGACAAGCCCGGCCATGCCGATGACGTTTCGACGTCATGGCCGGCCTTGTGCCGGCCATCTCGATACGGAAAAGGACAACATTCCAAACAATCGAGATCACCGGGCGAGCCCGGTCATGACGTGGCGGTTGGGAAACCGAACCTGTGCGGTGGGGCACGAAGCGGGGCCGTTCCCGTCAAGAATCGCTCGCACTTGGGCGTTGGAATCCCTAGAAAGGTGACACACCCCGTCACCTTCCCTGATCGCTCATGGCCTCCACCGCTTCCCACGTCAGCTTCCTTCCACCTATCCTGACCTTCTGCGGGGCGGCTGTCGTGGCCGTGCCCGTGTTCCGGCTCCTCGGTCTGAGCGCTGTCCTGGGCTATCTCGCGGCTGGCGTCGCGATCGGACCGTCGGGCCTGAGTCTGGTGGAGGATCCCCAGACCATCGCGACCGTCGCGGAATTGGGCGTGGTGCTGCTCCTGTTCATCATCGGGCTCGAGCTGAAGCTGTCCCATCTCTGGGAGATGAAGCGCGACATCTTCGGCCTCGGCTCGGCCCAGCTGACCGTGACGGCCCTCGTTCTCGGCGGAGCGGCTTACGCCATCGGGTTCTCGGCCGAGGCTTCCTTCGTCACGGGCGTGGCCGTCGCGCTCTCGGCCACGGCGATTGCGCTCCAGATGCTGGGCGAGCGGAACGACCTGCAGACGCCGTACGGCCAGCGCTCCTTCGCGATCCTGCTGTTCCAGGACCTCTCCGTCGTTCCGCTGCTTGCCGTTCTGCCGCTGCTCGCCTCCGGAGCGGCGGAGCAGGGCTCCCTCGTGGATCGCCTCCTGTCGGTCGGCGAGGCGCTGCTCGGGATCACCGCCGTCGTGCTGGTCGGCCGTTACGGCCTCAACCCCTTCTTTCGCATCCTCGCCCGCAGCGGCGCCCGCGAGGTCATGACCGCCTCCGCGCTTCTTGTTGTCCTCGGTGCCGCCCTGCTCATGCAGGAGGTTGGCCTCTCCATGGCGATGGGTGCCTTCCTGGCCGGATTGCTGCTCGCCGAGTCGAACTTTCGTCACCAGCTCGAAGCCGATATCGAGCCGTTCCGCGGTATGCTGCTAGGCCTGTTCTTCATGAGCGTGGGCATGTCCATCGACCTTGCCCTCGTGCGCGAGCAATGGCTGCTGCTCCTCATTGCGGCGCCTGCGGTGATCATCGGCAAAAGCCTTCTCATCGCAGTTCTGTCGAAGCTCTTCGGTGCCAGCTGGCGCGACGGGCTGCGTTCGGGCACGCTACTGTGCACGGCGGGCGAGTTCGCCTTCGTGCTGATCCCGGTTGCCACGGGGCTCGGGCTCATGTCTCCCGCGGAAGCGCAGCCGGTCACGGCGCTCGCCGCCATCACCATGCTGCTGGGCCCGCTCCTGTCGACCTTCGTCGAAAGAATGGTCGCCAAGCGCGGTGAGAGCGACGAGCAGCCGGATCTGCCCGGGCTCGCCGGCCTCGAAGGCGAGCTCGAAAGCCGCGTTCTCGTGATCGGCTTCGGCCGGTTCGGCCAGATCGTGAACCAGGTTCTGCTCGCGCAGGGCATCGAAGCAACGGTGATCGACAAGGATGTCGAGCGCATCCGCGACGCGGGCCGGTTCGGGCTTCAGGTCTATTACGGCGACGGAACCCGCCTCGACGTGCTGCGCGCGGCCGGTGCCGAGAAGGCCGAGATGATCTGCATCTGCATCGACGACCAGGAGGCGCTCATGAAGATCATCGAGATCATCCATGAGAACTTCCAGAACGCCCGCAGCTTCGTGCGCGCCTTCGATCGGATCCATGCGATCGAACTCATGAACCGGGATGTGGATTACCAGATCCGCGAGGTGTTCGAATCCGCGATCGTGTTCGGACGGGCGGCCCTCGAGGAGCTCGGCACTGAGCCGGAGGCGGCGGCGGCCGCAGCCAACGACGTGCGCAAGCGCGATATCGCGCGCCTCGTGCTGCAGAAAGAGGTGGGCAGCATGGGAGGAGCCGAGCTGGTGATGGGCGCCAGGATCACGCCCGAGCCGCTCACCGTTCCCACGAGCAAGGCCCGGGCTCTCAGCCCGGAGACGCGGGACATTCTCGGCGAAGGCGTGTCGTAATGGACGCGGAGCCCTCGGTAAAGAAGGTTGGCATGGCGGGCGAGCCCCCGCCACGCTTCGTGGTCGGCTCGACCATGCGCCACGTCCTGGTCATGACCGGAACGGCGTCGGTCGGTCTCATCGCGATCTTCATCGTCGACCTCGTGTCCCTGCTCTACATCTCATGGCTGAACGAGCCGAGCCTGACGGCCGGCGTGGGTCTCGCCACCGTGGTGATGTTCTTCACGATCTCGATCAACGTGGGCCTGATGATCCCCATCGGGGCTCTCGTCTCGCGCGCGCTGGGCGCACGCCGGCCGGACGATGCGCGCCGTCTCGCCACCTCGTGCTGCATCCTCATGGCGGCGGTCGCGACCGTCGTCAGCCTCGTCATCCTGCCCCTGCTGCCACTGATCCTGAGCGCGATCGGGGCAAGCGATCAGACCTACGAGGTGGCCCGCAACTTCCTTTGGATCACGCTGCCGACGAACGGCCTCATGGCCATCGGCATGGCGTTCTCCACCGTGCTGCGCGCAGCCGGCGATGCCAAGCGCAGCATGTACGCCACCCTGTCCGTGGCGGCCGTCACGGTGGTGCTCGATCCCATCCTCATCTTCGGTCTCGGCCTGAAGGCCAACGGCGCGGCGCTGACCATCGGCATCGCGCGCGTGGCGTATATCTATGTGAGCTTTCTCTATCTCACCCGCGCTCATCGTCTGCTCGGTAGGCCCGGCTGGGCGGCGCTGGCCACCGATGCGCGGCCGTTCTTCGCCATCGCGGTTCCGGCCATCCTCACCAACATCGCGGCGCCCGTCGCGAACGGCTTCTTCACGGGCGTGATGGCGCAGTTCGGCGATCAGGCGATCGCCGCCTCGGCGATCATCGATCGGGTCACGCCCGTGTCCTTCGCGGGAGTCTTCGCCCTGGCCGGGGCCATCGGGCCCGTGCTCGGGCAGAACTGGGGCGCTCAGCGCTATGACCGCATGAAGCAGACGCTCAAGGATGCACTGATCTTCATGACCGTCTATGTCTGCAGCATGTGGCTGATCCTGTTCCTCGTGCGGGTTCCGATCACCCAGGCGTTCAACGCGCCGCCGGCCACTGCCGAGATCGTTCAGTTCTTCTGCCAGCTCAGCGGTTTCATCTGGTTCTTCGTGAGCCTCGTCTTCGTGGCCAATGCGTCGTTCAACAATCTGGGCTATCCGCTCCTCTCCACCTTCTTCAACTGGGGGCGGGCGACACTGGGCATGATCCCGTTCGCGTATTTCGGCGCTCAGATCGGCGGCCCCAAGGGGGCCCTCCTGGGGATCGGAGCAGGATCCGTGGTGTTCGGGATCGCGGCCGTGATCACTGCGTTCTGGACAATCCGGCGCCTGGAGAGGCAAGCTGTCCGGGCCGTGTGACGGTCTGGGCGTGCCGGCATCGATCACGGGTTCGTTTTCGCCGATGGCCCCCTTGGGGCTGACCACGAGCGTTTCGTCAGCGAGGAGATTGCCATGTTCAATTGGTTCGATCTGATGCGCCAGGCTCAGACCAACGCAGCCCTGGCCACCCTCGCGCAGCAGTTCAACCTGTCGGGCGATCAGGCGCAGAAAACGATGGCCGCCTTCATGCCGGCCTTCGCCATGGGGCTCCAGCACGCGACCGCCTCCAACGACCCGGCCCGCCTCGTCCAATCCATGATGAGCGGCGCCTTTCAGAATTTCTGGCAGGCCGCCGGCAACTCCTTCTCGCCGCAGGCGCAACAGGAAGGACGGCGGCTGCTCGATCAGCTCTTCGGCTCCGACGAGGTCAGTCGCCGGGTGGCGCATCAGGCCGCCGATTACGCGGGCATCAGCACCGACACCATGCAGCAATTGTTCCCGATTCTCGCCGGCGTCATGGCCGGCGGCATGTCGCATTGGATGACCGCGCATGCGCAGGCTCTTCAATCCTTCGCGTCGGCCAAAGACCCCACGAAGGAGAAGCCGGGCGGCGCCAATCCCTGGGCGGACCTCTGGGCCGGGTGGATGACCGCAACGGCGCCCGAGAAGAAGCATGCCAACCCGTTCGAGGACATGATGGCAAGCGTTCTCAAGGCCCCCGGTCCGGAGGCCCCGAAGGAGGAACCTCCCGCCGCGTCTGCGTCCTTTGACGACATGATGGAAAAAGGACGCGAGATGCAATTGCAGTATCTCGCGTCCCTTCAGTCGATCTTCAGCGACGCTTGGCAGAGCCAGGACAGGAAGGCCTAAGCGAAGCGCTTGAGCGGCTTCACCACTGGAACCACGGGCCGGACCGGCCCTGCCGCAGGGGCGAGCCTTTCGGCGCGGGAATGTCGCTCGGCACTTCGAACCAACACCCATGACGGGTTGCGGGTGAGAGGCTCGTCGAGCGCGCCCATCACGTCGCCCCGGGTCAGCCCGATATCCGCCAGCATCCTGTCGTCGAACTCGGCGAGGTTCCTGACCTCCCGTCGGTGCTGCAGCGCCTTGACGAGATTCGTGAGCGCGCGGGCGAACAGCCCCAGAGCGGCCGTTCCTGAGAAGGTCATCGTCGATAATGCGGACCGGTTCATCGGAGGTCTCCTTGCTCTCACGTTCAGGTCATCGGCCTTGGAACGCCGTGGAACGGGCGTTCCAAGGCGTTCCAGGATGTTGCAGGGCGTTCCCGCCTGCTGCAGCACCCGTTCCAGGAGCGTTCCAGGGATTCGGGTTGGAACGTTTCAGGGCGTTCCAGAGCTCGTTCCAAGGGATGTTCCACGGCGTTCCACGACTTTCATGGAAGGACCTACCATCGGGCATCCAATCGAATCGTTGAATTTCCTGATTTGTTTCTCAGGATGTGAAAGGTTCTACCAGACGTCTTTCATCACTTGAAACGATTGTTTGAGATATGTATCATCAACATGATTGATGATGAGGGCATCGCCATGCATCTGCTTGATATCGACCAGCTTCGCACCTTCGTGGCCATCGCGGATACCGGGTCGTTCACCCGGGCGGCGGAGATCGTGCACAAGACGCAGAGCGCCGTCTCCATGCAGATGAAGCGGCTCGAGGACCGGGTCGGCAAGGCGATCTTCGAGCGCGACGGGCGCCTGTCGAAGCTCACCGACGAGGGCGAGCGCCTGCTCGACTACGCGCGCCGGATCGTGCGGCTGAACGCCGAATGCATGGCGTCGTTCAACGAGAACGAGCTCACCGGCCGGGTGCGCCTGGGGCTCCCCGACGATTACGCCGACCGCTACCTGCCCGAGATCCTGGCCCGGTTCTCGCGCTCGAACCCGAAGGCCGAGGTCACGGTGATGTGCGAGCCGACCCCGAACCTGATCGAGCGGGTGCAGCACGGCGACCTCGATCTCGCGATCATCACCCATGTGGACCGGCGCGGGCCGTCCGAGATCGTGCGCATCGAGCAGCTGCTCTGGGTCACGTCCACGCGCCACGGGGTGCACGAGGAGAGCCCGATTCCCCTGGCGCTCGGCCGCCCGAGCTGCGACTGGCGCCACTCGGCCACGGAGGCGCTCGAGAGCGCCGGCCGGCCGTTCCGCGTCGCCTATGTGAGCTGGCACTCGACCGCCGTGGGGGCGGCCGTGATGGCGGGGCTGGCCGTGTCGGTCCTGCCGGAGAGCGCCGTGCGGCCCGGCATGCGCATCCTCGGTCCGTCCGACGGCTTCCCGGCCCTGCCCTCGTGCAAGATCGGCCTGATCCGCGCCCGCGGCGAGGAGAACTCCCTCGCCGACGCGCTCGGCTTCCACATCAAGCAGTCGCTGGACAATCTCGGCTCGACCCGCACCATGGCGCCCCTGGCGGCCGAGTAGAGCGCCGTCCGGCGACGGGCCGGTTCGCCGACGGGACGGTCGCGCCGGCGGGAACGGCTATTTCGCCGCCGGCCGGCGCAGCACGAGCACGTTGCCGGCGAGCGCCAGCACGACGCCGACGATCGCGAGCGGCGTCCACACATAGCCCTCGATCAGGGTCGAGACCGTGAGCGCCACGATGGGGAACAGCACCGTGGCGTAGCCGGCCCGCGCGGCGCCGAGCCGCCGCAGCAGGGTGAGATACGCCATGAAGGCGAGCACCGACGCCCCGACCGAGAGATAGAGCAGCGAGCCGATGTATTTCACGGTCGGCTCGACGATGAAGGCGTTGCCGCGCGCCAGGTTGAGCGCGAGCAGCACCGCGCAGCCATAGGTCATGCCCCAGGCGGTGGCGGAGAGCAGCGGCACGCCCCGGCGCTGCACCACCGTCGAGATCATGTTGCCCGAGCAGAAGAACAGAGTGCCCATCACGCACAGGCCGAGGCCCTTGAGCGCCGCCGCGTTGAAGCCCGCCCCGGCGATCTCCGGCCAGAACAGCAGGCCGATCCCCACCACGCCGATCGCCCCGCCGAGCGCCACCCGGGGCTCCACGACCTGGCGGAACACGAGGAAGCTCAGGGCCAGGTTGAACACGGAGGCGAGCGAGAACACCACCGAGAGCAGCCCGGACGGGACGCTCAGCCCCCCATAATAGAACGACAGGAAGTTGAACGAGAACAGGCAGAAGCCCACGGCCAGGAAGCGCCCGTGATCGGCGAGCGGGAAGCGCACCCGGTGCCCGGTGGCGAGCACCCAGGCCCACATGAGCACGGCCGCCAGCAGAAAGCGCCACAGCACCGACATCTCCGGGGCCACGACCCCGAGCTGCGCCCGGATCCCGATCCAGCTCACCCCCCACAGGAACACGGTGGCGGCATAGAGCCCGAGCGTGGTCCCGTCGAGCCCCTTCAGGGGCCCGGCGGGCGTGGTCTGCGGGGGCATGGCGGCGGCGGCGTCGGTCATGGCGTCTCGTTCCCTCGAAGCCTCCTCGAATACGCCTGCGGACGCATCAGCACAAATGATGATATCTGATCGATTGCCCCTGGAACGGTGATGAAACGTTCCAAGGCCCCGCCCTGGAACGCCCCCTGGAACGGCCTTGGAATCCCTGGAACGCCCTGGAACGGCCCGGACCGGCGCGTTCCAGGGGCATTTCGCGTGGCTTTCAGGAAACGTGTCGTGCCGGATGGGCAAGCGGCGCGCGGGCCTGTCCGCGCGTTCCACCGCTCCGTCATCGCAGTCCCCGAATTTGATCCGGGGATCGGTCCCGGTGCTTCCGATGGGCTGACGCGGTGCGCTTTTCATGATCGGGATGGCCGGGACGAGCCCGGCCATGACGTGGAGGGTGTATTTCCCGCTACGTCATCGCCGGCCCTGTGCCGGTGATCCCGATGGTTTGGAACGCCGCCCCTCACCGATCGGAACGAGCCCGGCCCTGGCGCCGGAGCATGTCCGAGGGGGCGTCATGCGGTTCGCATCCTTCCTGAGCGTTCTTGCCTGAGCGTTCGTGCGCGGGTTCCGGGTTCCGCTCCGCGGCCCCGGAATGACGGTCAGGCGCTCAGCCTTGACCATTCTCTCCGAGCCGATATATTGTTCACGTTTTGTTCTGTTTCCGAGTTCCCATTGCCATGACGTCTTTCCCCTCCACCCCCTCGCCCGACCCAACGGAGCCCGCCCTGTCCGATCCCGACAGCCCTGCCCCCTCGCGGTTTCCGGAGAAGCTCTCGCCGGAGCGCGTCGTCCTGCTGCGCGACTGGGTGGAATGCACCGCCCGCCCCTACAAGGAGATCGCGCGGCAGCTCGGAATCTCGCCGTCCACCATCTCCCGCTATGTGATTCAGGGCGGCTGGAAGCGCCCGGACGGCGCCGCCCCGGCGCCCCGCATCGCCTGTCCCAACCCGGAGCCATCGCGCCGGCGGACGAACGCAAGCCCGCCCCCGCAGGCGCCCGAGCCCCTGCCCCCCGCATCGCCGCCACCCTCGCGCCCGGCCCGCCGGGAGACCCCGCCGGCCGCTCCGACCGTGCCGGCCCGAAGGCGCGAGCAGATCGTCGACCGGCTCTGGACGCTGGCCGAGCGCCACGCCGCGATCCTGGAGACCCAGCCCATCGAGCGCGCCGAACGCTCGCTCCAGCCGCTCGCCCGCCTCACCCGCACGCTCGGCGAGATCGACAAGCACCGCCATGTGGCGCCCGAACCCGGCACATACGCCATCGACGCCCCCAAACCCCGCCGCACGATCCACGAGCTGCGTGACGAGCTCGCCGCCCATCTCGAGCGCATCCAGCGCGAGGAAGGGTTTGGCTGGGAGGTGCGGGAATGGTGGTTCGAGGGCGGCGGGGGGATTTGAGAGGAATGGACGAGCCTGAGGGTCAGGCTCGCCTTCAGGAGCCGGCCACCGCTCGCGGCCGGCTCAGCCATGCGCGTGAACGGGCGCGGCCTAGGCCGGCTGCGACAGGAGCCTGACGAAGTGGTCGGACGAGATCACGGGCGCGAAGAAGTTGTTGATCCGCTCATAGGCGGCCGCCTGCTGTTCGGGCTTTTGCGTCGCGGTGGCATCGCCGATGACGATCGGAAGATAGCCGTTGTCCCGGGCGGCCCGGGCATTGCCCTCGATGCACCAGTCCAGGTGAATGCCCGTCAGAACGATCACCTCGATCTTCTTGCGCGCCAGTTCGAGCGGAAGCTGGGTTCCGACGAAGGCCGTCTGAAGGGCAAGCTCGTTGAACTGGAGGTCGCCCGGCTGGACCAGCGCCTTCAGTTCGTCGACGAGCTCATTGTCGGCCTGCTTCTTCGCCTCGTCGAAATTCAGGCCCTCGACCCAGGTCTCGTATTGCACCTTGTCGAAGATCGATTGCGGGTAGCTTTCCCGGAAGACCGAGTACCCGATCCAGCTGAAGGACTTGAAGTTGGCAGCCCGTCGCGCCGCCTCGGCCACCTTAACGGTCGCCGGAAGGGTTCCCCTCTCCCATTGCCGTTCGGAGGCCTGGGCGCCCCAGGGACGGTAGAGCGAGTTGTTCTGGCTGATCGAGGCGAACGCCGCCGGGCGCTTCAGGATTTCCGCCAAATTGAGCTTTTTCCACTGCGGGGCGAGGTCCGGGATCGGGGCCGGCGTGAAGGCCTTCTGGCCGTCCTGGGCGAAGGCCTGAGATCCGACAGCGGTGGTCGCGGCAAGACCGGCCGCCGCCGTGAGCAACTGACGGCGCGAGGCATTCATGGTCATCGTGCGTATCCTCTTGTTATCGACAGATGATGTGTCAATGAGCCCGCACAGTAGAGCCCGGCCGTCAGGCTTCCAGCAAGTAGAACCAGATTGTTATTTTCACGGCTTTCGCGGGAAAAACTTACAGACGCAACGGCAATATGGAAAAACGATTTCACGAGCTCCGACACGGCCCCATACATCTGTCTTCAGGGCACGGAGGGAGAGTAAAAGCGCCGCTACTGTCCCGGTGAGCGGCACCGAGCGGCGCCGCCGCGAACGGGCGCTTGGGGCGCGAACCCGGTCATCACGGAGGCATCGTTCATCGGGAGCTTATTGGGCGTGAAAGAGGGTTATGGCCAGGAGGTGCGGGATTGGTGGTTCGAGGGCGGCGGGGGGATTTAGAGAGACACAGCAGTAACGTCCGCAGCAGGAACACCAGTGGACCTTTGTACGGCTATTGCGCCTTCTGCTCTTGACCCGAAAGAGACATCCGGCGTGAGCCAGGATTAATCCAACCTTCGTGATAGATGGTGGGATGTGGTGCAGGTAAAAGTCCGCCTCACTTCCGACAGCTACTGCCGTCATACTGGCATAACGAGCGAGGCCCGCATGACGACGGCGGAACGAATGCCCTGGTGGGCGTGGATCTGGCCTGCTGTGGCCTGGGGCGTTCTCTTGATCGCGCTCTTCCTCGGCCTGCGGGGGCTAATGGCCGCCGTGGCAGGGATCGTTCTCATCGCCACCGTGTTCGCGGCCGTGTACCACGCCGAGGTCGTCGCCCACCGGACGGGCGAGCCCTTCGGCACGCTGGTCCTCGCTATCGCCGTGACGGTGATCGAGGTGGCGCTCATCGTCTCCGTCATGATCGCAGCACCCGGCGAGAAGGCAGGGCTGGCTCGGGACACGGCCTTTGCCGGCGTCATGATCGTGATGAACGGCATTGTCGGCCTGTGCCTGCTCTGGGGCGGGGCGCGCCACCACGAGCAAGGATTCCAGGTGCAAGGGGCCAGCGCCGCCCTGGCCATCCTCGCGGCGCTCACCTCCCTCACGCTGGTCCTGCCGAACATCGCGACAAGCGCACCCGGTCCGTACTTCAGCACGTCGCAGCTTGTCTTCGCCGGGATCGTCTCGCTGGTGCTCTACGGCGCGTTCGTCTTCATTCAGACCGTGCGCCACCGCGACTACTTCCTCCCAGTCGAGGCCAGCAACGAGAACGCGCATGCGCCGCCGCCCTCGAACAAAACGGCCGCCGTCAGCGCCGGCCTGCTGCTTGTCGCCCTCGTGGCTGTCGTGGCGCTCGCTAAGTCCCTGACACCGACGCTGGAGGTGGGGCTGGCCTGGCTCGGCCTGCCCAAGGCTGTGATCGGGATCGTCATCGCGGCCGTGGTGCTGCTGCCCGAGTGCCTTGCGGCGCTCAAGGCCGCCCAGGCCAACCGGTTGCAGACCAGCCTCAACCTGGCGCTCGGCTCGGCCCTTGCGGCCATCGGCCTGACAATCCCGGCGGTCGTCGCCGTCTCACTCATCCTTGGCCAGCCCCTGGAGCTTGGGCTGGGCGACAAGGAGCGGCTCCTGCTGGCACTGACGCTGCTCATCGGCGTGATCACGCTCGGCACCGGCCGGACCACGGTGCTCCAGGGCATCGTCCACCTGGTCGTATTCGCGGCGTTCCTGTTCTTCGCCGTGGTGCCATAGGGCCGTAGGCGGATGTGACCTTCCGGCGGCGGCGCCAGCCTTGAAGGGCGCGGCTGCGGAATGATGGTGGAAGGGGAGCAGGACGGCACCGGCCGTGGCCACCTTGGGTTTAAGGGAGGTTGAGATGATGTTGTCACGACGGTACTTCTGCTGCGCCGGGGCTCTGGTCGGCACCACGGCGACCCTCGGCCGTGCATATGCGGCCGATTCATGCATGGCGCTGACGCAAGAGCGGCAACGTGCCCTCGGCCCGGACGACGCCCTGAAGGAGCTCAAGGCAGGCAACGAGCGCTTCCTGACGCAGACCATGCGCAACTGCAATCTCCTCGAGCAGGTCAGGGCGACGGCTGGCGGACAGTTTCCTTTCGCCGTGGTGATCGGCTGCATTGACTCGCGCGTGCCGCCGGAACTCGTGTTTGACCAGCGCATCGGCGACATCTTCAGCGCCCGCATCGCCGGCAATGTCGCCGATGACGACGTGGTCGGCAGCGCCGAGTTCGCGACCAAGCTGGCCGGGGCGAAGCTCATCGTCGTGCTGGGCCACAGCGAGTGCGGCGCGGTCAAGGGCGCTATCGACGGTGCGGAGCTCGGAATGCTCACCAACCTGCTGAAGCGGATCCGACCGGCGATCGAAGCCAACAGCAGCGCCCCTGGCGCCCACACCTCAAAGAACAAGGACTTCGTGCAGCAGGTGGCGACCACGAACGCCAGATTGGCGGCGCAAGGACTTGAGCGCGACAGCCCGATCCTGCGGGATCTGGTTGCTGGGAACGAACTCAAGATCGTCGCAGCGATGCATGACGTCGCGACCGGACGCATCATGTTCATGGAATGAGGGCTGGCGAACGAAGGTCCGGTCCTGGCACGCCTGAGACATCATGCGGATGTCCGCATAGGAGGCGTGAGCGGACGTTCACTGCTTGTCGTACCTCCGGTTGTCCCCAAGCTGCCCTGCACGATCGAGCATGAGAAGCAACATGGATGTGCACGTGTCGTAGGTGCGGAAAGGTGAAGGGCCTGTCCCGGCCATCCCGATCGGAAAAGCGCGCCGCCTCGCAGGATCGGGATCACCGGCACGAGGCCGGTGATGACACGAGGAGGGACGTGCCTCTCCCTTCCCCCGTCATGGCCGGGCTTGTCCCGGCCATCCCGATACGGAAAAGCACGGTGCTCAACACGATCGAGATCACCGGGACAAGCCCGGTGATGACGGAGGAGGCGTGACGACGGAGGTTGCGTGATGACGGCGGCGGCTGGATGACGAGCCGCAACGCACCCCTGCCCGATTGACGCCCCCGCCTGTAACCGTGTTATGTCGTCCCTGGAGCCGTGTCCCCGGCTCTGGGGCGTGAGAACCCCTCCGAAGGCGGCCGGTATCGGCCGTCAACGATGCCTTCCCAACCTTACGGTCGGGGAGGTGCTGTCGCATGTCCAGGGCGCAAGCCTAAAGGGCAGCGCGGTCGTCCTTCGGCGGCTTCTCAACTCCCCGACCACCAGCGGTGCTGGTGGTCGCTTCGCCCGAGGGGAGTTGCCCGCATGGACCAGCCCTATTCTGCTTTCGCCGATTGGCTCTCGAAGTTTCATGCCGCGCCCGGGCCGATCCAGGCGCTCTGGCTCGTCGCCGGCCCGGCCACGATCCTCGGCCTCGCCTGGTTCGTGCTGCGCGGAATGCGCGAGATCGTCGGCGTGGCGCTGCGCGGGCGCCTCGCGCGCGGTGCGTGGCGCGGCCGCCTGGTCTACGGCGTCTATCAGGACGACCGGGGCCGCTGGATGGTCTATTGGCACGGGCGCCAGCCCGAGCCGGTCGACTGGGAGAACCCGCCCCCGGAGCTGATCGGGCGCGGCACCGTCGTGCAGGGCGTGTTCCGGCGGCCGCAGGCGTGAGAGGCCGCGCCTGACGCGCCCCCTGCCCGGCCGGCGCATCGTGCGGACCCCGGGGCCGCGCCGGCGACCCAAAGCGCCGCGTCCCGAAGGGACCTTTCCCCGTTCTCCACAGGCTCCGCCACAGCCCATCGACGAACCCGGGGCCGCATGAGACGTTCATGCTTCGTTCTTATGGAGATTCGTCGTGGCGTCGCAGAGCAGGAAGCTTTCCACCGAGCAGGTTCTCGAGGCACGCCTCCGATACGCGTCCGGTGAGCGGGAGTGGAGCCAGTTCGCGCGCGATTACGGGGTCGACCGGACCGTCATCAAGCGGGCCGTGATGGGGGAAACCTTCAAGGAGCTGCCGATGCCGCCCAAGCGGATTTTCGGCTCCCGGCCGTTTCCCTACGGATAGAGGGCGCCCGAGGCGTCGCGCGGAAAATGGGGCGTCGCGCAAGGAACGGGGCACGGTCTCCCGCGTCCGTCGATGCGCTCTTTTCAGGCGTGGAGCATCGGATCGATTTCAACAGGAGCAATCCACTTTTGAGCCGGTGCGCCAGCCCAGCAATCGACACAAACCGGGGCAAGCATGAAGCCTTCAGGAAACCCAGCGAGGGACGGCCATGCTTCCCAATCCTGACTATTTCAGTTTCGGCGATAACGGAATCCGATACGGCCTCTACGGCGGCCTCGACTATTCGGGCGGCGTCGATGGCGGCAAGATCACGGGGAAGGACGATCCACCCCCGGTCGATGACTACGATGAATTCTTCTACACCCACGACCTCGAACTCCAGCAGGCCACGACCACCGAGGAGCGGCTCGACGCCCATGCGCACGTCGTCGCGGGCGTCTACGGGCTCCTGACCGGAACCACGCCGGACTGGGGCCTTTTCTAACGCGCTGCGGTTGCGTGAGGCGGGATCGCCCAGGCGCGCCGTCACCGCTCCCAATACGGCGGCTCTCCGAACGCCTCACGCAGGCACTCGGCGAAAGCCCTCAATTTCGCCGAAGGCCGCCGGCCCTCCTGATGGGCCACATAGATGAATTCCGGAGCGGACCGGAGCCCCACATCGACGACCTGAAGGCGGCCCTTCGCGATGTCGGGACCGACGATGAAGGTCGGCAGGAGGGCGATGCCGATCCCGGACAGCGCGGCGTCCCGCATCATGTCGCCGTTGTTGACGCGCAGGGCCACCCGGCCGCGGAGGATGGTCGCCCCGGTCGGGCCGGGGAACCGCCAGTCGTCGACACCCCGGTTGGTGTAGAAGATCCCGGCATGACCCTCCAGGTCGCCGGCCGCGCTGGGCGTCCCGTGCCGGGCCAGGTAATCCGGCGACGCGACGAGAACCCGCCGGCTTGGCGCCAGCCGCCAGGCGACCAGCCGGGAATCCATGAGCGGACCGTGCCGGACCACGGCATCGTAACCTTCCGCGGAAACATCCACCCGCCGGTCGTCGAGGTCGAGCGTCAGCTCGATGCCGGGATGCCGGGCGAGAAACGGATACACCGCCGGCCCGAGATGCATTCGGCCGAATGTCACAGGCGCGGAGATGCGCAGGGGCCCGACCAGAGCGCCGCTGCGCTGGGCCATTTCCGCCATCGCTTCCTCGACCTCGTGGGCAATGCGGGACGCCCTCTCGCGGAACGTGATCCCATCCTCCGTCAGGCTCAGCCGACGGGTGCTCCGATGCACGAGCCTCACGCCGAGGCTGCGCTCGAGTTCGACCAGGCGGTCGCTGACCACGGATTTCGACAGTCTTAGACGGCGCGCCGCCTCGCTGATCGAGCCGGCCTCCGCGACCGCCACGAAGGTGGCGATGCCATCGAGCTTCATCATCGTTCGGACTTTCCGGAGGCCAGTTTCTCCTTTCGGAGCCTAATCCGGAAGGTGCTCAAACGCTATCTCCGGCTCCGACGGAGACGCGTTGACCGCAGCCACGGCAAAAGCTCTCCCGTTGAAAGGAGATGTCAGATGCTCAGGTTCGTCATCAGTGCTCTGGGAGCCGCCGCCATCGCCCTGCCGGCTGCTGCGCAGATGCCCTTCCCGGCCGAAATCCGGACACAGGAGATCACCACCAACGGCGCCACAATCCATGTCCGCGTCGGCGGCACGGGCCCGGCCGTGGTTCTGCTGCACGGCTATGGCGAAACCGGCGACATGTGGGCGCCCCTGGCCCAGGATCTTGTCCGCGATCACACGGTCGTGGTTCCAGACCTGCGCGGCCTGGGGCTTTCCTCGAAGCCGGACGCGGGGTTCGACAAGAAGACGCAAGCCGGCGACGTGGCAGGCGTTCTCGACGCGCTCAGGATCGATCGCGCCGATCTGGTCACGCACGACATCGGGAACATGGTCGGCTACGCCTTCGCCGTCCAGCACCCGGACCGGGTGAGGCGCTTTGTTCTGATCGATGCTCCCTTGCCGGGCATCGGCCCGTGGGAAGAAGTCCTGAAGAACCCGCTGCTGTGGCATTTCCGCTTTGGAGGCCCCGACATGGAGCGCCTTGTTGCCGGTCGCGAGCGCATCTATCTCGATCGCTTCTGGAACGAGTTCTCGGCCACGCCCAGCCGCTTCTCCGAGGCCGCACGGGACCATTATGCGAAACTATACGCCCTGCCGGGCGCCATGCACTCGGGTTTCGCCCAGTTTGCCGCGTTCGATCAGGATGCCGTCGATAACAAGGCCTTCCTCGCGGCCAAGGGAAAGCTCGGGATGCCGGTGCTGGCGATCGGGGGCGAGAAATCGTTTGGCCCGATGATGGCGTCCGTGATGCGGTTTGCCGCCAGTGACGTGACCGAGGGGATCATTCCCGACTCAGGCCATTGGATCATGGAAGAAAACCCGACGGCGACGAGCGCCATGGTTCGCTCCTTCCTGACGTCCAACTGAACGGAACGACGCGGTTTGCACGACCTCTCCCCGTCATGGCCGGGCTCGTCCCGGCCATCCCGATACGGACAGGCGCGGCACTGTTCGTCGCCGGGATCACCGGCACAGGGCCGGTGATCCCGGGAAGCGGACATTCGGTGCCGTTTCGAAGGCTTGCCGGCAGTGGCGTTGCGACCAATGTCTGTCGCCAGCCGTCAGGAGCCAGGCTGGCCGGAGACATGGGTCGCATGATGCACGACGATCAGATTCATATCGACGTTGATACCGTTCGTGGATTGGTCGCCGATCAGTTTCCCGAGTATCGTCATGAACGGATCGTGCAACTCGGATCGGCCGGCACCGACAATGCCATCTTCCGCATTGGATCGGGTGTCGCGGCACGGTTCCCCCTGCGCGCCATGAACCCGCTCGAATGCGCCGAGATGCTGCGCCGGGAAGCGGCAGCCATGACCGAGTTCGCGCAGCATTCTCCCTATGCGACTCCTCGACCGCTGGGGCTCGGTCGACCCAGCGCGCTCTATCCGATAGCCTGGGCGGTGCAGGGTTGGATCGACGGCGAGACGGCCACGCCGGACGGACTTGCGGCGTCCGCGGCATTCGCCCTCGACATCGCCGACCTGATCGCGTCTTTGCGCGCAGCGGACACCCGTGGCCGCCGCTTCGACGGACCAGGGAGAGGTGGCAACCTTCCCGATCACGACGACTGGATGGACGTCTGCTTCAGGAACAGCGGCGCCCTTCTGGACGTCGCTCGCCTGCGTGGCATGTGGGCCCGGCTGCGGGAGCTGCCGCCATCCGGGCCCGACGTCATGAGCCATCGGGATCTCATTCCGGCCAATCTTCTCGTGCGCGACGGGCGTCTCGCGGGTGTGCTCGATGCCGGCGGCTTCGGGCCGGCGGATCCGGCGTTGGATCTCGTGGCTGCGTGGCATCTTCTCGATCGGGACCGCAGGGACATCGTGCGGTCCCGTCTCGGATCGGACGACATCGAGTGGGCGCGCGGAGCAGCATGGGCGTTCCAGCAGGCGATGGGGCTGGTCTGGTACTATCAGCGGACCCATCCGGGGATGAGCACCCTGGGACGAAGCACACTCTCCCGCCTGCTCGACGACCCTGTCGTCTGAACGGAACCTGCGCCGGGAGACCATTCAGGCAGAAGGGAATGTTCGCCGAGCGTGAGGCCCCGCTCATCCACGCAACCGACTCGCATCCGGAAGGGCTCGGCGCCTCAAGACATCAGGATCACAGGCACAGGGCCGGTGATGACGTGGAGACGGTATGAGCCGGTGATGACACCCTCCCATGTCATGGCCGGGCTTGTCCCGGCCATCTCGATCAGGAAAAGCGCTGCGCCTCACACGATCGGGATCACCGGGACGAACCCGGTGCTACCGGTTTCGGGCACGGCCGACAGGAACGAGATCGATATGGGCAGGATTTGGCTTGTGGTCCAACATCGCGCCGTTTGCGGCATCGAGGACCAAGCCGACTGATCCGCCCGGCAGGATGGCGTTCCCGATCACGCCAGGGGCCGCTTTATCGGTCAGCACTGACGTCACCAGGAGGGACCCTGGCCGGTATCCTCTGGCGTCCGCATAGGCCGTGAATTCAGTCTTTCGATTCACCTTCACGACGCAAGGCGAGCGGGGACATTCCTGCCCGAGCGACGTCCGGATCCGCGCCGTGCTTGGGCTGGCCGTGATGGTCACCGTCTCCTCGACTCCACGGGTCACCGTGTTGCAGGCCGCCAACGATAAGACCGCGCCCGCCCCACATGTCAGAACGCGCATTCGCATGGATTGTCCCTCTCGCGTGCCGGCTCACAATGCCGCTCTGTCAATAGCAGGTAGGGCTCACGGTTAAGTCTGCCACTGTTGCTTCTCCTGGCATGACGTTCGTGGCTCCTCGTCATCCTGTGAGACACCCTGCTCAAAGCATTCGGGATCACCAGGCTCGTCCCGGTGATCCCGCTTCTATGAGGCACAGCGTCCCCATCATCGGAAAGGATTGAGCGGCCGTCTCTCGCCGCGCGAGGAGCGACGACGCGGCGCGGCGTTTCCGCAGCTTCGCGCGAACCGAATGGACACGGTGTCATTGTCATGGGTGAGGCCGCGCCCGACGCGGCCGGCTTTCGGATTCACCAGAAGAGGACATGACGATGGCGACGAGCAGGAAGAGTGGGACCTCACAACCCAGCAAGGCCCGCAAGACATCGGGAGCATCCGCGTCCCGGTCGACGGCCAAGAAGGGAGCGGCCGCATCGAAGCGCGCGCAGCCCAAGGCGAGCGCGCGCTCCGCGACGAAGTCGCAGGCCGTTCCCGCAAAAGCCCGCTCCGCGGCGGGATCGCGCTCCTCCGCCCGCGCGTCTACCGGCACGTCGCGCTCCACCACGCGGGCGTGCTCTGCGTCCCGGCCGCAGGGCGGCCTGTTGAACCCGATGGCGTGGCTCTCGAGCCTCGAGACCACCCTCACCTCCCCGCAGGCCCGTGCCGTGATGGCCGAGGCCTTGAGGGCGGTGGCGAACGTGCTCGAGGCGCCGCAGGGCGGCGAGTCCGGTAAGAGCGGCGGCGTGCAGGAAGGCCGTCGGGCCGTGTCGGCGGCCGGCAGCCTCGGGGCCGAGATCGTGGCCGCGCCTCTCGAAGTGGCGGCTGCCGCCATCGGGGCGGCGGGCGAGGTGCTGACGGGCGCGCTCGGCGGCCAGGGCGGCGAGGACCGCGGCACCGGCGCCTCGCGCACGGGCGGCGCACGCAAGAAATCGGCGCCGTCACGCGGCTGATCTCGCCCACGCACGCGCATGAAAAAGGCCGCCTCGTCGGAGGCGGCCTTCGTTGCGTCGAATGCGCAGGGGTTCGTCAGGCCGCCGCGGCGACCGGCTCGGGGCCGGCCTCGTCCATGGCCCGCATGTAGACGTCGAGCAGGCTGTCGTGCTCGTCGCGCTCGTCCTGGTCCTGCTTGCGCAGCTTGATGATCTCCTTGAGGATCTTCACGTCGAAGCCCTCGCCCTTGGCCTCGGAGAAGACCTCCTTCTTGGCCTCGTTCAGGTCCTTGATCTCGTTCTCGATCTGCTCGATGCGCTCCACGAACGAGCGGATCCGATTGCCCGGAATTCCAACGACGTCACTCATGGCTTCTCCTTTGCCTTCACCAGACCGGCACTATCGGGCAGGCGGGTAAGCACCCCGTTAATGCCGGGCGGCGGCCGGGCCGTCCCGTCCTGCCGGTTGCCGAAGGCGCGCGGCGACCGGCCCATGACACGCTTGAACGCGGCGCTGAACGCGCCCTCGGATTCATAGCCGAGGCTCGGGGCGATCAGGGCGATCGGATCGCTCGCCGACAACCGCTCGGCCGCGAGCAGCATCCGCCACCGGGTCAGATAGGCCATCGGGGTTTCCCCGACCCGTTCGCGGAACGCGAGGGCGAAGCTGGATCGCGACATCCCGGAGAGCCGTCCGAGCTCCCGCAGCGTCCAGCGATGCGCCGGATCGCCGTGCATGGCGGCCATCGCGGCCGACAGGCGCGGATCGCCGAGGGCGAAGAACCACCCGACGCGCGTCGGCGGAGCCTCCGCGAGATGCAGCCGCAGCGCCTGGACGAGCATCATGTGGGCGAGATGCTGCGCCACCAGGGCGCTGCCGGGCTGGCCCTCGCGGATCTCCTGCATCATGCGCTCCACCGACCAGCGCAGCGCCTCCTGGTCGCTCTCGCGCCGGATGTGGATGAGCGCCGGCAGGGCGGCGAGCAGCATGGACGCGTGACGCCCCTCGACGGCGAAGCGGCTGCCCACGAGAGCGAAGGCGTCGCCGCCGTTCACGGTGACGACGCCCCCATCCCGCGGGGGCGGGAAGATGGTGGCAGCGTCGATCGGCGGTCGATCGAGGTCGCTCCCGATCCGGAACGGCCGACCGCTCGGCAGGATGAAGCAGTCGCCGGCCCGGATCAGAGCCGTCTCCGCCGTGCCCTCGACGGCGAGCCAGCACGCGCCCCGGGTGACCGCGTAGCATTTGATGCGGGCGTGCTGGTCGGCGAAGCGAACCGCCCAATCGCCGCCGGCCTCGAAGCCCGCCGAGACGGAGCCTCGCGGCCTGATGAGCGCCAACACGTCGGAGAGAGGATCGACGGGCATTCTGGACGATCTCGACATTTGTTCGGACGAACGCGCATGGAGCGTCCGGCCAAGAGGGCTTAAAGCCGTGAGAGCTTAAAGCATGGGCACGGACAGCACATCCCGTGCCGTCGTGAAGGAAGAGACAGACATGATCGTTGTCACAACGCCCACCGGGTCCATCGGCCGCCAGGTCCTGGCGCGGCTGCTCCAGGCGGGAGAACGCGTCCGCGTCATCGCGCGCGATCCGTCGCGCCTGCCCCGGGAGACGCTCGCGCGGATCGAGGTCGTCGAGGGCTCGCACGGCGAGGCGGACGTGGTGGACCGCGCCTTCGACGGCGCGGACGCGGTGTTCTGGCTTCCTCCGCCCAACCCGCATGCCGAGAGCCTAGACGCGGTCTATGCCGACTTCGCCCGTCCGGCCTGCGAGGCGTTCAGGACGCACGGCGTCGGCCATGTGGTGGGGATCTCGGCCCTGGGCCGGGGCACCCCGATGGCGGACCGCGCCGGGCTCGTCACCGCGTCGCTCGCCATGGACGACCTGATCGCCGGCACGGGCGTGAACTATCGTGCTCTGACGATGCCGTCCTTCATGGATAACCTGCTGCGTCAGGTGGCGCCGATCCGCGACCGGGGCGAGTTCTTCTCGCCGGTTCCGGGCGACCGGAAGGCCCCCGTCTGCGCCACCCGCGACATCGCCGACGCGGCGGCCGACCTTCTGATGGACCGGCGCTGGAGCGGCCAGGGACATCGGGCGGTGCTCGGCCCGGAGGACCTCTCCCAGAACGACATGGCGCGGATCATGTCGGAGATGCTCGGCAAGCCGGTCGTTCATCGCCCGGTTCCGATCGAGGCCTTCAAGGCTCAGCTCTCGGCCGCGGGCCTGTCGCCGGCCTTCGTGGAGGGCTATGCCGCCATGATGACAGCCAAGGCCGAGGGGCTGGACAACGCCGAACCGCGCACGCCCGAGACCACCACGCCCACCACCTTCCGGCAATGGTGCGCGGACGTGTTGCGGCCGGCGGTCATGGGTCGGGGCTGAACGATCTCGTTCGGTCAGCCGGGCAACGGCTTCGTCCGCAAGGTTGCACGCCTCAAGGATGACCGCTCGCGGGTCATTCCCGCAACTCCAAGCCTATACCCCGGTCATGGCCGGCCTTGTGCCGGCCATCTCGATCGGAAAGGCACAGCGCTTCAAACGATCGAGATCACCGGGACAAGCCCGGTGATGACGCGGAGGATGAGCGATAGGTACGGCATGTCCCCGTCACGATCGATGCCCATTCGATGGGACGTTCTGCCGCGCGAATGTCTGCGAGCCGCGGGTGCAAGACCCATAAGTTGATCTTGACAGAGCCGGCTAAGATAGTGGTTATCCCCCGGCCAATTATGGCGATATTGGGGGAAAAATATGTCTTTTATTCAACGCGCCGGCATGTTGGTTGCGGCGTGTTCATTTGCCGTCGCGGGCTGCGCCTCTCGCAGTGAGAACATCGCAGCGGCCTATGTTTCACCGACTGCTTATGCATCTTGGAAGTGTGACCAGATCCGCGAGGAGGCGACCCGCCTCTCGTCACGGGCAGCACAGGTCTCAGGGGCCCAGGACTCGAAGGCGACCAACGACGCCGTGGCGACGGGTGTCGGTGTCGTGTTGTTCTGGCCCGCACTGTTCTTCATCAAGGGGGACAGCACGACGGCGGCCGAACTGAGCCGCCTCAAGGGCGAGATGGAAGCGATCGAGCAGGCGAGCATCCAGAAGCGGTGCGGCGTCACGTTCCAGCGGCCAGCCGCGTAATCTCAGTTGGAGGGCCTGGGCAAGCCGCCCAGGCTCTCCTCACGCATGTGCGAGTGATCCCGCGAGGCGCGTGCGTGTGACAAGAGCAGCCTCAGCCGTCAGCCCATCTGGAAGCCCGGGGTCGAGCGCGACAGGGCGGCTTCCTCGTCGGTCATGTCCTCGGGGATCGCCTCGAAGAGCGGGGTCGAGAGGTAGCGCTCGCCGGTGTCGGGCAGCATGGCGAGGATCACCGATCCCTCGGGGGCCCGCTCGGCCACCTGCATGGCGACCGCGACGGTGGAGCCCCCGGAGACGCCGGTGAAGATGCCCTCCTTCTGGGCGAGCATCCTGGCCCATTTCATGCCTTCGGCGCCGGCCACCGGGATCAGCTCGTCGTAGAACTTCCGGTCGATCGCCTCCTGGAGCACGAACGGGATGAAGTCGGGCGTCCAGCCCTGGATCGGGTGCGGCTCGAAGGCCGGGTGGCTCTCGGCCGGGGCGCCGTTCTCGGCCCGGCCCTGAGCCCGGCCGCTGCCGATGAGCTGGGCGTTCGCCGGCTCGCTCAGGATGATCTTGGTCTCGGGCCGCTCCCGGCGCAGCACCCGGCCGACGCCCGTGACGGTGCCGCCCGTGCCGTAGCCGGTGACGAAATAATCGAGCCGCCGGCCCTTGAAATCGCCGAGGATCTCGCGCGCGGTCGTCGCCTCGTGGATGTCGGCGTTGGCCTGCGTCTCGAACTGCCGGGCGAGGAACCAGCCGTTCGCCTCCGCGAGCTCCACGGCCTTCTGGTACATGCCGAAACCCTTGGCGGCGCGCGGGGTCAGGACCACCTTGGCGCCGAGCATGCGCATCAGCTTGCGCCGCTCGACCGAGAAGCTGTCCGCCATGGTGACGACGAGCGGATAGCCCTTCTGGGCGCAGACCATCGCGAGCCCGATGCCCGTGTTGCCGCTCGTCGCCTCGACGACGGTCTGGCCGGGCTTGAGCGCGCCGGATCGCTCGGCCGCCTCGATGATCCCGATGGCGAGCCGGTCCTTGACCGAGGCGGCGGGGTTGAAGAACTCGGCCTTGACGTAGAGCGTGACATGCGCGGGCGCGAGATGGTTGACGCGGATGCAGGGCGTATCGCCGATCGTGTCGACGATGCTGTCGAACAGCCGTCCGCGGCCGTCGGTCGTCCTGGTCTGAGGCTTCGGGTTGTCCATTGGCGGGCCCTCCTCGGTTTCACCTCTCAAGCTTAGTGAAACGGGCCGAATCCGTCCAGGAGTTTCGGCTCTGGACGGGCGGAACACCGCACAGGACGACCGATATGCTTACTCGGCAGGCTTCGGAGCCGGCGCAGCGGGACGTGCAGGACCGGCGGTTCCGCGCCCGGGCCGGGCGGGACGCTTGGGGGCGGCGATCAATCCCTCACGGATGGCCTGCTTGCGGGCGAGCTTGCGCGCCCGGCGGACCGCTTCCGCCTTCTCGCGGATCTTGCGCTCGGAGGGCTTCTCGTAGGATTTCCGCGCCTTCATCTCGCGGAAGACGCCTTCCCGCTGCAGCTTCCTCTTGAGCGCCCGAAGGGCCTGGTCGACGTTGTTGTCCCTGACGAAAACCTGCAAAGGATGTCCTTTCTCGAATCTGGCGGACCTCACGTCCGCAATGCCGTGTGGGCGGTGGACGACGTCATCCGCCTCGTCGATGATCAAACGCTTCGGATCTCGCCTTCCCGGACGGCGCGCTCGATCGCTCCCGCCCTGATCCGGTAGGAGAACTCCCCGGTCTGGTCGGCCGGCATGAGCCGCACGACCTCATAGAGGTTGCTGGCGTTCAATCGGGTGTCGGAGAACCCGGCCTGTTTCAGCTGCACCATCTGGCGAACTTTGAATTTATGGACCATCGATCATTCTCCTGGGTTTGACGCTTAAGGGTCGGGCCGCCGCAGGCGGCGGGCTATCGCACGCGCCTGATGCTGACGATCGTGCCTTCGGGAAGGGTCCCCTGCTCCTGCCGGGCTCGCGCCGTTGTCTCGACCGCGCGCGGATTGGAGGCCGCTTCCGGATTGTCGATCCAGAGATAGGCCCGACGCGCATCGTCGTAATCCACCACGAACATCACCGATTTGGCGGCCGCTTTTCGAAATGTGTTCATCACGTCCTCACGGGGTCGGCCGTCCGATGACGGCGCGGCGAAACAAGAAAGCCGCTCCCCATGGGGAGCGGCTCCGCAGGCAGCACTTCAGGCAGCACTTGCGTGAAGCGCCGCCTCATCCTCAGGCCTGGATGTTGTTGACGGCGACTTTGCCGGAGCGGCGGTCCTCGGCGGTGTCGAAGGAGACCTTCTGGCCCTCGCGCAGGCCGCGGATGCCGGCGCGCTCAAGCGCGGTGGCGTGGACGAACACGTCCTTGCTGCCGTCGTCCGGCTGGATGAAGCCGAAGCCCTTCTGGTCGTTGTAGAACTTCACGGTGCCCGTAATCATGGGGGGTATCCTTGGTAAGGCTGATATGCACGTGAGCCAGCGTCGTGCAGCCGCACGAGCGCGCTCGGTTCGTCGATGTTTGGAAGAGTGTCTGAACGTGCGCCTGGAATGCCAAGGCGTAACGGCCCGATTGTCCGGCCAAATGTCGATAACGGTTATCTAGGGTCTCCTTGCGGCGAATACAAGGCGGAGTCGGGATTTGTTTCTCGGTGCGCTTCGAAAAACTTGAACCTGCGAGGATTTCAGCTGTCCGCCGACATGGCTTGCGCAGCCGTTGTTTTTCGATTTTCTGTCCTCTCCTCGCTTTTACCTTGCATTGATCCCGAACATCGCCCATATACCATTCATCCAACCGACATGTTCGGCCTGCTCTCTGAAGCTCATGATTGAGCGCCGAGCCCGCTTTCCGCATCTTTGAAGTTTGGTCGCTGCGTGGAACAACGCGGCGGATCCGTCGTTTTGCACCGCACTCGACATCATCAACGAACAATAATGTCGGCCCGGCGCGATGTCGGAGCCGCCCAAGGACATCATGAAGACCCTTTCCCATTCCAAACCCGCCGAAGGCCGCCTTCAGCTCTCGACGACGAAGCCTCCCCGCAAGGCCAGCCTCACCTGGCAGCCCCAGCAAAGCACTCTCACCCGCGAAGAGATCCGGGCCATCATCCTCGAGCAGATCGGGTAAGGCCGTCGCTCACGAGCGAGGATGCCCGGGACTGACGGAGCTCCGCCCTGTGCGTCATGGCCGGGCCTGTCCCGGCCATCCCCATGCGGAAGAGCGCGGCGCCACAGGAAGTCCGGATCAGCGGGACGAACCCGATGACGACCGGGCACTGACCTGCGCTATTCCGCCCCCTCCCCGGCCCAAACGTTGACGCCGGGGCCGCCTTCCCGCACAAGAACCGCTTTCAGGGCGCGGAACGGAGCATTCCGCGCCGCTCAACGATGCTGTTGCGGGAATGCTCTTCAACTCGTTCATCTTCCTGTTCGCCTTCCTGCCGGCCGCGCTGCTGGCCCATGGCGCCGTGGAGCGGTTTCGTCCCGCATGGCGGCTGCCCGTGCTGCTCGGGCTGTCCCTGTTCTTCTACGGCTATTGGGACTGGCGGTTCGTGCCGCTCCTGATCGGCTCCATCGTGGTCAACTGGCTCGTCGCCAGGGCCTTCGTGCGCTCGGGGCTGTCGATCCTGATCCCGCTGGCGATCACCGCCAACCTGCTCGTCCTGGCGGTCTTCAAGTACTTCAACTTCTTCATGGATCTCGCCACCCTCGTGCCGGGGCTGCCGACGCTTCACATGGAGATCGCGCTGCCGCTCGGCATCTCGTTCTTCACGTTCCACCACATCATGTACCTGACGGATCTGAAGAAGGGCAAAGCGCCCCTTTACGATCCGGTCCGCTACGGCCTCTACATTGCGTTCTTCCCGCAGGTTCTCGCCGGCCCCCTGGTGCGCTGGAGCGAGATCATGCACCAGTTCGAGGAGCGGCCCTACCGGCGGCCCGATGCCGACGAGCGCATCGCGCGCGGGCTTATGCTGCTGGTCTGCGGCCTGGCGAAGAAGACCCTGCTCGGCGATCCGCTCTCCGAATACGTCAACCCGATCTTCCAGGCGGCCGCCGCCGGCAAGGCCATCGCGCTGGGCGAGGCCTGGCAGGCGATGCTCGGCTTCACGTTCCAGATCTATTTCGACTTCTCGGGCTATACCGACATGGCGCTCGGCCTCGCGCTGCTCTTCGGCATCGTTCTGCCGCAGAACTTCGACGTGCCCTACCGGTCCGTGTCGCTGCAGGATTTCTGGCGACGCTGGCACATGACCCTGTCGCGCTTCCTGCGCGACTATCTCTACATCGCCATGGGCGGCAACCGGAAGGGCCTGGCGATCCAGCTCGCGGCCCTGTTCGCCACCATGACCCTGGGCGGCCTCTGGCACGGCGCCGGGCTGACCTTCGTCGCCTGGGGGGCCGCCCACGGGCTCGCGCTCGGAGCCGGCGTGCTCTGGCGGCGCGCCGGGCTTGCCTTGCCGCGCCCGGCGGGCTGGGTCCTGACGATGCTGTTCGTGATGCTCACCTGGGTGCTCTTCCGCGCCACGAGCTTCGACGCGGCGCTGCGGATCTACGAGGGCCTGATCGGCCTGGGCGGGGCGGATCCGTCGATCAAGTGGCGGACGATCCTGGTCGCCGCGCTGGTCGCCGTGCTCGGCCCCACAGCCTGGACCTTCGTGCACCGGATTCCGCCGCGCCGGGCGATCGCGATCGGCTTCGCGGTTCTCCTGGTGGTCGTTCTGTTCAAGCTCGGCGACGATGCGAATTATGAATTCATCTATTTCCAGTTCTGACGCGGCCGCCCGGCCCGACGGCCCGCTCTGGCGGCGCTTCGCCGTCACCCTCGTGGCGGGCGCGGCAGCCGTCCTGGCCCTCGCCCTGGCGGCGATCTTCCTGATCGACCCCTACGACACCGGCCGCTCGCCCTTCTTCTCCCAGGCGGGCGTGCGCGCGCTGGCCCCGGCGACGGGCAACGCCAGCCGCGGGCGCGACCCGGCCTTCGATGCCATGATCGCGGGGAATTCCCGGATCCAGCTCATCTCGCCGGAGCGGCTGAAGGCCGCCACGGGGCTGGATTTCGTCCAGATGTCGGTTCCGGGCTCGGGGCCCAGGGAGCAGCTCGCCCTCATCGACTGGTTCCTCGGCCATCGGCGGGCGCCGGTGAAGGCCCTGCTGGTGAGCATCGACGAGAGCTGGTGCACGGCCGATCCCGCCCTGCCGAGCGAGCGCCCCTTCCCGTTCTGGCTGTATGCTGCAAGCCGCCTCGACTACGCCCGCGGGCTGCTGCGCTGGGAGGTTCTGGAGGAGGTGCCTCCGCGACTGTCCCATCTGCTGGGCATGAGCGCCGAGCGGCTGCGCCCGGACGGCTACTGGGATTACGACGCCGAATACACCCAGAAGGGCGACAAGGCGGCCGCCGCCCACCGCCAGGAAATGCGGGCGCGGCCCTATGCGAATGCCCAGCGCTACGACCGCGACCCGGCGGAAGGCACGCGCTCGTTCCCGGCAGCCGAGCGGCTCGGAACCCTCGCGGCCGCGCTCCCGGGCGATGCTGTCCTCATCCTGGTCGTGCCGCCGCTCTACATCAACGCGCTGCCCCCGGAGGGCACCGAGCAGGCCTTCCGCCTGCGGGCCTGCACGGCGGCCCTCGCGGAGTCCGCCCGGAAAGGTCACGCGCGCACGGCGCTGATCGACTGGCGGACCGACCGTCCGGAGACCCGGGATCCGGCCCGGTTCTTCGACCGGGTCCATTACCGGCAGCCCGTCGCCCGGGCCATGGAGGCGGACATCGCGGACGCGTTCCGGCGTGTGCGCTGACGCGTGCGGTTTGCCGCACCGGCCGGAAAAAGGGTAGGAAGAAAGGCAGGAGAAAAGCCGGAGCCTCCGGTTCCGTCCAGACGAGGAGCACGCCATGGCGAAGAACACGATCTGCCTCTGGTACGACAAGGATGCCGAGGCGGCGGCCCGCTTCTATGCCGAGACCTTTCCCGACAGCCGGGTAACGGCCGTGCACCGCGCCCCCGGCGACTACCCGACCGGCCGGGAGGGCGACGTGCTGACGGTCGAGTTCACGGTGGCGGGCGTGGCCTGTCTCGGCCTCAACGGCGGCCCTGCGTTCAAGCACACCGAAGCCTTCTCGTTCCAGATCGCCACCGACGATCAGGCCGAGACCGATCGCTACTGGAACGCCATCGTGGGCCATGGCGGCCAGGAGAGCGAATGCGGCTGGTGCAAGGACCGGTGGGGCGTGTCCTGGCAGATCACTCCGCGCGTCCTGATGGAAGCACTCGCGGCCGGCGGCGCCGAAGCCAAGCGCGCTTTCGACGCGATGATGACCATGAAGAAGATCGACGTCGCGGCGATCGAGGCGGCGCGGCGCGGATGAGACCCTCAAGCATCGGACGGAAAACCGGATCCACTTTTCGCTGACGTGGCCCTCTGGGTCCGTCCGATGCTCTAGGCGCGCACGTGCCGCCACGCGGCCAGGATCGCGTCGGCGGAGCGGTCGATATCCTGGTCGGTGGTCGGACCCGAGATCACCGAGAGCCGCAGGACCCAGGCGCCCCGCCATTGCGACCCGCCGGCGAAGAGCGTCCCGTCCTCCTGGATGCGCCGGATCGTCCGCAGGGTCAGGGCGTCGCCGTCCGCGACGGGCTCGTCCGGACCGAACCGGACGATCACCTGGTTGAGCGCCACATCGTTGACGATGCGCAGGCCGGGCTCGGCGGCAAGGCGACCGGCAAGGCGCTGCGCGAGCCGGCAATGCTCCTCGACCATGCGGGCGATCCCGTCGCGCCCGAGATGGCTGAGCATCGTCCAGGTGGCGAAGCCGCGGGCCCGGCGGGACAGTTCCGGCACGTAGTGGGACGGGTCGCGCTCGCCCTCGCCGATGCCCGGCAGGTAGCTCGCCGCACTGGTCATGGCGCGCCGGTGGGCGTCCGCGTCGCGGACGATGGCATAGCCGCAATCGTAGGGGGTCTGGAGCCATTTGTGCCCGTCCGTCGCCCAGGAATCGGCGCCCTCGATGCCGGCGCCCAGATCCGCCCGGGACGGGCAGGCCCGGGCCCACAGGCCGAAGGCCCCGTCCACATGCACCCAGGCGCCCTGCGCGCGGGCCCGCGGCACGATGGCCGCGTGGTCGTCGAACGCCCCGGTGTTGATCTGGCCCGCCTGCGTGATCGCGATGGTGGGCCCCTGGCACCGGCCGAGAGCCTGGGCGAAGGCGTCCGGGCGCAGGCGTCCCTGGCCGTCCGTGCCGATCCGCACCACCCGGTCGTGGCCGAGCCCCAGGAACTGGAGCGCCGAGAACACGGTCGCGTGGGCCTCGTCGCCGATGAGCACGTGAATGGGGGGCGCACCGAACAGACCTTGGCGCTCCACGTCCCAGCCCGCGCGCCGCAGCACCTCGCCACGGGCGGCCGCCAGGCACACGAAATTCGCCACGGTGGCGCCCGTGACGAAGCCGACCGAGGCCTCCCGCGGGAGATCCAGCAGTTCGAGCAGCCACCCGGCCGCAACCGTCTCGGCGGCGGCCGCCGCCGGAGAGGCCGTGTGGTTGCCCGCATTCTGCCCCCAGGCCGAGGTCAGCCAATCCGCCGCGACGCCAACCGGATGCGAGGCCCCGATCACCCAGCCGAAGAAGCGTGGACCCGTCGTGGCGTGGAGGCCCGGCGTGGCTCGCCGGACGAGATCGCGGATCACGTCCTCGGCCGGCAGGCCGGTCTCGGGCGTCGGTTGCGTGAAGGCCGCCAGGGCGTCGGAGTAGGTTTGCTCGGGTCGCTGGAGGCGCCGGCCGATGAGGCTGCGGAAGTCGGAGGCCGCGGACGCCACGGTCTCGAACAGCGTGCGCGTCAGGCCGGCATCGGCCGCTTGTCTCCGATCCATGGCTCGGGCTCCGGGCAACCTTGCGCCCAGCATGACGCATCCCCGGGGCGATCACAACCGGGACGGCCCGACCCGTCCCGGCGCCGGACCGAGGCGCGACTGTAACGATCTGTTAACCACGATGGGAAATACTCTTGTGACAATCTCAGGCTGGTTCGCAGCCGATCACGTCAGGGGCGGAGTACCAACAGGGAGCCCAATGAGTACCGAGAGAAATTCGGATCACAAGGTGTCGGGTCCGCGGCTTGGCCCCGATGCGCGGAAGCGGATCGCAGCCCACCTCCAGGCCATCTTCGCGGAGATCGAGGGTCAGCCGATCCCGGACGATCAGATCGACCTGCTGCTCGCCCTGCGGCGGGCCGAGCGCGAGCTCGGGCGAAAGGAAACCTGACGGGAACGGATCCCGGAGCGATTGGAGCACGCCTCGTCATCGAACGGCCGTGCCGTCCGACATGCCGCAGGTGCCGCCTGGAACCCGATCGCGGTTCGGGGTGTTTCGGTCTCCCTATCGTTTCGACCCTTCCGGAAAGCTCCCGTTGCCAGATCAGTTGCGTTTCCTCGTTGCCGAAAGCGAGCCGCCCGAAGCCCGGGAAAGCCGCCGCGAGAGCGTGGGACGCAGTTCGGGAGAAACCTATGTCGATACCTTGCGCTTCCTTGCACCCGAGGCCGTTTGCCATCGGGTGAAGCCGGCCGACAAAGGAGCCGCGCTGCCCGACCGGGCCGGCCTGAAGGCCTATCATGCGGTGTTCGTGACCGGCTCGCCGCTTCACCTCTACCAGGACACCCCCGAGACGCGCCGCGAGGTCGACCTGATGCGGGCCGTGTTCGAGGCGGGCGTCCCCTCCTTCGGATCCTGTGCCGGATTGCAGGTGGCCACTGTGGCGGCCGGCGGCATGGTGCGTCCCAGTCGCAGAGGCCGGGAGGCGGGCTTCGCGCGCCGCATCACGCGCACGGAGGCAGGGCATCGGCATCCGCTCCTTGCCGGCCGGCCGGCCTCCTTCGACGCTCCGGCCTTCCACTCGGACGAGGTGGAGACACTGCCGGAAGGAGGAACGCTGCTGGCGCTCAACACGGTCACCGAGGTTCAGGCCGTCGAGATCCGGCATGAAGCGGGCGTGTTCTGGGGTGTCCAGTACCATCCCGAACTCGACCTGCGCGAGGTCGCGGGAGCGCTGCGGCGTCAGTGCGACGACCTGGTCAGGGAAGGATATGTGGGCAGCTCCGGCGATCTCGAGAAGCACGCTGCCATGATCGAGGCTCTCCACCAGGCCCCCGACCGACGAGATCTTGCCTGGATGCTCGGGCTCGACGCGCAGGTCACCCAGGTGGAGCACCGCCTAGCGGAACTGCGCAATTTCATTCGCTTCGTGATCGAGGGTCGATAACCGACCGGGGTTCCGGTGCGCGGCGAAGATCTGTCCGTCGCAGGCGCGCGGCGCACCGGTGCCGCGTCAGCGTCTTTCCAGGAGAACGTAAAGGCCGGGCACCGGGCGCCCCGCCTCGAGACGGATGCGGCTCTCCACGGTCTCCAGGACGACGAAGTCCGTGGCCGTCGACCGGATGTGTTCGAGCGAATGGGCGAAGCGGCCGGAGGGCTGCAGCGTGAAGCCCTCCCCGGCTGCGAGCTCGATGCTCAGGACGAACAACCCGCCCGGCACCAGGGCGCCGGCGGCCGCGCGCAGGAGCGGTCCGAGATCACCGAAATAGATCAGCGAATCCGCCGCGAACACGAGATCGAAGCGGTTCTGCGACGCCTTGAGATAGGCCACGGCCTCCGCCTTGACGAGTTCGGCATAGCCGCCGCGCCGGGCAGCCTCCGCCAGCATGCCGGCGGAGAGATCGACCCCGACCAGGCTCGTCCCGAGGGGCTGCAGTTCCGCGGCGGCCAGGCCGGTGCCGCAGCCCAGGTCGAGCATGGTCCTGAACCCGGTCCGGTGCCCGGCCACGAGCTGCGCCATCCGGCACGGGGCTTCGTATTGCAGCGTCTCGAGCAATTTGCTGTCGAACTGGGGCGCGAACTGATCGAAATAGGTTTCGATATACTCCATGGGAGCAGCCGTCATGGCTCGACCGAGCACGGCGTCGAGCAGATAGCGCCTGACCGGATCGTTCGGCTTCTCGGCAAGTCGCAACCGGCCGATCTCCGCGGCGGTTTCGAGATGACCGGCGGCGCTGAGAACCGAGAACGCGTCGCGCGCGATGATCTCGAGATCCTCGCGGTCCTCACCCGCAATCTCGGCATAATCGCGCAGGGCGTCCTGGACGCTGCCTTCGATCATGGCCTGGAACGTCAGCGCGCGGGCGCGCTTCTGCCGGGTCGGCGGATCGAGCGGCAGCGTCAGCCGGGCAGCCTCGTCGAATGCGCGCGCGCAGCCGGCGAAATCGGACACGATGAAGGAGAGGTGCCCGAGGGCGTAATGGGCGAGCCCGTTCACCGGATCGTGCGCGATGGACGCGCGCACAGCCGTCAGGGCGTCGTCGTAACGCTTCTTCCTGAACAGCAGCAGGCCGAGTCCGAGATGAGCCGCGGCGGCCTCCGGCTTGAGCGCGATGGTACGCCGGTAGGCGTCCTCGGCCGTCTCGACGTCGTCCAGCCTGTCGGCCACGCCGGCGAGGGTCTGCCAGGACTGCGCGTTCAGCGGATCGAGGTCGAGGGATGTCCTGATCGCCGTCAGCGCCTCGTCGTCGCGGTCCGCGGCGCTGGTGACGCTCGCCAGATCGCGCCAGAGGTCGGGGTTCTGGGGCGCCAGGGAGAGTGCGGCGGCAAAGCATTGGGCGGCCGCGTCGAACCGTCCGTTCTCCCAGTGAACGAGGCCGAGCTGTCGCAGTGCCGGGGCCGGATGGCCGCACTGATCGATCATACGGCCGAAATGCGGCAGGCTCGCCTGCAGGGTTGCCACGAGCGTCATCGTGACGGTGACGTCGGGAAGCTGAATGGTCGTCATGAAATGGATCCAAAAATCATTTGCGCCGGAGGCAGGTCGTGGGATCAAGAATTAGCCGCTCTGGCTTTGCTGGACCTTGCAGGCCGACGCGGCATGGCGCCGAACCCCATCAACCTGGCGGGAGCTTCGCCCGGACACGTGCCTCCGATCCGTGACAATCGGCGTCACCGATCGGTCCCGCGTCCCCGCATGTAGGCCTGAGGGCTGCACCCCATCTCGGTCCGGAACGCATAGACGAAGGCCGAGGTGGAGCCATAGCCGAGTTCGAGGGCGGTGCAGGTCACGTCGAGGCCCCCGCCCATGAGCTCGATGGCCTTGAACAGGCGCAGGCGCCGCCGCCAGGAGCGCAGGCTCATGCCGATCTCCGCCTCGAAGCGGCGGGCGAGCGTGCGTACCGACATCCCGAGTTCCCGGCCCCATGCCTCCGGACCACGCGCGTCGGCCGGATCCGCGTAGAGCGCTTCGCACAGGCCCGTGAGGGGCGATCCCCCGCGGGGCCACGGGAGCGCGCCGGGCAAGGGCTGCGCGCGCCGGAGCTGGTCCAGGATCAGGTCGGTCACCCGGCCGGCATAGCCGTCCCGATCCTCCTCCCCTTCGATGGCGGTGGCTTCGACGATGAGCGCCTTGAGCAGCGGCGTGACGCCGAACACGGTCGGGCGCGCCGGCAGGCCACGACCGGCCTCGTCGGCGATCCAGAGACTGCGGAACTCGGCTCCGAGCAGGGATCCGGTCCGGTGCCGCAGTCCGGTCGGCAGCCAGACGGCCTGCTCCGGCGAGATCACGAACGAGTGTCCCTCCGCCGCCACCGTCAGCACCCCCGAGATCGCATAGACCATCTGGTTCCAGCGGTGCTCGTGTTCCGGAAAGGAATGGCGGGCCGGAATCGACTGAGCCCGCACGGTGATCGGACGAGGCGCCGCCGCCCCGGGTGGCGCTTCGATCGTCTCCCACGCCATGTCGCGTTCCCCCATTTGGCAGTTGTTCTACATCATTTGGCCGACTGTCAAAATACGGCCAGGACGGTATGCCGTATAAGACCTCTCAACGAGCACCGATGCTCCTGTCCGCTCCCAGATGAGGATCCAGCCATGACCCGTTTCGACAGCCGTGGCCTTCCCCTGTCGACCACGTCCGACCCTGCGGCGGAACGCTACCGGGAAGGTGTCGACCTGCTCCTCTCGGCTTGGCCCGACGCGGCCGAGGTCCTGGAGGAGGCGATCGCAGCCGATCCAGACTTCGCTCTCGCCCACGCGGCCCGCGCCCGCCTGCACGTCATCCGTAGTGAGGTTACGAAGGCCAAGGCGCGGATCGCTACGGCGAAGGAGATCGTCGCGCGGCGCGGGACCGAGCGCGAGCGCAGCCACGTGGCTGTCCTCTCGCTGGCGATCAACGGGCAATCGGCCCAGGCGCTGGAGCGGGCGCTCGCCCATGCCGAGATCTGGCCGCGGGACGTGCTGATCCTGTCCCTGCCGCTCGGGGCCTTCGGGCTCTTCGCCTTCTCCGGCATGGCGGACCACGACCAGGCGCGCGTCGATCTCTGCGAGCGCCACGCCCGGCATTTCGACGCCGACGACTGGTGGTTTCTCACCTACCGGGGCTGGTCTCATGCGGAGAACGGCAACGTTGCGCACGGTCGGACGCTGACGCAGCGCGGCTACGATTTGCGCGGAAACAATGCCAATGCGGCGCATGCACTCTCGCATGCCATGTACGAGGGCGGTGCGCACGATGAGGCGGAGCGGATGATCGCCGACTGGCTGCCCGGCTACGACCGCTGCGGAATCCTGCACGGCCACATCGCGTGGCACTCGGCGCTGGGCGCGCTCGAGCGCGGCGATCCGGAGCAGGCTTTGGCGATCTACGCGGAACACATCCAGCCGTCGGTGACGGCCGGCATGCCGGTCAACGTGGTCAGCGACACGGCCTCGTTCCTGTGGCGGCTGAAAGCCTACGGTCACACGGTGCCGGCTGGGCTGTGGCAGGACGCGGCCACCTATTCGACAGGCTACTTCCAGACGGCCGGCTTCGCCTTCGCGGACGTCCACATGGCGCTCATCGCGGCGGCGACCGGTGACAAGGCCGCAGTCGAGGAGCGCGTGAAGGCTCAGATGGCGCTGATCGATGCGGGCGCCCTGGCCGCCGGCCCTGTGGTGCCGGCGATCTGCCGCGCGGCCCTGGCCTTTGCGGAGGAGGACTACGCGGCTTGCGCGCGTATCCTGCAGCCGGTCGCGGCCGAGGTCGTGCGCATCGGCGGCAGCGGCGCTCAGCGCGAGATGATGGAGGACATGCTGCTGCTGGCCTTGATGCGCAGCGGCGAGGCCGCGAAGGCCGGTGAATTACTCGACAGTCGCCTCCATCGCCGCCCGTCGTCGCGCGACATGCGCTGGCACGGCCTGCTCGCCGCCTGAGAACTGCCATGTCACGCGCCGATGCCGATATCGCAGCCGGGCCCGCGCCCATGGCCCGGTCCGGAAACACCGACGTCCTGAGACTCGCAATTGCGCAGGCGCTCGCAGGCGCCAACTCGGCGGTCGTGTACGCCACCGGGGCCATTCTCGGCAACATGCTCGCGCCCAGCCGGGCTCTCGCCACGCTGCCGATCTCCATCTTCGTGGTGGGAATGGCAGCCTGCACCCTGCCGGCCGGCGCCCTCGCCCGCCGCCATGGGCGCCGCGCGGCGTTCCTGGCCGGGACGGGATGCGGCGTGCTCACCGGGCTGCTCGCCGCCCTGGCCATCGTGCTCGGCTCGTTCTGGCTGCTCTGCCTCGGCACGTTCTTCGGCGGCGCCTACGCGGCCGTGGTCCTGTCGTTCCGTTTCGCGGCCGCCGACTGCGTCCCGCCGGAGCGGCGTCCGCGGGCCCCGTCGGCCGTCATGGCGGGCGGCGTGTTTGCCGGGATCATCGGCCCGCAGCTCGTCACCTACACCATGGACCTGTGGCAGCCCTACCTGTTCGCGGCGACGTTCCTGGCGCAAGCCGCCGTGGCGGCTCTGTCCGCCCTCGTGCTGCTCGGCGTGCGGGTCCCCATGCCCACGGCCGCGGAGATGGCCGGCGGCCGTCCGCTCGGCGCGATCCTGCGCCAGCCGCGCTTCATCACCGCGGTGATCTGCGGAGTGGTCTCCTACACGCTCATGAACTTCATCATGACGGCCGCCCCCCTGGCGATGCGCCTGTGCGGTCTGTCGCAGGAATCGTCCAATCTCGGCCTGCAATGGCACATCATCGCGATGTACGGCCCGGGCTTCTTCACCGGCCGGCTGATCACCCGCTTCGGTGCGCCCCGCGTGGTGGCCTCGGGATTGGCCCTGACGGCCGCCTCCGCGGCCATCGGGCTGACCGGGGTGGACGTCGCGCATTTCTGGCTGACCCTGATCCTGCTGGGCGTGGGCTGGAACTTCGGCTTCGTGGGCGCGTCGGCGCTCGTGCTGGAATGTCACCGCCCAGAGGAGCGCACGCGGGTCCAATCGCTCAACGACTTCCTGGTCTTCGGCACGATGGCCGTCGGCTCCTTCTCATCCGGAGGGCTGCTGACAGCCTACGGATGGGACACGGTCCTGTGGGTCTCATTCGCCCCTCTGGCCGTGGCGGTCGCGGCCCTCGTGGTCACGGGGCCGGTTCGGGGCGTGAAAACAACCTAGCCCGGATCAGACAACCGTCCCGCAGGCCCCTCACGGCCCGATCCGCTCTGGCGGGCGCGGCGGCATGTGCTGGACTTCGGCCGTCAGGGGCGCGGGGCGACGGTATCCGGGTTTGACGGGATCGGCTTGATCGTTTCCTGGCTCGCGGCCCGTCCCGGGGCGTTCTCCGGATCGGAATGCGTCTCGCGCAAGGCGAAGAAAATCACCACGACGGCAAGGGCAACCGCTGCCAATGCCGTCCAATTGCGAATGCCCATCGTGCTCTCCTGGCCTGAGGCTCGCGCATCGCGCGGAACATTAGGTCCGCGCCGAACGATGCGCCGTCATCAGAAACGAAATCTGGAATTGACCCGGAAGCGTGTCTGCGTCCCGGTCGATGCTTCAGGGTCTGAACTCGAACGAGAGGAGCTGGTTCCTCCGGCCTAGCCGCAATCCGGCTGCGTTTCTCGACGCGAAGGCCGCCGGAATTTTGAACGTCGTCTCCCGACGATCAAACGAATTTGCAGAAAATTCGCCGGTGTGAAGCGCTTCACAGCGCAGCCCTCGACGATGGTTCAAAGTCTCATCATCGCCAACGGAGAGAGCATCTCAGGCGGTCTTGAGAGCAACGGTTAACACGAAGAGGAACCTACCATGGAAAACTTCCAGTTCTCTGAAAACGACATCTTCCAGGACGCCTTCAACACGGCCCTCGGCGGCAATGCGACCTCGGCCCAGGTGGCCAACATCACGGATGCCGACAAGCTTCTCGACGGCAGCACCGACTGGTTCGGCGGCGGCTACAACGAACAGCTCTCCTACAACGACATCGACCAGATGGCGACGAACACCGCCTACGGCGGCAGCGCGACCTCGGCCCAGGTGGCCGGCATCGTCGACAGCGACACGATGGTCGACACCAGCCACGGCCTGCCCCTCTTCTAAGAACTCTCTCCGTTCGGGGCGCCATCGCCACCAAGGCCCGGCGCTCCACCCCCCGGCCCTCTCAGCTCCCTGGGAGGGCCTTTTCGCATCTCGCGCTCGACGTTCACCGACGCAGCTGTCACGGCAGGATAAAGCAGCAAGGCCGGGATCGGGATCGCCTCCCCCGGCCTCTCGGCCCGCGACGTCCGCCTGTGATGCGGTTCACAGCCCTTGTGCCGAAAGCCGTTCAATCTTCAACGATCGCCAACTGAGAGGGCATCTCGGGCGGTACTGAGCGCAACACCGACTTGAAAAGGACATTTCATGCCGAATTTTCAAATTTCCCTGAACGACATCAACCAGACGGCGGCCAATACGGGCGTTGGCGCCGATGCGTCGTCCGCTCAACTCGCCACCATCCATGATCCCGATACCATCTTCGATACTGGGGACAGCTGGGACTGGTCTTCCGGCGGCCCGGAGATCAACGTCCAGCTCGACACGAACGTCGTCAACCAGACGGCGGTCAACACGGCGTTGGGCGGCGATGCGGCATCGGCCCAGGCGGCGGCCATCAATGACCCCGACGCGCTCGTGGATTCCGGCAGCTACGATCACTCGCCGGACTTCAACTTCCAGATCTCCACCAACCTGATCAACCAGACGGCCGTCAACACCGCCGTCGACGTCGACCATCTCTTCCCGTTCGGGTAAGTCCCGCCGGCGAGGGAGCGTCATCGGCCGCGCCGATGACGCTCCCGCTTCATCTCGGCCCTGCACTTGTGGGGCGGTCGTGCTCCCGCCTCACGGCGTAGGCGTGGACAGAGCCTGTCGGAGCTGAGCGGGATCGACCGCGACCTTGAGCACCGTTCCGCCGAAATCCAGCACCAGGACGGGGTCGCCGCCGGCCTGCTCGATCCGCGTGCTCAAGGGCTGCACCGGCACGCTCTTGGCGTGATTGGGCCCGGCATCCGCGCCAAAGGTTCTGGGCGGCTTGTCCCTGTGGGTCCGCACCATCTCGCGGAGCAAGTCCGTCACGAGGGGCGTTGAATCGACCGCGCCGAGAAGAACCTCGTATTCCCGGCCCGTGTCGGCGCGGATCCCCAATGCCACGATGGCTCCGTCGTCCGACACCTGGACCCGCCAGGCCTGTGAACCAATCCGCTTGACCAAAATCCGCTCTCCTCCATGCACCGTCGACCGGATGCTCATCGCGGCCCGACGAGGCCCGTCACCGCGCCGACGATCCGACATGGCGACCGATAACCCGTCCGGCCATGTCCCTGTCAATCCCGGTCGATCCTCCAGCACGACCAGGAGGCTCACGGCCACGAGATGCAAGGAGCGGCAAAGAATCGGGAGCGCCGCCGCTCCGGCATGACCGGCGCCTGCCCTCTGACGCCAAATAGACTTATTCTCGCACTAAGGTTCGACACAGTGTAGATGCGTACTGGCAAGTAACGTCGGGAGTACTCCCCTCGCTATCTTTGGAATATTTTGGAAGAGGGACGCTATCTCCAAGATCAAGCAGGAATAGGCTCACACGACAGTGCCAGAAAACGGCGATTTCGTTCAATATACACTCATCAATAGGAATGAGTGCCGGGTTATACGGGATCGCGTACTGAAAAAGGTGTACCGCAGAAGGTGTAGTGAAAGTCATCAGTTTCCCATGACCTGGAGGATCGAATGGCACGCATATTTGGCGGCGGACGCCGCGACAATCTGATCGGCACTCTTGGCGCCGACCATATTTTCGGCAGGGGCGGCAGCGACCGCCTGACCGGCCTGAGCGGCAATGACACGCTTGACGGCGGGGGCGGGAACGACCGCCTCTTCGGCAATAACGGCCACGACCGCCTGTTCGGTCGCAGTGGGAACGACTCGCTCGACGGTGGCGCGGGCAACGACCGCCTGTTCGGCAATGACGGCCGCGACTGGCTGCTCGGCGGCAGCGGCCAGGACACGCTGGATGGTGGCAACGGTCACGACCGCCTCTTCGGCAACAACGGCCATGATCGCCTTCTCGGCCGCAGGGGCAACGACTGGCTGGATGGCGGCAGCGGCGACGACCGCCTCTTCGGCGGAGCCGACAACGACACGCTGCTGGGCGGCAGCGGCAACGATTGGCTCGATGGCGGCGACGGCAACGATGACCTGCGGGGCGGGACCGGCGACGACACCGCGTACGGCGGAGAAGGCGATGACAGCTTCACCTGGAACCCGGGCGATGGCGACGACATCTTCGACGGCGGCGGCGGCACGGACAGGTTGATCTTCAATGGCTCGGACGGCGCCGAGCGGATGACGATTACCACGCTTGCCAATGGCGGCTTCCAGTTCTTCCGCGATCTCGGCGACATCACCGTGGACACCACCAATGTGGAACGGGTCGAAGTCGACGGCCGTGGCGGCAACGACACCATCGACGGGTCCGGTCAGACCAATGTCGGCGTCGTGCTGGACATCAGCGGCGGGGCCGGTGACGACAGTCTGCAAGGGGGCGCCGGCAACGACAGCCTCGACGGCGGCGACGGCAACGACACCATGCTCGGCAACACGGGCAACGACAGCGCCTCCGGCGGCCTGGGCAACGACAGCTTCCAGTGGGACCCCGGCGACGGCAACGACGTCTTCGACGGTGGCGGCGGCACCGATACGCTGATCTTCAACGGATCGAACGGCAACGAGGTCATGACGGTCACCACCCAGGCCGGCGGCTTCAGGTTCTTCCGCGACGTCGGCAGCATCACGGTCGACACCACCAATGTCGAGCGGGTTGATGTCGACGGCTTGGGCGGCAACGATTCCATCGACGGCTCGGCTCAGACGAGCACTGCGGTTGCCCTGGAGATCACCGGCGGGGCCGGGAACGACACGCTGATCGGCGGGGCCGGCGCCGATGCATTCGTGTTCGGACCTGAGAGGGACAATGACGTGACGGAGACCGACCTGATTGTCGACTACAGCGAAACCGAGGGCGACGTGGTCGACCTGGGCGCCGGCGGATCCGTGCTCAGCAGTACGGTCGTCGGAGGCAATCTCCAGCTGACCCTTGCGGGTGGTGACGACGACGTGGTGATCCTCCAGGGCATCACCAACATCAACGACGTGACGTTCGTCCTCTGACGACCACGCTCTCATGTGACGTGCCGCCGGGCCTTCTCGCGACGGCACGTCATCAAAGGTCGCCGGAAGGGCCTGGAGCATGAGCCGATGAGTGACGGCACGATCCCCTCGCCTTGCCTGTTCCGCGCCCGCCCTCCTTGTGACACCCTCTCCCGCAGGCCTGTCCCCTGGCCCGTGATTCCGTCATCGGGATGTCACGGGTTCGATGGCAGGTGACCGGCCAGGAGGAACAGGATTCCATGAAGCACATTGCCATTTTGAGCACGCTCGCCGTCTCCCTGCCCGCGCTGCTCGAGCCGGTCGCGGCCCAGGAGAAGACGCTGACCGGCGAGCGCACGACCGTGGTCGCCCATCGCGGCGCCAGCGGCTATCTCCCCGAGCACACCCTCGAGGGCTACAAGCTCGCCATCGAGATGGGGGCCGACTTCGTCGAACCCGATCTCGTGGTGACGAAGGATGGGGTGCTCGTGGCCCGTCACGAGCCGATGCTGAGCGGCACGACCGATGTCGCCGAGCGGCAAGAATTCGCGTCCCGCAAGACCACCCGCAAGGTCGACGGCGTCGACACGACCGATTGGTTCGCGGGCGACTTCACCCTGGCCGAGATCAAGCAGCTGCGCGCCAAGCAGGCCATGGCGGATCGCGACCAGTCGAAGAACGGCCAGTTCCAGATCCCGACCCTGGACGAGGTGATCGACCTGGTGAAGAAGGAATCGGCCGCCCGCGGGCGCACCATCGGCATTGCGCCGGAGACCAAGCATCCCACCTTCCATGCGGCGCTCGGCCTGCCGATCGAGGATCGTCTCGTCGCCGTGCTGACGAAGGCCGGCTGGACGGCGAAGGATTCGCCCGTGGTGATCCAGAGCTTCGAGACTGCGAACCTCAAATACCTGAACACCCGGATCGACGTGCGCCTGGCGCAGCTCGTCGACGGGGCGGACGTCGACAAGGACGGCAGGATGGTCATGGAGACGCCCTATGCGCAGCCCTATGACTTCGTGGTGATCGGGGACAAGCGCACCAACCAGGACCTCCTGACCAGGGAGGGCCTCGCCGAGGTGAAAACCTATGCCGACATCATCGCGCCCTGGAAGCCCTACATCCTGGCGAGCCGGCAGGTCGACCGAAACAACGACGGCAAGCCGGACGATCTCAACGGCGACGGCACGATCGACGAGCGCGACCGCGTGCTCACCGAGCCCTCCAGCGTCGTCAGGGACGCTCATGCGGCCGGCCTCCAGGTGTTCACCTGGACGTTCCGCAGCGAGCCGAAGCGCCTGACATCGGACTTCAAGGGCGACCCGGCGGCGGAGTACAAGGCCTTCTATGCCCTGGGCGTCGACGGCCTCTTCAGCGACTTCACCGATCATGCGGTAAAGGCGCGCTGACGCTTCCCGAACCGACCACGGCGCTCCGGCTCCGGCGTGGGCCGGAGCGTTTTCGTTCGTCTGCCCGTCCGGCGCGACAATTGGCGTAGTTCGATCCCGGAGCGTTATGTTATCCTTCCCCTCGGGGCCATCGGGCCCTTCGAGACCACAATGGATCAAGGCCGGGCCGAACCCGGCCGAAGACGGGCGAATGTCATGGAAATTACAGTTCTCGGCGTCCTGAAAAAGGCTTGCGACCTCGTCGGCAGCGGGCAATCGCTCGGGATCATCGAAGCGATCAGCTCGCTCCGGCAGGAGGCCAGCGGCCGGACCCGGGATCTCGCCTATTACGCGGTGCTCGAGACCGCGATGGCGAGCCCTGGCGACGCATCCCTGGCGATGCTCGCGAGCGGCGACCGCACGGAATCCGCGATCGAGCTCCTTCAGGCGACCATCCGGCGCATGATGGCCGCGCTGCACTGAAGCGACGTGGTTCCTTCCAACGGGAGCGTCGCCCCGGCGACGGGTCCGTCGCCGGGAGGAGCCTCATGAGCAAGAACCGAATCAGTCGATCTGAACGCCGGCCTCCTTCACGACCGGGGTCCACTTGGCGATCTCGGTCTTGACGTGCTCGCCAAGGGCCTCCGGAGTCGATCCGACCACCGTGGCGCTGAAGGTCTTCAGCCGCTCCTGCACGGCCGGATCCTTCACGGCTTTGAGGGCCTCGGCGTTCAGCCGGTCGATGACTTCCTTCGGGGTCTTGGGGGGTGCGAACAGAGCATTCCAGGTATAGGTCTCGTAGCCGGCAAGCCCACCCTCGGCGATGGTCGGCATGTCCGGGAAGGACGGCGCCCGCTCCTTGGTGGTCACGGCAATGCCGCGCAGCGTTCCGGCGCGGATGAATTCGGACGCGGAGGGCAGGTTGTCGAACATGATCGGGACCTGGCCCGCCACCACGTCGTTGAGGGCCGGACCGGAGCCGCGATAGGCGATGTGCTGCATGGACACCTTGGCCATGCTCTTGAACAATTCGCCCGACAGGTGCAGAGGCGTGCCAACGCCGGACGAAGCGTAATTGTACTTGGACGGATCCGCCTTCAGCAGCGCGATCAGTTCCGGCACCGTCTTGGCCGGCAGACTGGGATGAACCACCAGCACGTTGGGCACGACCACGAGCAGCGATACCGGCGCGAAGTCCGTCACTGCGTCGTAGGGCTTGCGCTTGAGCATGAGCGGGTTCAGCGCGTGCGTGGCCACCGTGCCCATCAGGATCGTGTATCCGTCGGGCTCCGCCTTGGCGACCCGCGCCGCGCCGGTGCTGCCGCCGGCACCGGCGACGTTCTCGATGATCACCTGTTGGCCCAGGCCTTCGGACATCTTCTGGGCGATGATGCGGGCGACCACGTCGGTGGAGCCGCCGGCCGCGAAGGGCACCACCATGGTGATCGGACGGACCGGGAAGGTCTGGGCGGCAGCGGGGGCCAGGCTCAGGGCCATTCCGGCCAGGAGGGCACCGCCGGCGAGAAGGGCTTGGCGTCGGGTTGGTGTGGTCACGATCAGGTCTCCCATGGTGCGAGGCCGGCGGCGAGGGCCGCCCATGGGAGTCTCACATAACCGACAGGCGGGCCATGTCCATGACCTTGCAGCCCGCGGCTGTTGAACTCTGCTTGATCGCTCGCGCGCCGGAGGTCCGCTGATCAGACCAATCGCCTCAGCAGGAGATCTGGGCTCCTGTCATGTGAACGGGCGTGATGGGCCTGACGTCGCGGCCGGCCACGGAACAGGTCAGGCGCGCCTCCGACCGGCATTGCGGCCCCTTCGGCGGCCCGACCCTCGGCCCGACGGCGAACTGAACCGTCACCTCTCCGGGCGCCGTCTCGAGAAAGCCCTCGACGGATGACAGCCAGGTCTGGCCGACGACATCCTCGGTGGCGCGCGCCTCGTTCAGCGCCTGTTCCACGCAGGCGGCGGCCGCATCCTTCGGCATCAGAGGCTCGACGACGGCGGGGGGCGCGATCGCCGCGGTCGTCTCCACGTCGGGCGCCGCCTGCGTTGCGGCGGCTTGCGGCTCGGAGGCCGGCGCAGCGCTCCGGAATCCGTTGATCGTGGTGAGCGCCAGAACGACGAAGACGCCGATCTGGATCGGGATCCGCTTCAGTTTCCTCGACAGGGGGCCGCGGCCGAAGAGGATCGGCCCGTAGAGATGGAGGAAAACGGCAACGAGGGTGAGGAGAATGAGGAAACGCAGCATAATGGATCGTGCCCGCGCGGTATCGTGCGAAATGAATGTTTTGTCCTGGGAACTCGCTTAAC